>JAIMBG010000001.1 GCA_023511555.1 Acetobacteraceae bacterium | reverse complement strand
CTCCTGGACCCTCTGGGCCACCTCGGGGATCCGGGCGCCGTACTCCACGGTGATGTGCAGATCGATGGCGGTCTGCCTGGCGCCCACCTCGACCCTGACCCCTCGGGCTGGGCTCCTCTTGCCCAGCATCTCGGAGATGCCCCCCACCAGTCCCCCCGTGGTGCTGACCACGCCGTCGACCTCGGAGGCAGCAATGCCGGCTATAACGCCCACCACTTCATCAGCAATCTTGACGTTGCTGAAGTCCAGGTCCTCTGCGCGGGCAGGCTCCTGCCGGGCTTCCTCCACCCTTCCACCTCCCCAAGGCCGGTCTTCCACCGGGCGCCCCCCAGGGGCCCTGTTACCCGCCCGGTCACGGCCACAGTCTTATTGTACTCTAACCCCCAGGGGTTTGCAAGGAAGGGGACGCGGCCCAGCGGCACCCGGCCATCGGTCGGCGGGGCAGGCGCGCGGTGGGCAGGGGGTGGCGCAGGGCGGGCCGGCGGGCGCCGGCAAGAGCCGGCAGCCCACCCGCTCCTCGCCCCGCGGGGGCGCGCCCCATCTGGCCCCCGCCATCCGCCTTCATCGGGGCCGGCACATGATGCTGATGTCCTCCAGCTTAAGCCCCGCCCCCCGGGACACCACCTCACCGATACGGGCCACCTCTCCCTGGGTGAGCTGAGAGGCTTTCACCAAAACCACCGCCGAACCGGAGAACAGGAATACCAGGGCGTCTTCGAAGCCCTTGGCCCGGATGAGGCTCTCCAGCTCGGCCTCCTTCGCCCCCCTGGTAGCCAGCTCTAGCAGCCTGCGCCCCGCCTCGGCCCGCGTCGCGGGGTCGGCCTCGGGGTCCTGCGACAGGTCTCGCAGCCACTCCGCCTCCTGACCCCGGCTGCGCTCGCGCTCCAGCCGGTAGTCCATGAACGCCAGGCCCTCCAGCTCTCCCGTCGCAGAGGCCGAGGTCTCAGGGCCGAAGGGAACCACAAGCCCCGGTCCCTCCGGCATGGAGGCGGCCGCGCCGGCGGGAAGAGGGGCCGAAAGGCCGCCTCCAGGCGACGAGGGCGGGGCCGCGGCGGCTGCGGGCCCCGAGGGCGCAAGCGCCGGGGCGACCGGCCCCCCGGCTCCCTGCAGCGCCCCAGGCCCGTCGGCGGCCCCGGGAGCCCCCGGCATTCCCTCGGACGCAGCCTCCTCTCCGGCCAGCGCTTCCCCTGGCGCACCCCCGGACGCACCGGCCTCCGGCCCCTGCCCCAGCCCGCCCCCGGGGAGGGAGCCCGACTCGCCGGCCGGAGCCTGAACCATGTCCGCCTGCCGGAACTGCGCAAACCTCGACACGACATAGAGGCTGATCAGTACCACGATCAGGGCCAACAGCAGGAACCTGCTGAGGTTTCTCACCCTACCTGGCACGCGCCCCACCTCCCCTGGAAGGCAGTACCACCACCCGGTGCGCCGGCAGCCCCAGGGCGGTGCACGCCGCCAGCACCAGCCGGGACCGCACCTCGGGGTCGGCGGCTCCGTCGGCCACCACCACCGCCCCCGTGACCTCAGGCCCCCGCACCTCCTCCACCATCGCTTGCTCCCCTCCCCCCTCTCTGCGCTCCACCACCACCGGGGACGACCTCTCCTCCTCGACCACGGTCCGTGTGCCCCCGCCGGCGTCCCGCTCTTCGGTGCGGGTGGTCCGCTCCGTGGGCTGACGGGCCGGCACCCAGCGGGGGCCAGAGGCCAGCGCCACCATGACCACCACCTTCCCCGCACCCTCTATCTGGCTGAGAACGCGCTCCAAAGAAGCCTCCAGCTCCTTCTGCCAGTCCTCGGCCGTGGTGGGCGCCGCCGGGACGCGACCGTAACCGGTCCCCGCCACGGCCTCCGCCACGGTACCGTACCTGCCGAGAGACGCCGCCGGGACCGCCTCCGATCCTTGCTGCACCCCCCCCGCCTCCCCGCCGACGGGCGCGGACGCGGGGCCGGCCGCCGGGGCGACGCAGGAAACCCCCGGCGAGGACAGTCCGCCCAGGCTCAGCAGGACGACCCCCGCCGCTCCCAGCACAACAAGCCGCCACAGCCCCCGGCGCTGAGAATCCCGCAGGTTCAGGAGACGCCCCGCCATCCCCGCCATCCCTCCCCTTGACCTCCGCCTCCCCGCCCTGGGCCCAGGCCGTCACCCCTGGCCGCCCGCCCCGGAACCAGCCGCTGGTAGTGCGCCCGCCGGCTCCACCTGGACCCTCACCCGGCGGAGTTCCACCCCCAGGGTGCGGGCCACGGCCGCCCGGAGGCTCCGGCCCAGCTCCACGGCATCGGCCGCGGCCCCCGCCCCCGCGCCCGCCCCCTGGCCGGCGGGGCCGGAGCCCTGGGCCTGAGGGGACGGCACCGGGGCACCCCCTCCCTCCCCGCCGCCGACCGCGGCCGGCGCCACCCGGCCGAGGCCCCTGCCCACCGTGACGGGCTCTATGGGGCGTATGCCGCGGACCCCCGGCGCCTGCTGGGGCCAGACCTGCAGGAACACCCACGAAACCCGCGGCGGGGCGCCGTCCTGGCCGCCCTCGAGCTGCACGCTGGCCCGGGCCGCAGCCACCCCGCCGCTGCCTAGAGCCATGCCCTCCACCTGGCGCTCCAGCCCCCACTGCGCCAGGCTCAGCGAGGCCCGGCGGTTGAACTCCGCCAGGGCGCCGAGGGCTGGGGAGCGCGGGGCCGCAGGGGGGGCCGGCTGACCGGGCGGGGCCAGCCCCCCGGTGCCCGCCTGGCCTGTGGCGCCCCCCGCCGGCGCCAGCTCCATGCGCACCAGGCTGAACAGCGGCAGGGCCACTGCCAGCAGCACCACCAGGCCCGTGACCAGCCGCACGTAGCGTCGGGTCTCCCCGCGGGGCAGCACCATCTCCACCAGCCCGGCGAGGAGGACCGCCACCACCAGGCCTGACACCCAGGCCCGCGCCCAGGAGAGGACGGCCGCCCACACCAACCACACCCCCCGCTCCACTGCGGCACAGCGCCAGCCCACACGCTGTCAGCGGCGCTGGCCGACCGCGCGGTGAAGCGTACGCCCCCGAAAGGGGCGAGGCCCCGCCTTCGGCCCGGCGCCCATCAGCGCAGCATCACCGCGGCGCTTCCGGCTCCCAGCACCAGGACAAGGGACAGGAAGAACATCAGGGCCACAGCGGCCAGGATCAGCAGAACCAGAGTGAGCGCCGACCCCATGGACTCCAGGCACCCCGCCACCCCGGCCCCGGCCACGGGCTGGGCCAGGGCCGCCCCCACTCGGAACACCAGCACCAGCGACAGCAGCTTGACCAGGGGGAAGGCAGCCAGGGCCACGACCGCCACCGCCCCCGACAGCCCCACCGCGCTCTTAAGCAGGAGCGAAGAGCCCAGTATGACCTCGCTGGCGTCGGAGAACATCTTGCCTACCACCGGGACGAAGGTGCTAGACAGGAACTTGGCGGTCCTCAGCGCCACCCCATCGGCCACGGCGCCTCCCGCCCCCAGTACCACCGAAGCCCCCAGGAACAGGCAGAGCAGAACCCCCACGCCGGCGATGGCAAGCTGGCGGAACAGCGCAGAAAGCCCGGCGAGCCGGTGCTCGGGCGCCAGGTGCCCCACGGAGTCCAGGGCCACGGAGAACACCAGGAGGGGGAAGGCCACCTGGGCCGCACCCAGCGCCACGGTGTGGACGACGGCCACCATAAGAGGGTGGAACAGGCCGGCGGTGACCGGGGCACCCACGGCGGCGAGAAGCGCCACCAGCATCGGAAGCAGCGCCAGCATGAAGGAGACCATGCCCTGGAGCGTGCCCCGCGCCACGTCCAGCGCCACCAGGAGGCCAGCCAGGGCCAGGCTGACCAGGGCCAGGTAACATACGGAGTGCGCCAGCCGGCCTACCCCTCCCCGGGACACGGCCGCCTCCAGTGCGCCGAGCAGCGCACAGACCACGGCCAGGCCCAGGAGCTGGCCCAGGAGCCTCAGACCCGCCAAGGCCTCCCGAAATCCATAGCGCAGCAGCCCCCGGCCCAGGCCGCCGAGGTCCAGGGGGAACCTGCCCTGGCGCAGCCGGTCCGCCATGCCCTTGAGACTCAGGTCGGGGAGATATGCCCGCCACTCCTGGGTGGCCCCGCGCAGCACCTCCTCCGCCCGCTCCAGGCCCAGCGCCCCGGCCTGCTCCTCAAGCCAGGCCTCTTCATCCGGGGCCAGGACCGGCCAGGGCCCCGCGCCGTCCCCGGACCCGCCCTCTGGCAGCCCCCCAGCGGGCCCGGACCCGGACGGGCTTCCGGAAGGCTCCTCTGGAGGTTGGGGTAGGGAGGACTCCCCCCCGGCAGCCCCAGCCACCACGCCACCCCCGAGCACCGCGGCCGCCGCCAGGCCCAGGATCAGCGCCAGCGCCAGCGCCAGCGGGAGGCGCCGGCAGCCGCCGCCACCTGCACGCCGCGGGCACCCCCCCAAAGCTGCAGCCGCGCCGCGCTGTCCCACCGCAGTCTACGCCAGGAGCCGCAGTATGAGGTCGAGGACCGCCACCACCACCGGGGCGGCGAGGAGCAGGATGGCCACCTTGCCTGCCAGCTCCACCTTGGCCGCCACCGCGCCCTCTCCGGCGTCGCGGCAGACCTGGGCCCCGAACTCCGTGAGGTAGGCAACGCCGATCACCCGGAGCACGGTGCCGAGGTAGGCCAGGCTCACCTGGGAGCGCCGGGCCACCTGGCCCAGGACGCCGATGACCGAGGAGAGCCGCCCGGCCAGGAAGAGAAAGATGATGGCGCCCACCGCCAGGCTAAGCCCCAGGGCCACCTCCGGCCGGTGCTGACGCAGCACCACCAGGATGAGCGCCGCCACCAGCCCGAACCCCACCACCTGGAACAGGTCCAACCCCGCCATCCCCCGTCCCCCCAGCGGGGCCCGAAGCGGGGGTCTTTGCCCCCGCCCCGCGGCGCCAGGACTAGAGCTGGAACATGACCCGCACCGTGTCAAAGAGCTGCCGCACCAGGCGGATCACCCACACCAGCACGATGACGACGCCCACCAGGGTGGCGAGCTGGCCCAGCTCGTCCCGCCCCGCCCTCTGCAGTACTGTGTGCAGGATGGCTACCAGGATGCCGATGGCCGCTATCCTGAACACCAGCTCGATGTCCACCCTCCGACCCGCCTTTCCGGCGCGACCATCGCCGCCCTAAATCAGCAGCAGCACCACGGCCGCGCCGCCCAGGATGCCGAGGTACCGCCACATCCCCTCGTTCCTGGCCCGCTCGTCGGACGCCACCTGCTCCCGGCGCTTGAGCCGCTCCACGGCCGACCTCAGGTGCCGGGACTGGTCGGCGCGGTCGGAAGCGCCCAGGGTGGGGCCCAGCGCCGCTACGGCCTCTAGGTCGGCCCGGTCCATGGCCGTCTCCTTCCAGCACTCCTCAAGGGCCTGGCGCCAGGCCTCGGCGGCAGAGGGAGCTCCCCCGCCCTCGAGAAGCTCCGCCGCCCGCCGGAACGGTGCGCCTGCCGGCCCCTCCACCTCCCGCCCCACCCGGCCCAGGGCCGCGGGGAGGGGCGTCGAGCCGTAGACTATTTCGGTCTCCAAAAACTGGAGGCCGGCGGCGAGCGCCGCGATCTCCCGGGGCCGCGCGGCATAGTTAGAGGCCACCATCTGGCCGAACCAGGCGGAGGCCACGAGCACCAGGGCGGCGCCCATCATCTTGAACCACACCCGCTGTCACCTCCAGAACGGCCGGGGCCAGAGCCGCCTCCTGCCCCTCCAACCCCTCCGGCGAGTCCAGCCCCACGGCCGGGCCTGGGGCCAGCGGCGCCGCCAGCACCGGCTCCATGGTCCGGCCGTCGAACACCGCCTCCACCGTCCCCCGCCCCAGGGACTCGCCCAGCAAGACGATCCAGCGGAAGGCCCCTTCGGCTAGAAGGTCCTTCAGGCTGGGGCGGCGCAGGAGCTCCTTGAGGTCGGCGGCGTGGGCGGAGGTGATGAGGGCAACGCCGGAGTTCATTGCCTCGCGGGCGGCCTCGGCGTCGGCGGGGCGCCCGAACTCGTCGGTCACAATCACCTGGGGCGACGTCGCCCGGATCAGCATGGTCATGCCCTCGGCCTTGGGGCAGGCGTCGAGCACGTCGGTCCTCGGCCCCAGCCGCAACTGCGGCACCCCCTCAAAGCAGGCGGCCAGCTCCGACCGCTCATCCACCACCCCCACCTTCAGTCCGGGGAAGCCCAGGCGGGGCACGCCCTCGGAGAGCTGCCGGGCGATGTCCCGGAGCACGGTGGTCTTGCCGGCCAGCGGAGGGGAAACGATCAGCGCGCTCGCAACCCTGGGTGGGGAGGACGCGGGACCGCGGAACGAGAGCTCGGCGGGGGACGGCCGCCCCGCAGGCCTCGTCGGGCCGGCCTCTGGGTCGGGGGCGGCCCGCAGGCCGAGGGGATCGGCCCCGGGGTCGGGGCTGCAGGGGCGGCCAGGGCCGCACCCTACCAGGAACGGCATCACCGGGTCGGCCGCCCCTAGCACCTGGCGGGCGATGCGCAGGCACAACGACCCCACGTGTCGCAGCCGCTGCACCCGCCCGCCCTCCAGTACCGCCTGTCCGGCCAGGCCCACCCGGTGCCCCCCGGGAAGCGTGAGGTAGCCCTGCCGCAGTTCCTCCTCCAGCGCGTACACCGAGGAGCGGGTAATGAGCTGAAGGGTGCGCGAGACGTCCTCGCGAGTGACCAGGTAGGGCCGGAAGGCGCCCCCGGCGCGGGAGGCGCCGGCCTGCGCGCGTGGACCAGCAGGCGGTGGGCCCAGAGCGAAGCCTCCCTCCTCCCCGACGGCAGCCTCACCCCCCGCCCAGCCGACCATGAGCGGCTGGCCGGCGCGGAGGCGGATCTCCTCCAGCCGGGCGAAAACGCGGGATGGCACGCGGGACAAGACCTGGCGGGGGCCCTCGGCCAGGAGCAGGAGGAGCTGTCCCACCGGAGACTCCGCAGCCCCCGGCGCTGAAAAAGCACCGTCCCCGGCGGGAATATCCGCGATGGCGTTCCCCTGCGGCTGCCGGCCCCTGTCCCCCACGGGCCACCCTCCCCCAGGCTGACCTGCGGTTTCCTTCTAAGCATATTGGGGCCGACGCCAAATCATGCCACCGGGAGGGGGAAGCTGAGGGTTTGTCCCCGCTCTCCGCTTCACGGCCGCCGCAGTCGCAGCCGTTGCTCCAGCAACGGTCCGTGGCCAGGCTGACAGCGGTGCGCTTTCGAGCGGCTCAGATGGCCGGGCCCAGACCGGTTGACCCGAAACGCCCGGCTGGTTCAGGGCAGATGGGAACGGGGGAAGAAGAGGGGTCGGCCCTCCGTGGGTACGTTAAGCGACAGCCGGGAGTCCGTTTGGCTCCCGGCTGCTTCTTTGAACGGGAGCGGGGCTATGCCGGGTCGACGGCCTCCGCCACGGGGCCGCTGTGGAAGGACACGCCCCCAGCCTTCCTCACTCCTCCAGCCCGCCCCAGAACTCCCTGGCCACCCAGTCGCCGACCACCCCTGGGAGGTGGTCAACGCCTATACTCACGCCCCCGCCTATGATCCCGCCGATGATCGCCCCTCCTATCGCGCCGCCGGGCCCCCATGCGAGGCCCCCCACGGCTCCCCCGACCACGGCCCCCACGCCGACCCACATCAGGCCCTCAGGCCCCAGGTGCTCCAGAGCGAACCCCCCCGCGCATTGGGAGAGGGCAACCACCGCGTCGACCGGGACAACGGTCATCAGACGTCACCAGCCTTTCAGCCGTCCCGGGCCCCGGCGCCTGCCGGGGCGGGGACGGCCTCTCCAGTAAGCCCGCGCCTGAGGTCCAGCACCGCTGCCCGCAGGAGCAGCATCTGCCCGCCGAGCCTGTCATCGGAAAACCCGGTCTGCTTCAGCGCCCGGGCGCCGTAGGCCAGGGCCCGCCGGGCGTGGAGGAAGGCGTAGAGCTCGCCGGGGCGGGTCAAGGCCATCCTGATGAGCGCCCCCGGGGGCCTCCCTATGGCCGCCGCCGGGTCGGCCTTGAGGAACCTGCAGACGGCCCGGGCGGAGAGGTAGGCGCCGTAGCCGATCCCGGCCAGCATCACAAAGGGCATGGCCCAGCCGTAGCCGTCAAGGGCGGGGAGGGCGCGCAGCAGGGCGCTGGGTGAATCCAGGGGGTCGGTGTAGCAGTTCCAGAGGTAGTGGTCCCACATGGCCCAGACCACGGCCAGCCAGGGCAGCGCACCCACCCACCGGTGGCGGCGGCCCAAGAACCAGGCCAGCCCCAGCGCCACCCCGATGGTGCCCGTCCAGCCGGGGTGGCTGAAGCAGGCCATGGGGGAGGCGCCCCAAAACTGCACGGTCAGGCTGGGGAAGAGGTAGAGCGGCCCGAGGTGTGGCCCGGCCCGGGTCGCCCAGGCCAGGTCGCCCAGGGGTTGGTCCCCCTTGAACGCCAGGAAAGCGCTCTCGCTGAAGTCGAAGCCCGCCCCGACGGCCACCGCCAGCAGGACGATGTCGAGAGGCCCCAGGGTGAGCCACCGCCTCCTCCGCATCCAGGACAGGAACAGCACGAGCGGGGCAATCTTAAGCGACTCCTCGGCAAGCGGAGCCACTATGCCCCGGCCGGGGTCTCCTCCCCAGGGGAGGAGGTGGGTCAGGAGCCAGCAGTCCAGGGTGGGGAGGCGCTCCAGCGCCAGCATGAGCAGCCTCTCTGCGCCAACGGTGACCAGCATCACCGGCCCGGCCCCGGCCAGGAAGGCGGCCAGAAGCAGCCTCAGCGACACGCTTCGCCAGGGGAAGCAGAAGGCGAAGACCACCAACAGTGCGTAGAGCGGCCAGAACAGGGCGGGGATGAAGACGTGGGGCAGAAAGACCTGCGCCAGGCAGCCTCCGACCAGGAGCGCCGCAGCCACGGCCACCCACAGGGCAACCTGGGCGCGCCTGTTCAAGGGTTTCACCTCGCTAGCGGAGGGATGTTCAGGGAGGGACTTCGCGAAGGGGAAAGGATCTCCTGCAGGGGCTCACCACCCGGTTCGACTGCCGCCGATGCCGGGCAGGCAGCGGCGGCGCAGCAGGGGCCCGGATAGCCCGCGTCAGAACCTGCACGCTTTGGGCCTACACCCTCTCCACGTACGCCCCCGTCCTAGTGTCCACCCTCACCACGTCGCCCACGTTGATGAACAGCGGCACCTGCACCACCAGGCCGGTCTCCAGTTTGGCCGGCTTTGTGCCGCCGCTGGCGGTGTCCCCCCTGACGCCGGGGTCGGTCTGGACCACCTCCAGGTCCACGGCGGTGGGGAGGTCCACGCCTATTACCTGCCCCTGATACATGAGCACCGCAATGGTCGCGCCCTCCTTAAGGTAGCTGCTGGCGTCACCGATCTGGTCCTCGTTGAGCGGCATCTGCTCGAACGTCTGGCTGTCCATAAAGAACAGCTGGTCGCCGCTCCTGTAAAGGTACTGCATCTCGCGGCGCTCCATGTGGGCCCGCGGCACCTTCTCGCCCGCACGGAAGGTCCGCTCCACCACGGCCCCCGTCCTGACGTTCTTGAGCTTAGAGCGGACAAAGGCCGAGCCCTTGCCCGGCTTTACATGCAGAAACTCCACCACCACCCAGACCTCGCCGTCCAGCTCTATGGTCACGCCGTTTCGAAAGTCGTTGGTGGAGATCACGGCCTTCCCTCCCCTGCCCCGTTCCCCCGGGGCGGATCCTGGAGCCCAAAGCCACGCGCCGCGTCATTCTTCGCTAAGATCCGCGCCAATTCCTTCCGGTTCGCTGAGCCGGCCGTCGACCGGGACCTGCTGCGGGCGCTCGGCCCGCCCCCTACCCCTCCGCCAGGAACCCCACCTCCACCCCCACCTCCGCCCCCAGGGCGGCCAGCTCCCTGCGCACCGCCGGGGGGAGCGGCACGCCGTGCTTTACGCGGCGCAGCCTCTCCTCGTGCTCGATCTCGCCGGGGAGGTATATGCGCTCTACACCTTCGGCCGGTCGGTCCGCCTTCAGCTTCCTCCCGTACTCGTCCATGCGCCGGCCCAGGCTCTCCAGCCCCACGAACGCCTGGGGGTCTATGGCGATAAAGGCGTGGCCCACCCCCTGGGGCCGGTCAAAGGCGGTCAGCTCCCCCACCTCAGGGCCCATGGCCCCGCCGGTCAGCGCCCCGCAGAGAGCCTCGATGACCACGGCCAGGCAGTAACCCTTGTGGGCGCCCATGGGCAGCAGCAGCCCCGCCAGGCCCTCCGCCGGGTCGGTGGTGGGCCGCCCGTCAGGTCCGAGCGCCCAGCCGGGGGGCAGGGGCCTCCCCAGGCGCCGCGCCACCTCTAGCTTGCCCCGGGCCGCCTGCGACGTCGCCATGTCCATGACCACCGGCGGCCCGCTTCCCCCGGGGATGGCCACCGCCAGGGGGTTGGTGCCCAGCATCCGCGTCCTGCCGCCCCAGGGGGCCATGAGCGGAGAGGCGTTGCTCATCGCCACCCCGATCATGCCCCGGTCCAGGGCCATCATGGCGTAGTACCCGGCGATGCCGAAGTGGTTGGAGTTCCTCACCGCCGCCATGGCCAGACCCTCGGTGGCCGCCCGTTCCAGGCAGCGCCCCATGGCCCTCGCCGCCGCCGGGGGGCCCAGGCCGTTCTGGGCGTCAAGCCACAGCACCGACCCCGAGTCCTTAAGCCCCCTGAGCCGCGCACGGGGGTTTATGAGCCCCCCCTTCAGCCGCCTCGCGTACACCGGCAGCCGCGCCACCCCGTGGGAGTCGATGCCGCGGAGGTCAGCCTCCACCAGGACGCGCGCCGTGATGAGGGCATCGCTCCGCCGCGCCCCCGCCGCCTCCAGCACCCGTGCCGCAAATCCCACCAGGAGCGGTGCCGGAAACCGCCCGTCCACCCCGCCTGCACCTCCCAGCAGCCGGAGCCGGGGCCCCGCGCCCCGGCCCGGTCCTCGCGCCCCAACCCCCACCCCTCCCCACGGGGCGGGACGGCTACCCGCCACCCCTCCCCGCCCCGCGCGCCGCGGGCGGAACCGCCCTGATGCCTGCCCCTAGAGCTCCACCAGGTCGGTGGGAAGCGGCGTCAGCACCTCACAGCCGTCCGGGGTCACCAGCACCATGTCCTCCACCCGCACCCCGCCCCAGCCGGGGATATAGAGGCCCGGCTCTATGGTCACCACCATGCCCGCGGCAAGCACGTCCGCCGACTCTGCGGTGAGCCTGGGGGCCTCGTGCACCGCCAGCCCCACGCCGTGGCCCAACCCGTGGCCGAAGGCCTCTCCGTAGCCGGCCGCGGCTATCACCTCGCGGGCCGCCCGGTCCACCTCCGCCGCCTTCACCCCTGGCGCCACCTTCGCCACCGCCGCGTCGCGGGCCTGGACCACGATCTGATGAAGCTCCCGATGCCGGGACTCGGCCGGCCCCACCACCAGGGTGCGGGTGAAATCGGAGGCGTAGCCGCGGCGCACCGCCCCCACGTCCAGGATGACCACGTCGCCCCGGGCCAGCCGACGGCCGCCCGGCCGGGCGTGGGGCAGGGCCGCCTGGGGGCCGGAGGCCAGGATGATCTGGAACGGCGCCTCCTCCGAGCCAGCCCGCCGCAGCTCAAACTCCAGGTCCAGGGCCGCCTCAGCCTCTCCCCGCCCCTCCCTCAGCAGGGCAGGGACCCGTTCCCAGACGGAGACCACCAGCGCCGCCGCCTCCCTGATCGCCCCCAGCTCATCGGCGTCCTTCACGGCCCTGAGGTTCTCCACCAGCCCCTCCACCGGCACCAGCTCCACCTCGGCCGCCGCCGCCTTGATCCGCTCGAACTCCCCGCAGGTGAGGATCTCCTTCTCAAACCCCAGGCGATGCGGCCCCGGCCCCAGCGCCTGGGCCAGCACTTCGCCGGGCCGGTTCTTCCACTTGAGCACGGTGAAGCCCGGCGCCTCCGTCTGCACCTGCTCGAGGTAGCGGTAGTCGGTAGCCAAGAACGCCCGGTCGGGGGTGATGATCAGCCCCCCGGCGGAGCCGGTGAACCCGCTGAGATACCGCCGGTTCTCGGCCCCCAGCACCAGGAACGCGTCCAGGCTCAGTTCGCCGAGCTTCCCCCTCACCGCCGCCAGCCTCTCCCCGGCCGACACCCTCCTCCCTCCCCCTCCCCGGCTTTGACCCTCCCGTTCACCGCCGCTCCACCAGATCCGCCACCCGTCCGCCAGTGGCCCTCAGAAGCTCGCCGGGATCGATCCTCAGCAGGGCGTCCTCCGCTCCTCCGCCGGCGTAGACCTCGGCCCCTCCCCCCGCCACCCCGGCGTCTATCAGGGTCGGGAGGGGACTGAGGTGGCCGAACGGGGGCGTGGCGCCCACCGGGTAGCCGGTGACGGCCTCCACCTCTTGAGGCTCGGCCAGACGGGCCGACCCCGCCCCCACCGCCCGGGCTACCTTGGCCGGGTCCACCCTCGCCAGGCCGCGTGCCACTACCAGGAGGGGCCTCCCCCCGGCCACGAACACCAGGCTCTTAACGATGCCTTCGGGCCCCACCCCCAGGACCCTCGCCGCCGCGGCCACCGTGGGGGTGGGCTCCTTCAGCCTCACCACCTGCCCCGCTATCCCCCGCGCCCTCATCCAGCCCTCCAGGTCGGCGATGCCCAGGAGGGGCTCTGCCCTGCCGCCGGCGCCACAGGGCGCATCCCCACCGGCGCCGCGGCTGCCAGCGCCGCCCACCGGCTCACCCCCGTCGCGGTGGGGCCTGGTGGATAGAGAGGTGAGAGGCGCCGTGCGCCGCCTCCATGATGGTCTCAGAGAGCGTGGGGTGGGCGTGGATGAGCGCCGCCAGATCGTGGGCGGTGGCGCCCAGCTTGATGGCCAGGGCCGCCTCGTGGATGAGGTCGGTGGCGCGGGCCCCCAGGAGGTGCACCCCCAGCAGCTTCCTGTCCTGGGCCTTCGCTACCACCTTCACCAGGCCATCGGTCTCGCCCAGGGCCAGGGCCTTACCGTTGGCGGCATATGGAAACCTGGACACCACCAGCTCAATCCCCCGCTCCCTGGCCTCCCTCTCCTTGAGCCCCACGCCGGCCGCCTCGGGGCTGGAGAACACGCACTGCGGCACGGCGGCGTAGTCCATGTCGCGGCCGTGGCCGCAGATGTCGTCCACCGCCGCAATACCCTCGGCCGAGGCTACCGACGCCAGGTAGTAGCGGCCCACCACGTCGCCGACGGCGTAGATGCCGGGCACGCTGGTGCGCATGCGGGCGTCCACCTTTATCCCCCGCCGGTCATAGGCCACCCCCAGCGCGTCCAGGTCGATGCCGCCGAAGTCGGGGACCCGGCCCATGGCGATGAGTATGGCCTCGCCCTCAAACCGCGCCTCGCCGCCCTCCTTGAGGTCGGCCAGGAGCACGAGCCCCGCCGAGGTCTTCTCCACCCGCTTTACGAATACCCCGCTGGTGACGGTGATGTTGGCCTTCTTGAGCAGCGGCGCTATGCGCTGGGATATCTCGTCGTCCATCGGCGGCAGGACCAGAGGGGTGCGCTTGACTATCTGCGCCCGGGCGCCGAACGCGGCATAGATGCAGGCGAACTCGACCCCCAGTACCCCTCCGCCGATCACCACCAGGGACTCGGGGGGCCGGTCCAGCTCCAGGGCCTGGTCGCTGGAGATGCAGAGCGCGATGCTCTCGGGCGGGAGCGGGGGCAGGGCATGCGCCGACCCCGTGGCCAGGATGACGTTCCGGGTCTCAAGCGGGGCCGTGCCGTCGGGCAGCTCCACCTCCACCAGGCCCGGCCGGGGCACTCGCGCCTTCCCCCGGAAGACCTCCACGCCGTTGGCCTTAAGCAGGTACTCCACCCCGCCCACCAGGCGCTGGACCACCTGGCGCTTGCGGGCCATGACCCGGCCGAAGTCGAACCCCACCCCCTCCACCCTCACCCCGAACTCCTGGGCCCGCCTCACGTTGCCGTATATCTCCGCGCTCCTGACCAGGGCCTTGGTGGGTATGCAGCCCCGGTTGAGGCAGGTGCCGCCGATCTGCGCCTTCTCCACCAGGGCCACCTTCGCCCCCCGGTGGGCGGCGCGGATGGCGGCCACATACCCGCCGGGCCCGCTCCCCACCACCACCAGGTCGTACACCCTCACCCCTCCCCCCGCGCCGGCCTGGGAGCCGGCCTCAGGTTCCACTCCGGGCTGAGATACTTCTGCCGCTTGAGCCTTTCGGCACGCTCCGCCTCGGCCGGGGAAAGCCCGCCCTCCACGAGCCTGACCCCCAGGGCCCTGGCGAACCCCTCCGCCAGGGCCTGGGCCACCTCGGAGGGAGAAAGCCGCCGCCCCGCCGCCTGCCACAGCCCCGTCGCCCGCCGGCCCAGGAACTCCGCCAGGGCCTCGGGGTCGGGGCCCCTCCGCCCCGGCGCCAGCACGCGGACCAGTCTTGAGGCGTCAAACTCTAGCAGCACCGAGCCGTGCTGCAGAAGCCCCCCGCCGCTCCGCACCTGGGCGCTGCCCACCACCTTCCTCTGACCCACCGTCACCTCGTACCAGGAGGGGGTGTCGAAGCAGGCCCCGGCCAGCGACGCCCGGCCCTGGGGAGGGGAGGCGGCCCGGGCGTCCACACCCAGGAGCCGGAGCCCCTCCACCAGCCCCCGGCTGATGGCCAGGTAGGAGTCCACTACGCCGGCCGGGAACAGCGCCCGCGGCGCGGCCAGGCTGTAGGTGAGCTCCCGGTCGTGAAGCACCATGCGGCCGCCGGTGGGCCGTCTCACCCAGCCTATCCCCATGGCGCGGCAGGCCTCGAGGTCTACCTCCTCCTGCAGGTCCTGAAACCGGCCCACCGACGCGGTGGCCGGCGACCAGGTGTAAAAGCGCAGGGTGGGAGGGGACTGGCCCCCGCCGCAGGAGCCCAGCAGCGCCTCGTCCACCGCCATGTTGGTCGGGCCGTCGGCCGGCCCCGAGAGAATGAGCCGCCACTGCACGCCGCTCAACTCCCCCCGCCCGCAGCTTCCTCCGGCCGGCACTCGTCGCCGGCGCCGTCCGGCTCGGCGCCACCCCCGGCGCCCTCCCCACCGCCGTCGCCCGCGCCCTCGAGGGCCTCTTCCCCGGCGCCATCCCCGGCAGCCGGCGCGAGCGCCAGCGCCACGGCTGCCGCAGCCTCCCGGGGCGACAGTGGCCGCGGGTAGTTATAGATGGGGCCCTGCGGCCGCTCGTTGTAGTAGGGGCGGTTGCAGTCGGGGCAGCCTGCGGTGAGGAAGGCATCCCCGGGGGAGAGCAGGGCCTCAAGCTCTTTGCGGCTGAGGCCCCAGCCCACGAGCCTTCCCCGCCCGTCGAAGCGCAGGCCCGAAAGCGCCTGGGGCACAAGCCGCAGGAGGTGGTGGGCAGCCTGCAGCCGCCGGTAGCGCTTGAGGGGTGGCGGAGGGAGGCGCTCCAGCCGGGTGCCTCTGACCGGGGTGAACGCAAACAGCCCCACGGCGATCCCCTGCGCGGTCAGTCGGGCCAGAAGCCGCACCAGTTCCTCGTCGGTCTCCCCCAGCCCCACGATGAGGTGGGTGCTCACCCGCCCCGGGCAGGCCCGGGCCGCGGCCTCCACCCGGGCCAGGGCCCGGCAGAAGTCCCCTCCCCTCGCCAGCCGGAACGCAGCCGGGCTGGCGCCGTCGAGGGGTATGCCCACCCTCTCGGCGCCCAGGCGGATCCACTCCTTCGCTGGCTGCGGGCCGGCGAACGCCGCCGAGACCGAGACGGGAAGGCGGGCCGCCTCAGATAGGGCCGAAAGCGCCCGCCGGGCCTCGCTCCGGCCCTCCTCCCCCTCCACCACCTGGAGGCAGGCGCGGCCGACCAGCCCCCTCGAGGCGGCCTCCGCCAGCCGGGGCACTACCTCCTCCAGGCGGGCCTCCGGCCAGGTGACCCGCGACAGCAGGCCCCGGGGCGACCGGCTGGACCGCGCCTGGGGGCAGAACCCGCAGTCCAGGGCGCAGCCCTGGCCGCAGAGGATGTAGGCGGTGCGGGGCGGGGCGTCGACCCTGGCCGGGGAAAGGCCCAGCACCGCCGCGGTCCCCAGAGAAACCCGGATCACAGGGCGCAGCACTCCTCTCCCCAGGAGACCTCAAGTCCCAGCGCCAGGGCCTCCTCCAGCGCCTCGGCCGCCGGGAGCACCACCCCGTCCAAGCCGGCCCGGACCGCGGCCCGGTCCAGCTCCCGGCGGTACCCGCCCCCGGGCCTCATGCAGCCCAGGTAGACCGCCGCCCGGGGAAGGAGCTCCCGCGCCAGCCGGAAGAGCGCCTCCACCCGCGGAAGCGGCGGCGGGAGGCGGCCAGAGTAGTCGGTGCCCGGGGTGGGGGTGAACACCAGCAGCACCAGGGCTTCCACCCCCTCACAGGAGAGCAGCTCCAGGGCCTCCTCCTCCGCCGACGGCTCCCCGCCCTTAAGCCCCAGGCAGAGGTGCGGCACCACCCGGGCGAAGGGCTTAAGCGCCCGCAGCGCGGCGATAGACTCCCGGGGGCCTGCGTTGAGCCCGTACACCTCGCGGGCGACCTCCGCCGAGCCCACGAAGTCGAGCGATACTGCGGACGCCAGGGGGCCCAGCCCAGCCGCCTCCTCCGGGCCCACCAGGCCGGTGTGGAGGTTGAGCCTTAGCCCCAGCGCCCGAAACACCTCCAGGTCCCCGAGGTGGTCGGCGAGCGGAACCCGGCCGGAAAGATCCGAGCCGCCGCTGACTAGCAGGCTCCAAAACCGCACGGGACGGAAGGGCCGCGGCCAGGGCGGGCCCAGCAGGAGCCGCCTGGCCCGCCCCAGGTCGGCCATGCCCTTTAGGTACCGCCCCCCGCAGTGCCGGCAGCGGAGCGCACACCCCCGGCCGGTGACGCTCACCGCCAGCGTCCGCCGGGGGTTGAACGCCCGGATGCGGCCCGGCTCCCGGGCCACCCGCCCCGCCCCCGGCGCCCCAGGGCTCAAGAGCCCCCGGGCGCCGGCGGGCGCCAGCGCAGGTTGGGCTGCCGCGCGGCCAGGACCTCGTCCAGCCGCCCCACCGGGGTGACGTGGGGCGCCGACTTCACCAGGTCGGGCTGGTCTTTCGCCTCGCGGGCGATCTGAATGAGGGCGTCGGCAAACGCGTCCAGGGTCTCCCGGCTCTCGCTCTCCGTGGGCTCGACCATCAGACACTCCTCCACGATGAGGGGGAAGTAGTTGGTGGGAGGGTGCACCCCGTAGTCGAGCAGCCGCTTGGAGATGTCGAGGGTCTTCACCCCCGACTCCGCCTTTTGCCGCCGGCCGCTCAGCACGAACTCATGCTTGCAGTGGCGGTCGTAGGGGAGGTCGAAGTAGGGCTGCAGCCGGCGCATGAGGTAGTTGGCGTTGAGCACCGCGTCCTTCGACACCTGGAGCAGGCCCTCGGGCCCCATGGAGCGGATGTAGGCGTAAGCCTTCAGCACCACCCCGAAGTTGCCGTAAAACGACCGCACCCGACCGATGGACCTGGGCCGGTCGTAGTCCAGGTAGTAGCGGGCGCCGTCGAACCCCACGATGGGCACGGGGAGGAAGGGCTCCAGTGCCTTCTTCACCCCCACCGGCCCGGAGCCGGGCCCGCCCCCGCCGTGGGGGGTGGAGAACGTCTTATGGAGGTTGAAGTGCACCACGTCGAAGCCGGCGTCGCCGGGGCGGGCGATGCCCAGGATGGCGTTGGCGTTCGCCCCGTCGTAGTAAAGCATGCCGCCCGCCTGGTGCACCATCTCGGCTATCCGGTGGATGTTCTCGTCGAACAGCCCCAGGGTGTTGGGGTTGGTCAGCATCAGCGCCGACACCTGGTCGTCCAGCACCTCGCGCAGGGCGTCGAGGTCGACCCCGCCCCGGCGGTCGGAGCGCACCTGCACCGTCTGCATTCCGCAGACCACGGCGGACGCCGGGTTGGTGCCATGGGACGAGTCGGGGATGATGATCTTGTTGCGCCTGGTGTCGCCGCGGCTCGTGTGGTAGGCCTTGATCAGCATCAGCCCGGTGAGCTCGCCGTGGGCGCCGGCCGCCGGCTGCAGGCTCACCGCGTCCACCCCGCCGATCTCGCAGAGGAAGCGCTGGGTGAGGTACATCAGCTCCAGCGCGCCCTGGACGGTGTCCTCGGGCTGGTAGGGGTGGAGCTCGGTAAAGCCCGGCAGCCGCGCCAGGTCCTCGTTGATCTTGGGGCTGTACTTCATGGTGCACGACCCAAGGGGGTAGATGCCCAGGTCTACCCCGTAGTTCAGCCGCGAGAGCCTCACGAAGTGGCGCACCAGATCCACCTCTGAGACCTCGGGCAGGCCCGGCGCGGCCTCCCTCAGCGCCGAGGCCGGGAGCATCTCCTGGAGCTTCCTTTCCGGCACGTCCAGCTCCGGCAGGGAGAAGGCCGTTCGGCCGGGGGAACTCAGCTCGAAGATCAGGGGCTCGGGTCCCCTGGCAGGCCCCGTCATATCAATCCCTCCATCCGCCCCACCAGGTAGTCGATCTCCTCCCGGGTGCGCTTTTCGGTGAACGCCAGGAGGAAGCAGTCCTTAAGCTCGGGGTAGAACCGCCCCAGGGAAGGCCCCACCGCCTGCCCCTGCTGGAGCAGGCCGGACTCGACCCTCTCCCAGGGCAGGGTGGAGCGCACCGCGAACTCCCTGAAAAACGGCGCGTCGAACGCCGGCTTGAACCGCTCCAGGCGCGCCACCTGATCCCGGGCGTAGTGCGCCTTCTGAAGGCACAGCCCGGCTAGCTTCACAATCCCCCGCCTGCCCAAGGCGCAGAGGTAGACCGTGGCCGCAAGCGCGCACAGCGCCTCGTTGGAGCAGATGTTGGAGGTCGCCTTCTCCCGGCGGATGTGCTGCTCGCGGGTCTGCAGGGCCAGCACGAAGCCCCGGCGCCCCTGGTGGTCCAGGGTGGCGCCGGCGATGCGGCCGGGCATGCGCCGCACCAGCTTCTCGGAGGTGGCGAAGAACCCCAGGTAGGGCCCGCCGAAGCTGAGCCGAATGCCGAGCGGCTGGCCCTCGCCCAGGGCGATGTCGGCGCCATACGCTGCGGGGGGCTTGAGCACCCCGAGCGATATGGGGTCGCAGGCCGCCACCAGCAGCCCCCCCCGGGCGTGCACCAGCCGCCCCATCTCCTCCACCGGCTCGAGCGCCCCGAAGAAGTTGGGGTGCTGGACGATGAGGCAGGCCGGCTCCGGGCCCAGCGCAGCCTCCAGGCGGCTCAGGTCGGCGGTCCCCTGGGGCCCGAACGGGACCTCGGCCACCTCCAGGTCGTGCGCCCAGGCGTAGGTCTTTATGGTCTGCCGATACTCGGGGTGGAGGCTCGCCGGGACCACTATGCGCCCCCGACCCAGGGTGGCGGCGCAGATCAGCCCGGCCTCGGCCGCCGCCGACGCCCCGTCGTACATCGACGCCTGCGACACGTCCATGCCGGTGAGCTCGCAGATCAGGGTCTGATACTCGTATATCGACTGCAGCACCCCCTGGCTGGCCTCGGCCTGGTAGGGGGTGTAGGCGGTATAAAACTCGCTGCGCGACACTATGTGCTCGACCACGCTGGGCACGAAGTGGTCGTAGACCCCGCCGCCGAGAAAGCAGGTCAGCCCGTCCAGCGAGCGGTTGCGCGAGGCCAGCTCGCCCATGTGCCTGGCCAGCTCAGGGTCGCTGAGCGGCCGGGGCAGGTCGAGCGCCCGGTTGAACCGGACCTGGGCGGGGATGTCGGAGAAGAGCTCGTCTACGGACTTAACCCCGATGGTCTTCAGCATCGCCTCCCGGTCCCGGTCGGTGTGCGGCAGGTACTTCATCATCAGTGACCGACCTCTTTCAGGTACTCCTGGTACCGGGCCGCATCCATGAGCTTGCCCACCTCAGACGGGTCGGACACCTCCAGCACCATCATCCAGCCCTGGCCGTAGCAGTCCTGGTTGATGGTCGCAGGCTCGTCGGTGAGCCGGCTGTTCACCTCCACCACCTTGCCGCTCAGGGGAGCGTAGCAGTCGGAGGCAGCCTTCACCGACTCCACCACCCCGAAGGTCTCGCCCTGCTTGACCACCTTGCCCACGGCAGGAAGCTCGACGAACACGATGTCGCCGAGCTGGTCCTGGGCGTAGTGGGTGAGGCCCACCCGGCCCCTGTTGCCCTCAAGCCTGATCCACTCATGGGTCTTGGTGTACTTGAGGTCCTCGGGATACATGGCCCAACCTCCTTAAGTAACTGGTTCCGAAACCTGAGGCCCCCGGCGGTCCGCGTTGGGTCGGGGCAGCCCTGGTTCGCGGCCCCGCCGCCGCGGCTGCCCGCGGACTGGCGGCGCGCGGGGCCGGGCACGGCGGGGGCCGCTACCGCCGACTCCTGCGGTAGAACGGGGTGGGGACGGCCCGGGCCAAGAGCCCCTGGCCCCTCACCTCGACGTGGAACTCGGAGCCGACCCCGGCCATCTCGGGCGGGACGTAGCCCAGCCCCAGGTTCCTGGCCAGCGTGGGCGAATACATGCCGCTGGTGACGTAGCCCACCTCGGTGGCGCCTTTGAGGATGCGGTAGTGGGAGCGGGCTATGCCCCTGTCCACCATCTCAAACCCCACCAGCCGCTTCTTAAGCCCCGCCTGCCTGCGCTCCAGCAGCCCCGCCTTGCCGATGAAGTCCGGCTTGTCAAACGCCACATAGCGCTCCAGCCCGGCCTCAAGCGGGCTGGTGTCGGCGTCCAGCTCCTGGCCGTAAAGCGGCATGCAGGCCTCAAACCGCAGGCTGTCCCGCGCGCCGAGTCCTACGGGCCTGAGCCCCTCGGGCCTGCCCGCCTGCAGCAGCGCCTCCCACAACGCCGGCGCGTTCTCAGGCTCCACGAAGATCTCGAACCCATCCTCGCCGGTGTAGCCGGTGCGGGAGACCAGGCACAGCAGGCCGGCCACCTTTAGCCCCCGCTGGCACCAGTAGTAGCGGATCTTGCTGAGGTCCGCGGAGGTGAGCCTCTGCAGGATGGACGCGGCCAGGGGGCCCTGGAGCGCCAGCTCCGCGGTGGCCGCCGAGAGGTCGTAGACCTTGACGTCCCTGAAGTCCAGGGCTACCTTCTGCATCCAGGCCACGTCCTTGGCGGTGTTGGCGGCGTTGATGACGATGAAGAACTCCTGCTCCGCCAGCCGGTACACCAGGAGGTCGTCGACCGTCCCTCCGTTGGGGTAAAGCATGTGGGCGTAGCATATCTGGCCCGGCGAAAGCCGCGACACGTCGTTGGCCACGAGGTGCTGGAGGTACCGGAGCGCTCCCCTGCCCTCCACCCGGACCTCTCCCATGTGGGACACGTCGAACAGCCCCGCCCGCTGCCTCACGCAGTGGTGCTCCTCCAGGATGCCGGTGTACTGTACCGGCAGCGCCCACCCCCCGAAGTCGATGATCTTGCCCCCCGCCTTGAGGTGGCAGTCAAACAGCGGGGTTTTCTTGAGCTTCTCCAACCCCTCCAACCCGGCACCTCCTTCCCGGTTCCGCTCGCACTCGGCCGCCCGCCACGTAGGCCCCGCCCGCCGGGCTCAGCCCCGCCGGCTCCCACCCACAAAAACAAGGACAAACGGAGACGCTGGGACCGGGTCCCCTCCGCTTCTCCTCTGTCCTTTGACCAGAGAGATTCCTTCCCGGGGGGAAGTTACCCCTTGGGCGGCCCCTCGGTTGGGGCCCTCTCCAGAGGCCCGTCCGGCAGCGGTACTTTTGCCTGAGAGTTTCGGCCTCTCACCGCGGCCTTGCTCCTTCGGCGCCCCCGACCGGCCCGGGGGACTCTCCCGCCACCCTCCTCCGGATATTCAGTTTGCCCGGCCGGGGCGCCCTCCGGGGGCCACGCCCGGCCCTGCCCCAGCCCGCCGCGCCCCCTGGTTAGCTTTCGCCCTGAGGCTGGGTTTTCCTGCTGGCGGGGGCATGGGCCGCCGTCACCTCCATCCCTGATCCGCCATCATTCCCCAGCCAGGAAGGAAAACTGTAACTGCCCGCCGAACCCTGCCTGGCGGCGCTTCCCCGTCCCGGACCCGAGGTGGTGAGCAGGACGCCCGTCTCCGGCCCGTGCATGCAGCCGGGAGGAGGGCCCCCGGCCCTGGCGCTGTCTCGAGCACCGGCGACGCGGTCCGCACAAGGAGGGGCGTCATGCTCCGCCCCGTGGCCCGTCTGGCCCCGAAGGCAGGGCCGCCGAGGCGGTGGAGGCTTCCCGCCGGCTCCTGAGAGAGCACCCCGACCACCCCAAGAGCAAGAGCCTGTCGGCCCAGGCGCTGGTTAGGGCGGCCGACGACCGGGGCTTCGGCTCGGAGAGCAGCTTCGAGGGCATAGAGATGAACGGCCAGACGGCACAAATGTACCTCGAGGCCGCCGAGTGCGACCCGGGGTTCGCCGGGTCCTACATCGGCCTGGCCCGCCTGGTGCTGCTGGACGAGATACCTCCTGCGCCACCGCCGTGGCCCTTCAATCGGTTCCCCGAGCTGATCCCCCGCGCCGTCGAGGCCTGGAGGCTCGGGGTGGAGCAGAGCCCGGCCCTAGCCCAAAACCCTCAGGCCCGGCTGGCCGCGGGTATCCTGGCCATGGCGGCAAGCCAGCCCGACCTGGCAGGGCGAGTATGGCCAGCCCCACGACAACAAGGTGTTCCTCATGGACCTCAATCGCGGGCAGCCCAAGCTTCTGACCCCTGGCCACGCTGAACGGCGGGGTGGGACCGCAGGTGGTGGGCTCGCTGGTCCGTCGGAGAAGCTACCCCAGGAGCCTTGAGATCACTTATCGCTCGGGGTTAAGACTGCGCGTGGATCGCGCACTGCTGGGGTTGCCCCCGCCGCCACCGGTTCCGTAGCGACGACAGGGTGCCTCATCCCCTCCACTCGCACCCCCGGCCGCAGGCGGCGCAGTCCTCCCGGCGGATGGCCGGCGGCTCCTCCCCCTTGAGCGCGCTCACGTACTCGAAGGCGGCGCGGACCGCCCGCTCCTCGCCGTCAATCGCCAGCACCACCGCCCCCTGGGAGGCGCCCACCCCGCCGGAGGCGGCGTGAACCGCGTTGACCCCGAACAGCCGCTCCAGGGCCACGGCCTCTGTCACCACCCGGGCCCCCACTACCACCATCATGCCCACCTTGAGGCCGTGGGAGAGGTCGAGCACCCTGGTGCCGAGCAGCGCCGCGGCCGCCGGCACGGACGGCACCAGCTTCTCCAGTCCTACCGGCATCACCAGGTGTGACCCCCGGGCCCGCAGCGTCCCCAGGGCCGCGCCCACGGTTCCCCCGCGCTCGTGGGCCATGAACACCCCCACCGCCCCCTGAGGGTCGAGGGCGTTGCCGCCCTTGATGAACACGTCGCCGGCCCCGAACCCGTCGAGCGCCTCCGTCCAGGGCACGGACGCGGGCTCCCCCTGCCTGAGCACCAGGGCGGGCAGCCTCTCCTTCTCGGGGCTGAGGCACAGGCGGCCGTCGGCCACCAGCCCGGCGGCGAAAAGGCACTTCTCTTCCAGCCGCCGGCCCAGGAGCTCCTCGGCAACGTACGCGTTGGTCACGCCGTTGGCCACGATGATGGTGCCGCTTCGCCGCGCCTGAACCACCTCGTCCAGGGCGGCCACCGCCCGGGCGATGAGCCGCCGCGACTCCGGAGGGTCAAGGCAGAGGATCGCGCGCATGGACCCGCACCTCCGTAGGCTCAGCATCGCGGAAAGGAATACTCCCCAGGGGCCCCTGATTCCTCCATCCCCGGCGCCAGCCCCCCGGCGCCCACGCGATGACCCGCGAGGGCAGCGAGGCGCCACTGGTGCCGGGCCAGGTTTCCTGCAAGCACCTTTGGGAGATATCCACCCCGGGGGCAGGCTCAAAAGACACCGGTTCGTCCGGCAGCCGGGAAGTGTAGACCCACTCGTCAGGGGCGAGGCGCGAAGGCGCGGGGCCCGCGGCCAGCACTGCGCCGGACGAACCAGCCGCTGCCTGGCCAAAGCCCTGGGCGGCGGGCCGGGGGCGCGGCGGCCGCCGGTGGTGGCCCTGACCGGCCGCAACATCGACCTGGAGGTGCTGGGGGGATACTGCGGCGGCCCGGCGGAGGCTGAGGAAGATCCCCCGTCGAAAAGGGGCCGGGGGGGGCGATCCCCCCGGCCCATTTGGCTGGGACCAATATGCCCAAAGAGCTGGCGCGGGGCCAGGGTTTCCTTGCTCTCGAATCAGCCTCCCCCCGGCGACGCCGGGACGCTCAGCGTGTAGTGGCGCTGCAGGTAGCCCTCCTCGCTGCGCACCTGGTGGACGGTCAGTTGCGCCTGGCCCCCGGCGGCCCCCGGGAGGGCGGCGGCGGCGCCGCTGAACCAGTTGGCGGCCTCGAACGCCGGCCAGAACTCAGGGTCGGTCTTCAGGTAGGCGCCCACAACCACCCGGCGTACCCGGGCCAGCGCCTCCAGCCCGTCGGCGCCGACGCCGAGAGGGGTGGCCCTATACTCTCCCCTGTCCTTGATGACCTGGATGACGGTTGTCTCGTTCACTACCTCGCGGACCTCCACGGCCCCCGCCGGCGCGGCCGCCTGGGGGTCGCCGGCGGGCGTGATGGTGACGGTGAGGCGGGCCACCGTGTCGAACCCCTGCGGCTCGCCCCCCGCGAAGGGGGCCGGGAAGTGAATCCACGCATACTCGTAGACCCTCCGCCCGCCCGTCTCCTCGTAGGGAATGCCGTGCTCCACCGCAATGCATGGGTCGTGCCCGTACGCCTGGGCCAACGCCCGGCCGACCGCCCGGTGATAGGCGGAGAAGCCGTCGCCGAGCGCCGGCGCGGGCAACTCCCTGAGGAGGTCATCCCAACTCGCCGCAGGTAGCGTACCCCCTGGAACACCGGGTGGCTGCCCACCCCCTGGAGCAGCCGGCGCCTGCCCGCCGCCCGGGCTGGAAGCCGGCGCTTCGCCGACCGGACCGGAAGGGGGCTGGACCGCAGGCGGCATGGCACCCGGCCCGGGCCCTCCACGCGCACAGCCGGTCAGGACGCCCGCCAGGACGGCGACAGCCAGGAAGACAGCACTATAACGCTGCACCACCCCCCACCTCCCGCAGAAGGAAGGCGATCGGGCCTATGGGACCGATCGCCCTCCCTTTCCTTTGATTCTCTTCCGTCATGCCGCCTTCCTGCCGCTGGGAAGGCGTGAGCCAGTCGTCGAGACAGCCCGGCGTCAGCCAGTCGGGGCGGCCACGCAAGAGGTTCCTCGCCCCGTTGGAGCGCCCGTGGCGTGGCAAGCGCGCGGTAGGGCCCGGATGACAAACGAGGGGCTGGCCCCCGGCAAAGGTGTGCGCCGCGAGGCGGGCCCCTAACCATCAGGCCCGCACAGAAACTGCTCAGCCCTCCCGGCCGGGCAGCGCTGGCCGCTTTATCGGTCCGAAGGTCTGCTCGTACTTGGCCAGGTTGTGCTGGAGGGTCTCCACCATGCGGTGGACGAACTGCGGGCTGATCACGATGCGGGCCACGACCTGGGCCCTCGGCTGGTCCCCCACAGGAATCACTTCCGCGAAGTCGAGGATGAAGTCGTACGGCGTGTGGGAAACCCCCAAGAAGTTCGCAGGAGAAGGCCTGAGGTCGGCCGGCACCTCCACCTTCAACGGGCGACGCTCCCGATCCTCGCCGTTGCCGCCGTGCAACGCCTTCAGCCCCTTTCCCCGATCACCCCCGGCGCCCCCGGGGAACGCCGGCTACCGAAGGATTCGACGCCCCCGCACCCGCTTCCTACCTCAGGCAGCCCCAGGTCCTCGAGCACCCAATAAAGCGGGCGGTTCCCCGACACAGACACCTCGGCCTGTGGAGGAAGCCCCAGGACCTGGCGCACCCGGTCTTTCGCCACCGCCTCCATAATGTCGCAGACTGCCAGCTCCGGGAAGTCCAGCAGTCGCCCCAAACGCATGGGCGAGGCGACGACCTGCCCACTTAGCCCCGTCACACCCAGGGGGGCGATGCCGCCCGCCTCCAGGCGGTCCCGCAGCTTCAGCAGGCGCACCCAGGCGTCGGAGTCGGAGTGCACCCCGAAGCTAACCGGCGAGCCGTCCCACGCCGGCCCGCGGCCGACGAAGCTCCAGGCCTCGAGACCGGTGGCTTGCAGAAGCTCGCGCACGGTGGGGAGGTCCAAGGGCCGGCGGAAGGTGAGCGCCACGGGCACCAGGCCCGACCCGGACTCGGCGAGGCGGCGGGCCTGGGCGCGGCAGTAAGCGAGGTAGCGGGACACCGCCTCGCGGTCCCTGAGATCCAGGTCGACCAGGGCCGCTACCGAGCCGGCATCGGTGACGCCCAGGCGGAGCCTGGCGCCGGCCTCGGGCAGGTCCAGAACCAGCTCCCCTATGGGCTCCCCCGAAACCCCCTTCTCCCCGTGGTTGGGCTCCCACGGCGGGTCAGGGAGAGCCGAGGGGTCTGCCGGCGCGGCGCGGGAGCAGTCGTAGGCCACCTCGTCGAGCCAGTCATAGAGGTCGGCGTAGGCGACCGGCTCCCAGCGGCCGGACGCCTCAAACCCCCAGCGGACCTGCCGGGCGCAGGCCTCAAGGCGCCCCTGGCTGCCCCCGTCCCAGTCGTAGAAGGTGATGCGGAGAAAGTAGGGGCGGGAGGCCTCCAGCTTCCACGGGGCCTGGCACACCAGAACCGCCCGCTCCCAGCGCCTGTCGCCGCCCGGGTCCAGCCGCTTCCACAGCGGCGCGGGAAGGTTGGTGCAGAACTCGCCGCTGGCGCTGAGGTGGCCGCTCAAATCCCGGAGCTCCACGGCAGGCAGCATCGGGGCCCTGCCCTGGGCGCAGGAGACGAGCGCCCGCACCTGGGCGGCCGTCCAGGACAGGCCCTGCACCCGGGCCTCGACATAAACCGGCCCCGAGCGGAAGACGCGGTAAGACAGCGCCCCGCGGTCCGGAGAGAAGAAGCGGTCCCCCCCGCCCCAGGCGAGGGCGGCACGGGGGAGAAGCAGCACGAGGGCCAGCACCAGCGCCAGCGCCGGGCGTGGCACAGGCTCCGGCGGTGTCCCCGCCGGAAGACCCCGACCGGCGGCTGCCACTTCGCGCGACCTTCTCGCCCAGATTAAACACCCGCCCCGGCCCCTCACGCCCCCACCTCCTGCTAAGTCAAGGATAGCACAACTGGGATTAGTTGGCAATTGACCCTCTGGCTGCTCCCACGGCGAGGGCCCCTGCTCACGTCCCGGCCAACCGGCGCGCCTCCGGCCCCGATGCAGCCGTCTATCGCCCGCGTACGACCCATGAGCGCCTAGGGCGGTGTCCTCCCTCCTCTCCCCGCAGTGTTTCCAGTCTCCCGTCGGCCCAACCCCCCGGCCTCCGGTACCATGCCTTCCCCCGGGCCGCGGGCCGAGACTTCGGGCAGCCGCAGCCCTCCCCACCACCCCTGCGGTGGCCGGCCGACGGTCAAGTGGTACTTTACCCCCCAAGGAAACAACTTCCCCGCTGTCGAAGCACGGCCCCGTGGGGGTCGGTACGGCCACCGCGGGCCGGAGGGCGGCGTAGCGGCGCTTTAAAGCACCCGCCCGGCCGCACTGGGCCCCGGCGCCCCGGCTGGGCTGGACGCCGCAGGGCCGCCGCTGCGGGGCCCGCCGGGCCGCCTTCTCCCGCCCCGCCCCTTGAATTGGCTGCCACCGCAGGCTGCAATTAGGGGTGATCCGGCCCCTGGGATATGGCCGCCGGGACAACCGGGCAGGGGTGCGGCACAGCCGCGCCCTCGGGAGGGGGGCGCCGGGGTGGAACACGGGAACCTCAAGGCCACAGCCCTCGGCCCTCGGGGCGCCGGGGGGCTTTCGCCGACGTTCTGGGCGATCTGCGCCGCCAGCACCGTGTCGTGGCTCGGCGACTTCATCCAGCAGATTGGCCTGATATGGCTCAGCCTGAAGCTCACCGGCTCGGCCGCAGGCGTCGCCGGGACCTTGCTTTTCGCCATGGTTCCCGCCGCCATCCTCACTCCCCTGGCGGGGCCGCTGATAGACCGCTACGACCGGCGCGCCGTTCTGGTCCTCTGCGACGTGCTACGCGGGGCCATGGTGTGCTCCATCGCCCTGGCGGTCTCGATGGGCCAGCTCTTCGCCATCGCCGCCCTGGTGTCCGTCCTGGGCTCCCTGAGCTCGCCGGCCAAGCGGGCGCTCATCGCCGACGCGGTGCCCGCCGATAGACTGGTGCGGGCCAACTCGCTGCTGAGCGCCACCCGGGTAGCGTGCCGCATCGTGGGCCCGGCAGCCGCAGGCTACATCATCCAGGCCCTGGGAGCCGGCGCGGCGTTTCTCATCAACGGCGCCAGCTTCTTTTCCTCGGGGGCCATCATCTGGCTGGGGGCCCGTGTCTCCGCAGCCTCGCGGCCGGTTCCGTCCCAAGGCGCGAAGGCCTTCGGCCGGGAGCTGGGGTCGGGCCTCGCCCGGGTAAGAGCCATCCCCGGGGTCGGCGGGCTACTGGTGACCATGGCGCTGGTCTCCACAGCGTTCGGCACCAGCAATGTGCTGCTCTGGGTCCACGCCGAGCAGAACCTGGGCGCGGGCCCTCGAGAGCTGGGCTTCCTGACCTCGGCCCTGGCGGCAGGGATGCTGGTGGGGTCGGCCATCGTAGGTCGGGGAGGCCCCAGGCTGGGCGGCGTGTACCCGATGCTGGCCGCCTCCACCTCCGTCTGCGGGGCAGGGCTGATCCTGTTCGCGGCCGCGCCGGGCATCGCCGTGGCCGCGCTGTCCCGGGTGGTGCTGGGCATGGGGGCGGCGGGCTACGACATATCGCTGCGCAGCTACCTTCAGGCCATCGCCCCCGCCGAGTTCAGGGGCCGCATCCTGTCGGTCTTTGAGGGCATGGACTACCTGGTGAGCGCCGGGGCGATGGCCCTGGTGGGGGCGGCGTGGGACCTGCTGGGCATAAAGCCCCTCCTGTTCGGCGGCGGAGGCCTGCTGCTCCTGAGCCCGCTCGCCCTGGCAGCGGGATGGCGGCGGAGCCACGCGGATGGGGCGGGGGGAGAAGGCCGAATGCCGCGCCGGGGGGCAGGCTCTCCCGGGCGCCGCTGAGCCCCCGGGGGAGGCCGCGCCCGGCCACCGGCAGGGCGGGGGGTCAAGGCTGGCGCCGCGAGTAAGCAGCGGTGCGGGCGGCCTGGGGACGCCACGACGTCGCTCGCGGCCATGCGGCATGACCCTGCGCCCACCCGGTTCGCTCACGGCCGCCCGGGGGCACCGATATTGTGGAAAGAAGAGAATTGCAGCTTTGAAGAGTGCGGGCCGCGGCTCTCAGGGGTGCGGCCTGTCTATTCCCTGGTGAGTGGCGGTCTCGCCGGGGTGGTCAGGGAGGCTAGTAAAATCTTTTTTGACTCGCAAGGTATAGCAGGACTTAACCGTCTTGCCCCGAATGTTCTTAAGCAGAACCTGAATATTATGTCAAATCCCGGGGCTATCACCCATTGAACCTCAGGGCGCCACCAGGGCAGGTGGACCGCCAGATTGCACGGCCGCGGCCGCATGGAGGTGGGGGGAGTGATAGCCGGCAGCCGCGTGGCACTCAGGGCCTGGGAGCCCGAGGACAACCGCTCTTACTGGGCGTGGCTTTCAGACCCCGAGGTGCTCAAGATGTTTGACGCCTCAGTCGACCAGATACCCCTCGCCTTCTTAGAGCAGCGCTACCGGGAACGGGCCTTTTCCCCCGACTTCCGCGCCTACGGCGTGGTGCTGCTGCCCCAGGAGCTCATCGGGTGGGCGCGCTGGACCAGGGTGAGGGAGTTCGGGGTGTACGACGTCGGCCTGCTCATCGGCCGGCCCGATCTCTGGGGCAAGGGGTACGGCCGTGAAGCGCTCGACCTCCTTCTGGCCCTCCTCTTCGACGGCCAGGCGGCCCACAAGGTCCAGGCGACCACCTTCGAGTTCAACCGGCGATCGCTAAGGCTGTTCCAGTCGGCGGGGTTCCAGGTCGAGGGCGAGAGCCGTGACGACGTATACGTGGACGGCCGCTTCTGGAAGACCATCCGACTCGGCCTGCTGCGCGGGGAGTATGCCGGGCGGCGCGGAGAGGCGCGGGGAGGGGGAGGCTGTGGCTAGGGGAGCAAGCTGGCTGGAGGCGCTGAGGAACGCCCGAGTCCGGCTGTACTGGTCCGGCCAGTCTCTGTCTTTGCTTGGCGACCGCATATACCAGGTGGCCCTGGCATGGATCGCCTGCACGCTCACCGACTCCGGCCTTCAGGTGTCGCTGGTGCTGGTGGCCGCTTCCCTGCCCCAGGCCGTTATGCTTATGTTCGGCGGGGCCCTCGCCGACCGCGTCAGCGGGCGCAGGGTAATGATCTGGGCCGATGCAGGCCGCGCCGCCCTGGTGGCGGCGCTGGGCCTCGTGGTCCTTTTGGGCCGGCATCAGATGTGGATGCTGTACCTGACCATGGCGCTGTTCGGCCTGCTGGAGTCGCTGTTTCAGCCCGCCTCCATGGCTCTCATCGCCGACATTGCCCCCCGGGAGATCCTGCCCCCCACCAATTCGCTCCTGGCGGCCACCCGTCAAACAGCCATGGTGATCGGCCCCACGCTGGCGACCGGCCTGGCCGCCCTGGGGGGGCTCAGCGCCCCGGTCCTTTTCGATGCCGCCACCTTCATGGTGTCGGTGGCCACCCTGATGCTGCTCAGGGTCGCCGCCCGCCAGGCGCGCGGGCCGTCGGAGCCGCTGTGGAGGAAGATTGGCCCCGGCTGGAGGGAACTGCTGCGGCACCGGTTCCTCTTGGGCGCCTCTGTCTTCACCGCCGTGGGCAACGTGCTGGCCGCCGGCCCCTGGCTGGTCTCCCTGCCGCTTCTGGCCCGCGCCCACGCCAGCATCGGTCTCGTCGGCCTGGGCCTGGCCTACAGCGTCCAGGCGGCGGGGTCTGTCGGCATGGCGGTGGCCTTCGGCTCCGGCCTGCGCCTGCTGCGCCCCGGCCTGGTGGTGTACTGGGCAGTCGCCGCCCAGGGGCTGAGCCTGCTGGTCGCGGGCCTGTGCCCAGCGCTGTGGAGCGTGCTGCTCGCCGGCCTGGTGGTGGGCGCGGGCAGCACGGTGTTCGGGGTCATCTGGCAGACCTCGCTTCAGTCCGACGTGGCTGCGGAGTTCGTGGGCCGGGTGAGCGGCGCCGGCATGGCCCTAGGGATGTCCATCCTGCCCCTGGGTTTCCTGGCCGTGGGCGAGCTCACCGAGATCCTCGGCCCAGCCGCGGTGTTTGCGGTCTGCGGCCCCATCCTCTCCGCCCTGGCGGCGTCGATGACGCTGCGCCGTGAGGTGCGGGAGCACGGCATCCGGAAGGAGGGGGTCGGCGGGTGAGCCGGCTGGTCATCTTCCACTCCTGCGAGCACCACGCCTCCGTCTGGCCGTTTTCCGCCCCGGACGGGCGGCCGGTCGGGGGCCTGGAGCGCCGGGCCGCGCTGGTACGGCGAGAGCGGGAGGGCGGGGGGGCGGTGCTGCTGCTCGACAGCGGCGACGTGCTTTACGGGGCCACGGCATCTGCGGCGTTCGGCGGGCGTGCCGACATCGTGGGCATGAGCGCCGCCGGTTACGACGCCATGGGCTGCGGCAACCACGACTTCGACCTGGGGCCGGCCTACATCCGGGAGCTAGCCTCCCTGGCCAGCTTCCCCATCGTGTCCAGCAACGTGCACCTGGCGGAGGGGGGGCCGGTGCTGCCCGAGACGGCCCTGCTTAAGACCCCGGCCGGGTCAGTGCTGATAGCCTCGGTGGTCTCGGAGGACGTGTTCAGCAAGTTCAACCCCCCAGCCCGGGCCCAGCTCAGATGGCTGCCCCCGGTCCCGGCGCTCCAGCGGCTGGTGGGCGGCGGCAACGCCGAGGCACCCGATTGGGTGGTGGTGATCACTCACCAGACCACGGAGGACGACTGCCGCCTGGCGGCGGAGTTTCCCCATGCCGACGTGATCGTGGGGGGTCATGTGGCGGGGTTCGCCGGGCTCATCCCCCCTGGCGGCAGCAGCCCGGTGGCCGAGTACGAGGGGCCGGGGCCCATCGTGGTCAAGGCCGGAAGGCAGGGGCGCTGGCTCGGCCGACTGGAGGCGGAGCTCCTGCCCGGGCGCTGGCTCAGGGCCCAGGCCCAGCTCATCGAGGTCTCCCTGGCCATACCGCCCGACCCGGCGGTCGAGGCGGCGCTCCGGCCCTTCCGGGAGGAGCTGGACCAGCCGGTAGCATTCTTGCCCTACACCGACGGCAACCTGGTGCGGCTGCGCCGGGGCCAGGCCGCCCTGGGGGGCCTGGTGGCGGCCGCGGTTCGCTGGCACTGCAAGTGCGACGTGGCGCTGCAGCTCGTGGGCGGGGTGTTCTCGGCCGGCCTCAAGGGCCCCATCCGCTACCAGGACCTGGTGGACGTGATTCCCTACCGCTCCCGGGTAGTGCGGTTCCGCCTCACACGCGAGGAAGTCCTGGCCTGTCTGGAGCACGGCCTGAAGCAGCTTGACGCCCTGGGGGGAACGCTGCTGCAGGTGGCGGGGGCCAAGGTCAAGGTCGACCCCCGGCGGCCCCCGGGGCAGCGCGTGGTGGGGCTGGAGTTCGAGGGCCCGCCGGACGAGGACGGCCGGTACGCCGTGGCGGTGCAGGAGTACATGGCCCGCGGCGGGGCGGGCTTCCGGATGCCCCCAGACGGGCAGGACACGGGCATCCACCCCGTCACCTGTCTCAAGGAGTACCTCAGGTCCGGGCCGGGAGCCCCGGCCCCGCCGGTGGAGCTGGTGAGCCAGCCGCCGCCCCCGCCCTGGTCTGCGGGGGAGCAGGACAGCGACTTCCTGGACGGCCACACGCTCCTGTGACATTCCAGAGGGAGGGGAGCCGATGGGTCGCGGTGACGAGGGCACGGTGGTCATCGGGGTGACGCAGGAGCCGGACAACCTGCTGCTGGCGTTTACGCCGCTTTACGCCTCGGGGCTGGTGCTGGCGACGCTCTACACCCGGCCGGTGCAGTACGGCGACGACTGGCGGCCTTTCCCCACCTGGGTGGAGCGCATCCCTTCGGTATCGGGCGGCGACTGGGAGGTGTTCCCCGACGGCCGCATGCGGCTCACCTACCGCATCCGGCCGGGGGTGCGGTGGCACGACGGGCATCCGCTCCAGGCCTACGACGTCGAGTGGACATGGCGGATGTGGACGCACCCCGCCGTAAAGTCCGTGGTGACGAAGTCCGACGACGTCAAGGTGGCCGGGATGCACTGCCCGGACCCCCTCACCCTGGTGGTCGACTGGAGTGAGATGACCCCCAACGCCAACATGTGCCACCGGGCGCTGCCCCGCCACCTCCTGGCGGAGGCTTTCGACAGGGACCCCACCTCGCTCCCGCGGCTTCCCTTCGCCCGGAGCCCGGTGGGCATGGGTCCGTTCCGGTTCTCCCGCTGGGTTCCAGGGGAGTTCATCGAGGTGGTCCGCATGGCGCCGCCCCCGCCCCCCGCCCGGGGCCGGGCGGCGGAGCGGATAGTCTTCCGCTTCTACCCGGGGCCGGAGGAGCTCGTCGCGGGCTGGCGACGGGGCGAGGTCGACGTGGTCTCGGGCGCGTCGATGTCGCTTGACGAGGTTCTGGACCTGGAGGACGCCTTTCCGGAGTTCAGATTCGTTTACAAGCCCGCGCTCATCGTGGAAAGGCTGGACTTCAACTGCGACTCCCCGGCGCTCTCCGACCCCCGGGCCCGGCTGGGCCTGGCCCTGGCGGTGGACCGGGAGGAGCTGGTGCGGCAGGCGTCGGCGGGCCGGCTCCAGGTGGCGACGAGCTGGCTGCCCACCGGGCATCCCGACCACGACCCGGTGCTCAGGGCTCTGGGGCGCGACCCCGGGAGGGCGCGGTCGCTGCTGCTCGAGGCGGGCTGGGAGGAGCGCTCCGGACGGCTCATCCCCGCCGGCAAGAGCCCGCTGCGGCTGCTTACCACCGCGGGCGACAAGCTCAGGGAGCGGCTGGCCGAGGGGCTGGTCTCGGCCTGGCGGGAGATAGGCGTGGCCTGCGAGACCGGCTGGGTCCCGGCCCGGGAACTGTTTACCGAGCTTCTGCCGCGGCGGCGGTTCGAGCACCTGGCCATGTACTCCTGGGTGATGCACCTTCACGCCATGGGGTTCGGGGCCTGGCACTCGTCTCAGGTCCCCAGCCCCCAGAACGCCTGGCAGGGCCGCAACTACCCCGGCTGGCGGAGCGCGGAAAACGACGCCCTGCTGTCCCGGGGGCTGCGAGAGCTGGACGACGACCGCCGGGCGGCGGTGATGCGGGAGCAGCAGGCGGTCTTCGCCCGCGACCTGCCCTGCCTTCCGCTGCTCATGAGGGCGGAGGTGGTGGCCCACCGCCGCGGTCTGAAAGGCATCCGTCCCACCGGGATGTCGGTGGGGCCGGTCACCTGGAACGCGCAGGAGTGGGTGTGGTCCGAAGAACCGAGGGAGGGATGAGGCGGATGCCCATAAAGGGCCCGGTGATAGACGAAAAGACGGTGGTCATCGGGATGGCGCAGGAGCCCGACGGGATGGCCATAAAGGGGCAGAGCACGGTGGCCGCCGGAGCGGTGATGAACACCATGTTCTGCGCGCTCATCGAGTGGAACGACGACTGGAAGCCATACGCCCGCGTGGCCGAGAAGCTCCCCTCCCTGGAGGACGGCTCCTGGGAGGTCCACGGAGACCGGATGATAATGCACTACCGCCTCCGTCCCGGCTACAAGTGGCACGACGGCACCCCGGTGACGGCCGACGACGTGCTCTACGGCTGGCAGTTCTGCCTCGACCCCCGGCTGCCCATCGTTACCCGGTGGATAGAGGCCAAGATAGAAAGCATCGTGGTGAAGAACGACCTGGAGTTCGACGTCCACTGGAAAGAGCGGCTGCCTCACGCCGACCTGTTCTTCGGCGCCGCATATGGGGCGTCGTTCGTACCCCGCAGGGTCTATGAGCCGCTGCTCAAGGGAAGGGACAGGCTCGACCAGGTCCCCCTCTGGGACCACCCGATGGGCAACGGCCCCTACCGCTTCGACTACTGGAGGCGCGGGGAGGAGCTGAGCGTCCGGGCGGTGGAAGACTTCGTGGAGGGTCCGGCCACGATAAAGCGGCTGGTCTACCGCTTCTACCCCGACGCCGCCTCGCTGAAGAGGGCCCAGATCGCGGGCGAGGTGGACTGCACCGAGCTCAACAACTTCTCCCTGGAGGACATGGCGGAGATAGAGGAGGCGGCGGGCGACTTTGTCGCCACCCACTACAGCCCGGCCATCGAGTGGGAGCACATCGACGTCAACCTCGACGACCCGGTGCTCTCCGACGTCCGGGTGCGGCGGGCGCTGCTCCATGCGTTCAACCGCGAGGCCGCGGTCAAGCGCGAGTTCCGGGGCCGGGTGAACGTGGCCCACACCTGGCTGGGCGAAAGATACTACGCTTTCCACCCCGGCGTTCCGCGGTACGAGTACGAGCCCGACCGCGCTTCGCAGCTCCTGGACCAGGCCGGCTGGCGCCGCGGCCCCGACGGCATCCGCCGGAACGCCGGCGGCGAGAGGCTCACCCTCACGCTGTCCACCACCGCCGGAAACCAGCTCCGGCGGCGAATCGCGGCCGCCATGACAGAGGACCTGGCCCGGGCCGGCATCGAGCTGAAGCTGGAGGAGCTGCCGGCCCAGGTGCTTATCGCCGACCGGCTGCGCAAAAGGCAGTTCCAACTGGTCATGCTGTCGTGGGTGATGAGCCCCACCGCCCCGGGCTTCGGGCTGTGGCACTCCAGCCAGATACCGTCCCCGGATAACAACTACACCGGCCAGAACTTCTGCGGCTGGCGCAGCGCGGAGAACGACCGCCTCATCGCCGCGGTCCTGCGGGAGCTTGACACCGCGAAGCGGATCGAGCTGTTCCACCGGCAGCAGGAGCAGTTCGCCGCCGACCTCCCCTCCCTCCCCCTTTACTTCCGCATCCACCTCCAGACCTCAAAGCGCAGCCTGCTTGGGGTCAGGCCGGTGGGGCTCTCGGGGACCTACCTCCCCTGGAACGCGCACACCTGGCGGTGGGGGAGCTGAGGGCACGGGAGGGCTGAAGACATGGGCGGGCTGGCCAGGATAGGGCTCAGCCAGGAACCGGACAGCCTGTTCCCCGGTATGCAGGCCATGGCCTCGGCCGCGGACATCCTGGGGGCCATGACCACCCGGCCGCTGCACTACGATGACCGCGGCCGGGCCCACCCCCGGGTGCTCCGGCGCATCCCCACCCCAGGGCGGGGGTGGGAGTTCCTGCCCGGCGGCGGCATGCGCATCACCTACCACTGGAAGCGCGGCTACCGCTGGCACGACGGGGTGCCCCTCACCACCCAGGACGCAGTCTGGACCTGGCGGCTGAGGATGGACCCCAGGGTGCAGATAGACTCGCGCTGGTACGACCCCCAGATCGAGGACATGCAGTGCCCCGACCCGTATACCCTGGTGGTCACCTGGAAGCGCCGGCTGGCGACGGCCAATCACTACTACCTGATGCTCCCCCGGCACGTGCTCGAGCCGGCGTACCTCAAGGACCCGGCCGGATTCCACCTGCTGGAGTTCGGCAAGCGGCCGCTCACCACCGGCCCCTTCCGCTTCGTGGAGTGGAGGCCAAAGGACCGCATAGACCTTTCCGCCGTGCCCGACTTCTGCGAGGGACGGCCGCCCCTGGACGGGCTGTCGTTCCGGTTCATCCCCGACCCGGAGGAGATGGCGGCGGCGCTGCTCCGGGGCGACCTTGACGTAATGGCCACCAACAACCTTACCCTGGGCCAGGCCGCCCGGCTGGCCGAGGCGGGCCGGGGGCGGGTGTGCGTCCACTTCACGCCGTCTCTGGCCGTGGAACGCATCGACTTCAACCTCGACCACCCCCACCTGGGCCGGCGCGAGGTAAGGCACGCCCTCGCCTGGGCCGTGGACCGCTCCCGGGTGGTGGCGGCGGCGACCGGGGGCAAAGGCCGGCTCGCCGATTCCTGGCTTCCGGAAAGGCACCGCGGGTACAAGGCCCAGCGCCTTCCCGGCGGCGACGCCCGCCGCGCGGCCGAGCTGCTTAAGGGCTGCGGGTTCGAGTTCCGGGACGGGACCTGGGCGGACGGAGACGGGAAGCCGCTTTCGTTCACCATCACCACCACCGCCGGGGATCCGGCGAGGATAAGGGCGGCGGCGGAGCTAAAGGAGCAGTGGAGGGCGTTCGGCGCCGCCGTGGAGGTCCGAGAGGACGAGCCCCGCCGGGTGTTTGGGGAGTTTGCGCGCCGGCGGGAGTTCGATCTGCTGCTCTACGCCTGGCTCATGCACCCCGACACCATCGGGCGCGGCGCCTGGCACTCCCAGCAGGTGCCCGGCCCGGAAAACGGGTACTCCGGCCACAACTTCGCCGGCTGGCGGAACCCGGAGGTGGACGAGCTTTTGGCCCGGGCCGAGGAGGAGTTCGACGAGCGGCGGCGGTGGGAGCTCCTGCACCGACAGCAGGAGCTGTTCGCCCGGGACCTCCCTTCGCTCCCGCTGTACCACCGCATCGAGGTCTCGGCCCACCGGGTGGGGCTGCTGAACTTCCGGCCAGGCGGGTCGTCGCAGACGCCGGTCACCTGGAACGCTCACCGGTGGAGATGGGGCCGGGCCCCGGCCCGGTCAGGCATGGAGGGATGAGACTTGGATCAGGTCCTGGAAGGCGTTTTGGCGGAGCTTGAGGCCATGCCTCACCTGGCGTACGGCCGGGACGACCCCGATCGCGAGCTGGAGCTGGCCTCAATGGACCTCATCCAGCTTGTGGTTTCGCTGGAGCGCCGTTTCGGAGTGCTGATCGAGGAGGATGAGCTTCGCCGCAGGCGGCCCCGGTCCGCCAGGGCATGGGCGGACCTGGTGCGTGCCTCCCGGCCGGCCGAAGAGGGGTGAGGGAGCCGTGGTGCCGTTTGACTGGCTGGAGAAGGCGGCCGCCGAGCGCCCCGGCCACCCGGCCTACCTGTGGCGGGGGACGGAAATCACCTACGCCGAGTTCCTCCGCCGGGCCGAGGCCCGTCTTCTGGACTTCAGGCATCAGGGCGTGAGCCCTGGCGACCACGTGGTGCTGCTCTTGAGCAACACCCCGGCGTTCCCCGTGGCGTTCTGCGCGCTGAGCCGCATCCGGGCGGTGATGCTCCCGCTCAGCCCCAGCTACCACCGCCACGTTATGGCGGCGCTGATAGAGGAGAGCGGGGCGCGCTACCTGGTCACCACCCCGGAGCACGCCGGGCTGGTTCAGGACATCCTGGCCCCCCTGCCCACCCGCATGCTGATGGTGGACGAGTCCGGGGAGAGCCTCTGGGCTGCTGCGCCCGCGAAGCGCGAGGCGCGGGCCCCCGATCCCGAACCGCCGGTGCCGGGGACGGCCGTCCTCTGTCCCACCTCGGGCAGCACCGGCATCCCCAAGCTGATCATGATCACCAGCGACCAGTTGCGGGCCAGGGTGGTTCACTCCGCCGAGTCGACCTACTGCACCCGCGACGACGTGATACTGGGGGCTCTCCCCTTCCTCAACGGCTTCGGCCGGGACCAGGTGTTCCTCTCGGCGCTGATGTCGCAGGCCACGGTGCTGCTGCAGGACCGGTTCAACCCCCGCGAGGTGCTCCGGGCGTGCGCCTCCGGCACACTCACCTACCTGGTGGGGATCGGGTTCATGTACCGGGCGCTGATGGACGCCGCCCCGGGACGCATGACCTGGCCGAGGACGCGGCTCTGCATGGTGGGGGCGTCGTTCTTCCCCAAGATGGGGGACGAGTTCTTCTCCCGCTTCGGCCACCACCTCCACAACAACTACGGCTCCGGGGAGTACAGCCAGGCCTGCCTCAACTGGGACGACGACCCTGAGTCGAACTGGAGGTTCGTCGGCCGGCCGCTTCCCGGGTGCGAGATCCGCATCCTGCCGGCGCGCGCTGACGCCGAGGGCCTTGCCCCCGGCGTGGGTGAGGTCTGGGTGCACTCCCTGCGCACACCTGACGGCCGGCTCTCCAGCGGCTACTACCGGCGCCCGCAGGACACGGCGGAGCACTACCGGGGCGAGTGGGCCCACGCCGGGGACCTGGGGCGGTTCGACGAGCAGGGCCGCCTGGAGCTCATCGGGCGGACGCGAAACATGGTGAAGTTCGCCGGGGTTCAGGTCTCGGGAGAGACGATCGAGAAGGCGCTCCTGGCCCACCCCGATGTGGCCGAGGCCGCCGTGGTGTGGGACAGGAACCGGGTCTGGGGCGAGGTGGTGCGGGTCTTCGTGGTGGCCCGGCGGCCCCTGGAGCAGGCGGAGCTGTTCGAGCACTGCCGCAGGGTGCTGCCGGAGCACATGGTTCCGCGCGACGTGGAGTTCCTGCCCGCGCTCCCCCGCACCCCTTCGGGGAAGGTGGACCGGCTGGCCCTGGTGGGGGCCAGGGGCCCGGCCCCGGGCGCGGCGGCCGGCCAACTCGGACAGGAGTGAGACAGGGGGGCAAGGGAATGAACCGGGCGGGCCGCTTTTCGGGCGACGGCGAGCTGGTCTTGACCCGAAGCTGGTTCGGGCAGGACGCGCTGTACTATGCTCTGACCTGTGACGGCCGCACCCTGCTCTGGGCCGACGAGATGGCGGCGATCCTGGCTGATCCCGCCGTGGACCGCAGGCTGGACTCCGCGGCGCTGGTGGAGGAGGCCGTCCTCGGCTTTCCCACTGGGACCCGCACCGTCTTCCGCGCCGTGCGCCAGGTGCCTCCGGGGGGCTCAGTGAGGGCGCGGTTTGCGCCCTGGGGGCGGCTGGAGGTCGAAGTGTCAGTGCCGCCCCCGCCCCCAGCTCCGGAAAGGGGCGACGGACCCGGCCTGGAGGCGAGGCTGTACAACGCCGTCTCGGCCGCAATCTACGGCGGGGGAGCGGTGCTGCTGTCCGGCGGGGTCGACTCCACGCTTTTGGCCGTCCTGGCCCGCCGGGCGGCGCGGGTGGCAAGCGTGCCGCTGGTGGCGGTCACTGCCATATCCGGCGATGAGTCCAGCCGGGCCGACCGCGGCATGGCCCGCCGGGTGTGCCAGCATTTGGTGATCCAGGGCCTGGAGGTCATGGTGGAGCCGGCCGGCTCCCCGCTGGACAGGTGGTGCCAGGTAGTGCGGCTCATAGCCTCGCCCCGCATACTGACCGGCAGCGTGGCGGCCGCCTGCGGCGCCGTCCGTGGCACCGTCCCGGTGGTGCTGTGCGGCGAGGGTGCTGACGAACTCTTCGCGGGGTACTGGTGGATCTACCCCCACCCCCGGCTGTACGTGGAGGGGCTGAGACGGCGGCTGGACGCCCTATTACGGGCGCGGGGGGGCGAGGTGCCAGGCGCCTCTGAGGTGGCTGCCCGCATCGGGGAGTGGGAGCGGCTGGGCAACGCCGATCTGTTCCGGGCGCTCTACTGGATGAACCTCACCGAGCGGCTGCCCCACCTTCACCTGCGGACCGCCCGCGTGGAGGCGGCTCCCACCCCGGTGGCCTTTCCCTACCTCGACCCCCAGGTGATCGACTACGCCCTGGCTCAGACGCCCGGGGAACTGGTGCGCGGCGGGGTCACCAAGCGGCCCCTGCGTGACCTGGTGCGGGCCCTGCTCCCCGGAGGCCTGGGTGAGGCGGTGGCATCCCGCAACAAGGTGGGCCTGCCCGACGCCGCTGCGGGGCTCAGGGCGGCGGTGGCCGGGGCCGTCGCCGCGCTCCCGGGGGTGGAGTGGGACAGCCACCCGCTGAGGTGGCTCTATCCCGACAGGCTGCAGAGGTTCACCGCCGACCTTTTCCTCTACCTCTTCTTCTGCCACGGGGGCCATCCGCCGGCGGACTTCGACCCCCAGGGGCTATATGTGCGATTCGACCGGGACAGGGCGTGGAGAGAGGCGGCTCCGCAACTGGTGTTGGCCTCCTAGAGCGATCTCCCCGGCTTAGGAGGGGTGGCGGCGTGGAGTCCACGCTGAAGGCCGAAGTGGACCGGGACGTTATCCGGCGGGCGGTGGAACGGCACCTCGGCGGTGAGCTCACCGGGGTGAAGGAGCTGGGGGGCGGCCGCTGCAACACGGTCTACGAGGTGGAGTGCACCGCCGGCACCTACATCATGAAGGTGGCGCCGGAGAATGCCCGGCTGGAGAACCAACAGCAGCTCCTCAAGGAACCCCACCTCAGCCGCCTGGTGCTGGGGATGTCCCGGGTGCGGGTGCCCCGGGTCCATGGGGCCTCGGGGGAGGCGGGCGCCGCCGGCAGGGCATACGTGCTCATGGAGAAGATGCCGGGCACGCCCCTCCACCTGGCCTGGGACACGCTTACCGTCGCGGAGCGGGAGCGCCTGGCCGGGAAGATGGGGGAGCTGCTGGCCGACCTGGCCGAGATCGAGGCGCCGCTGTTCGGCTGGATCGATCATCGCGGGCTGCTGCAGGGCTTCCCCACCTGGGCATCGTTCTTCCGGGAGCGGGGGTTTCTGCGCCTGAACTACCTGGGCTTTGTGGCCGGGGTACCGGCGGACAGGCTGCTCAAGCTCAAGGAGATCGCGGCCCGGGCCATCGACGACCCCGAGATCCGCCCGGCCTTCGTCCACGGCAACCTGGCCAACATGTCCAACGTCATGGTCGACGGACCTCCCGGCCAGACCAGCATCGTGGGGGTCATAGACCTGGAGCACGCGCAGTTCGCCGATGCCGACGTAGAGCTGGCGGGGTTCACCAACTGGGGCGACTTTTATCCCCTGGTGGAGCGGGCCTTCCGCAGACGACGGCCGGCGACGGCGTCCTGGCCCCGCCGCAGCGCTATCTACGCCCTTCTGGAGGAGATCCGGCAGATGATAGCCTGCTTTCACCTCACCCCGGACAAGTACCGCGCCTCGCTCCACATCACGGCCGCCGGAAGGCGAGTCAACGAGATCCTGAGCTGGGAGGTGGGCAGCCCCCATGAACAGTGAAGCCACGACCCCCAGCGTCATCCCGCAGGAAGCCAGGCTTCACAGGCTCTCAGAGTACGAGTTCGACCTGCCCATGGAGCTCGTAGCCCGGGAGCCGGTGGAAAACCAGGGGTTAAGCCGCGACCAGTCGCGCCTTTTGGTCATCCACCGCCGAAGGGGCGTCCTGGAGCACCGCCGCTTCTGCGACATCGTGGAGTACCTCCTCCCCGGCGACGTCTTGGTCATAAACGACTCGCGGGTGATAAACAGCCTCCTCCCCGGGACCCGGGACGACGGGGCCCGGGTTACGCTCAACATCTTCTCCCGCTGCCCCGACGGCACCTGGCACTGCCTGGTGCGGCCGCCGCGGGCGGCCCGCCAGGGGCTCCGCCTCACCTTCGGCAAGAGGCTTTCCGGGCGGCTGGTGGAGCAGGTGGGGGCGCGGGCCTGGCGGGTGGAGTTCAGCGATCCTGACCTGCTGTGGCCGGTGCTGAGCGAGCTGGGCCGCCCGTCCTACTCTATGTATATCCGGGAGCCCAGGGACTTCGAGCAGTACCAGACGGTGTACGCCCAAAACCCGGGGTCCACGGAGCTTCCCGCCGCCGGCCGGCACTTCACCCCCGAACTGCTGGACAGGATCGCCTCCCAGGGCACGGCCATAACCCGGCTCACGCTCCACGTGGGGGTGAGCTCGCTGCCCATCGAGATGGAGGACTATACCCAGCACACCATGCTGCCCGAGTGGTACGAGGTGTCTCCCCAGGCCGCGGCCGAGATAAATCGCCGGCGCGCCGCGGGCGGCCGCGTGTTCGCCTGCGGCACCACCTGCGTGCGCACCCTGGAGACAGCAACGGGGGACGACGGCGTAGTGCGGGCCGGGTCGGGCTGGGCGGGGCTGTTCATCTACCCGGGCTTTAGGTTTAAGGCCTGCGACGCCATCATCAGCAACTTCCACCAGCCCCGCAGCACCCGGCTCCTGCTGGTAGCGGCGTTCGCCGGGCGGGAACTCGTGCTTTCGGCCTACCGGGAGGCGGTGGCGCAGAGGTACCGCTTTTACGAGTTTGGGGACACCACCCTAATGATCTGACCGGAGGGAGAGGCGGGGCATGATTGATTCCAACACGGTGCTGACCCGGACGGAGAGGATCCGCTGGACCAACGTGGGCGACGACATTGTGCTCATGGACCCGGAGAACGAGTCTTACTACCAGCTTAACGCGACGGCGGCCGTGGTCTGGGAGCTGGCAGACAGCAAGTCGACTGTCGCCGACATGGTCAGGGAGATCTGCGCCGGGTTTGAGTGCGACCCGGCGACGGCCGAGGCAGACGTGAAAGAGCTCATAGGCGTCCTGCTCGAGAGGGGCCTTGTCCAGCTCTCGGGCGGGACGCCCGCCTAAAAGAAGGGAGGTGAACCCGTTGAAGGCTTATGTCAAGCCTCTGTGCGCCAAGGTGGAGCTCTTCAAGGAGCTTACCTTGTCGTGCAAGCTGATGTAGGCCGCGGCTCCCCGCGCGCGCCGCAAGGCGCGTGCGGGGCCTGATAGTTAGCCCCCGCTTCGCATAGAGCCACCCCTTAATAGAGGTAGTGAGAGCGATGAGGGTCGACGAGCTCAGCATCGACGTGCCAGTGGAGCAGATCGGCCGGGTGCCCCTGGCCGACCGGGACCAGTGCCGCCTCATGGTGTTCACCAGGGCCACGGGTGCGATAGAGCACGCGATCTTTCGCGATATCGCGGGCTTCCTGGACCCGGGAGACCTGCTCGTCGCCAACGACAGCCAGGTCATCCCCTGCCGTCTGCCGGGGCGGCGGGCCGACGGTCGCGAGCTCCTGGTGGTGCTGGTCTCGCGGCGGGCGCCCGACGTGTGGTGCTGCCAGGTACGACCGGCGAGGGGGCTGGGCCCCGGAGAGCGGCTGTTCTTCGGTGAGGGCGTAACCGGGGAGCTGCTGGAGCCGGAGCAGATCGGCCCCATGACGCACTGGATAATCCGCTTCACCTGCGAGGGCGACTTCTACGCCGCGGTGGAGAAGATCGGGGAGCTGGCCCTGCCGGTGTTCGCCGACCAAAAGGTCCGCGAGCGGGCGCTCTACGACACGGTCTACGCCCGGGAGCCGGGGTCGGGGCTGCCGCCCACCGCCGGCCTGCACTTCACGCCACGGGTCATCGACAGCCTGGCCCAGGCCGGCATCGACATGAAATACATCACGCTCCACATCGGTCTGGGCTCAGCCCCGATAACCGTGGAGCACGTCGAGGACCACGTGATGCACGGCGAAGAAATAGAGGTGCCGCCCGACACCGCCGAAGCGGTGAACCGCGCCCGGGCCGCGGGGAAGCGGGTGGTAGCCATCGGGACCACCGTCGCCCGCACCCTGGAGACCGCGGCGGACGGGACCGGCCGCGTCCGCCCCATGAAGGGCATGTCCGACCTCTACATGTACCCCGGGTACCGGGTGCGATGCATCACCGGGCTGGTCACCAACCTCCATCCGCCCCGGAGCACGGGCCTTCTGGTCACCGCGGCGCTCATCGGCGTGGACCTCATGAAGGAGTGCTACCGGCGGGCGCGGGACGCCGGCTACCGGTTCTACGACTTCGGGGACGCCCTGCTGATCAGGTGAGCCCCGATGGGGATAGAGTGGGAAGAGGTGGCCCGGCTCCCCGCCCTGGGCAGCCCGGTGGCCGATGCGGGGAGCCTGCGGCTCATCGCGGCGTCGGGGCTGGGCGGGGCGGTGGCGGAGGACGCGGCCAACATCGCGGCCGGCGAAGAGGAGCTTAGCGCGCGGTTCCAGCTCCTCCACCGGGTGGCGCGAAGGCTTACGGGCTGGACCGGTCAGGGCACCCAGCTCCTGCGGTGGGTGGCGGCACCGTACCCCGAAGGGGAGCGGCGGGAGCGGGGGCTCGCCGCAGCGGTGGCCGCTGCCGGAGAGGCGGTGGTGCGCCAGTACCGGGCGTTTGCGGGCGGACCGCTCCGGCGGCTTGTCTCCTGGCTGGAGCGCCACGGCGCCCAGCGCCTGGGCTTGGGGCCCTCCGACACCGGCGCCCTGGCCGGGGCGATGCTGGAGGCCGCAGACCCGCCGCCGCCCTTCCCCAGCCTGGCCGCGGCGGCGCGGTTCCTCCTGGACGGGGGCCCGCCCGCGGCCCCGGCGCCGGGGGAGGCCGTGGGCCGGATCGGAGACACGCTGGCGGAGATGGGGGTGCTGGAGGGGGCACTCATGCCGGTGCGCCTCCTCCTCTGCCGGGGCCAGGCCTCGCGTGGCAGGTGTTCAGTGCAGAACGGGGCGGCGGTGGCAGCGGTGGAGCTCTCCGGCCGCTACGCCGACGTGGTGACGCTGCTGCACGAGACGGGGCACGCGCTCCAGTTCGCCCACGCCGGGACCAAGGGGACGGGAACGTCCGGGATAGCGGTGGCTGAGGGCTTCGCCCACCTGCTGGGCCAGCTCGGGCGTGACCTCGCCTGGGCGGGCCCCTGGATGGCGGGGCTTTCCGGCTGGGCCCGGCTCAGCCGGCTGATGCCCCGCCGGGCTGCAGCGGCCAACTGGCGGTTCGCGCTGGAGGCCGCTCGGGACGCCGGGGAGGACGCCCCAGCGGCGCTGGAGGGCTACGCCCGAGGGCAGGCGGAGGCGCTGAGCGCGCCCTTTTCACCAGGGTTCTGGCTGGCCGAGCCCGGCACGGCGCACTCCTGGCTCGTCTACCTCCTCTCCACCTGCCTTTCTGCGGCGCTCACTGCAGACCTCCGGCGCCGCCTGGGACGGGAGTGGTTCCGGTGCAGGGAGGCCGGGGCGCTGCTGCGGGAGTGGATCGCCCAGGGCTCCCGCAGCCCGGCGTGCTTCATCGCGGGGTGGCTCAGGGAAGGGGTGGAGATCAGGGCCGGCCTTTAGATCAGCGGCGGACCCTCGGATCACCGGCGGGGCCTTCAGGCCGGGCCCTCGGGGGGTGCGTGACGTGCGCGAGGAAGAGGCCTGGCGGCTGCTCGAGGAGCAGCGGGCGGCGCTGCTCTCCGGCGACCTCAGGCGGTTTCTGGACACCTTCGTGCTGGAGGGGCACGACGAGCCCGCGCTCACCGCGTGGTTTTGCGGCTACACCACCGACCCCCCTCCCAGCCGGGTCCAGGTGGCCATAGACGAGATCTCGGGCGAGGGGGTGGACGGCCGGCTCAGGGCGTCTTTCACCCTCAGTTGGCCGGGGTTCGACGACGTGACGGAGCGCGCCGACTATCAGGTGTCCTGGCTGGAGAGTGGCACCCGCCAGCGAGTCAAGCTGTTCCTGTTTCGCCGGGACCTCCCGCCCTGGCCCGACAGCCCCTCGCGGGAGCCCGTGGTGCTGGCCCCGGCCGGAGTCAGCACCGGCGGCGCCTCGGCGCGCACACCGGCGCGCCCCTGGCCGGCGCTCTCCCCCGTGGTCTCGGGCGCGATCGCCCCGCCCGGGGAGTGGGGGGAGCTGGGCGCCTGCGTCTTACGGCTGAGGGTCTCGGCGAAGAAGCCACGGGCACCACGCCTGGAGGTGGTGGGCCGCGACCCGGACCAGCTGTCGGCGGCCCTGCCCTTCGCCGTCTCCTGGCTGAGCCGGAGGCTCCAGCAGGGTCAGGAGGCCCAGCCCTGGACGCCCGCGCCCGTCCCCGGGGCGCCGGGGTGGAACAACTGGCGGAGGATAAGCTCCCTGGGCGAGCCCGACCTTCCCCACGGGGCCGGCCTGGACCCGGCCGCGCGCTTTGCCGACCCGGTGCCGCTGAAGCTGCTGGAGCGGACGATTGACCGGCTGGTCCGCTACCGCGAGGCCCACCCCGAGCTGGGGCAGGCCTCCATCCTGGCGGAGATGATGTCTACCACCACCGCCCGCTGGGCGTATCAGCTCTCTGCCGCCGACCCCGCCGGGGTGCTGGAGGGCTTGAGCCGGCGCTTTTCCCGCCGGGTGGCGGCGGGGGAGCACTTCCCCCGCCCGCCGGAGGTCCCCCGCTCCCAGCGCCGCCCGCTCCCCTGGGGAGGCCTGGACGAGGCCCTGGCGATAAAGGGCAGCTACGGCCAGTCGCGGGCACCCTGCGGCACCCTGGGGCCGGTATACGCTGCGGTCATGCGGCTTTCGGGGTGCGACCCCTTTACGGCTTACACCGTCCAGATGCCCGCGCGCCTGGTGGCGGTCATCCACCTGGAGCGCGCCACCTATCTCGTGTCCAACCACGGGGTGGTTCCCATGCTCCCCACCACCCGCTACTGGGCCCGAACCGTCCACCGGCTGTTCACCGACGCCTGGTTCTGGGACGAGTCGGGGGCGACCGACGCCCCCCCGGAGGCCATAGAGCGGCACAGGGAGACCCTGGCCCGGCGCCTGCCTTCCTTCCCCGCCTTCTCCAGAGTGGCCCCGGCGGAAAGCCCGGCGACCGGGTTCTGGCAGGGGTCGACGGCGGAGCACCCGGCCCCCCGCAGCCTGGCGGCCGCGGTGCGCCGCTACGTGGAGGCGGAGAGCCTGCGCCGCCCCCCCTCCCCCTACACCTGGGCCCGGTACGCCTTCCAGACGCTAAGGGTAGCCCACCCCCAGGTCTACCTCCGCTGCGCGCTGAACGGCCGCGATGTAGAGGAGACGGCAAAGGCCATAAGCTCCAGGGACGACCTCCTGCGCTGGGCGGAGGGGTTAAAGCGCCGCTCCATGTTCCCCGAGCGGGACCGCCTCATGACGCCGGACCAGGTCATCCGCTATCGGCGGGGCCGGCCGGCCGACATCGCCGGGGCGCTGGCGGCGGTGCTTTGGCGGAGGTTCGGCGGCCGCCCCCTGGTGCAGCTCAGGGGGGGCTCGGCCTATGTGCTCTGGGAGGACGACGGGCGCCGCTGGCTTAAGGTGGACGACCTCACCCTGACGAGGTCGCCCTGGGGCGAGCTGGAGGCGGCCTGGGACGCCGAAGCCGGGTGGACCAGGTGGTCCGCCCTGCCGCTGCCCCAGGCGCTGGTGCTGGACTAGACGCCTGAAAGGGAGGTGCAGGACGTGGATCTCAAGGGCCGCACGGCGCTGGTCACGGGCGGCGGGCGGGGCATTGGGAGGGCCACCTGCAAGGCCCTGGCCGAGCGCGGGCTCAGGGTGGCGGTGAACTACCTGAGCAACCGGGCGGCGGCGGAGGAGACCGCGGCCGCCATAAGGGCTGCCGGCGGCGAGGCCGCGGCCTTCCAGGCCGACGTCTCCGACCCCGAGGCGGTCCGCAGCATGGTGGAGGCTGTCGAGGCCGGCCTGGGCCCCGTGGACGTGCTCATCAACAACGCCGGCATCACCACCCGCGGCGAGGTGACCCTCGAGAGCTGGCGGCGGGTGCTGGAGGTCAACCTCACCGGTGCGTTCATCTGCACCCGGGCGGTTCTCCCGGGTATGCTGCAGCGCAAGTGGGGCCGGATCGTAAGCCTCTCGTCCACCGCCGGCGTGCAGGGCGCGGGGGAGATCCACTACTGCGCCTCAAAGGCGGGCATCATCGGGTTCACCATGGCCCTGGCCCGCCAGGTGGCCGCCCAGGGGATAACGGTCAACGTCATCTCCCCCGCCCTGGTAGACACGGAGTTTCACCCCCCGGCCCAGCGGTTCGTGTTCCAGCAGAACGCCAAGCAGCTCATCCCCGTGGGCAGGCTGGCCACGGCCGACGAGGTGGGCCGGTTCATCGCCGACCTTATCGGCCACCCCTACATCACCGGCGAAAACGTGCTGGTGGCGGGCGGGGTGATCATGGGATGACCGGGTCTGAGTCCCGCGTGCTGGTGGTAGGCTGCGGGGCCCACATGCGCACCTCGCTGCTGCCGGCGATGGAGCGGTCGGGGCTTTTGCCCGCCGCCGCCTGTGACCCTCAGGCCGACCGGGCCCAGGCAGTGGCCAGGGCCTACGGGGTACCGGCGTTCGGCTCGCTGGAGGAGGCCCTGGGGTCGGTAGAATGCGACGCCGCTGTAATAGCGGTGTCGCGGGAACTGAACGGCACCCTGGCCCGGGAGTGCCTTTCCCGGGGGCTGCCGGTGTTCGTGGAGAAGCCGCCGGCAAGGACGGCGGCCGAAGCCCGGGAGATCGCCCGGCTGGCGGAGGAGAAGAGGCTCTTGGCCCAGACGGGGTTCATGAAGCGTTTCGCCCCCTCCTATTCCCGGGCCCGAAGGATATCTTCCTCGCCGGCGTTCGGCGGCCCGCTGCTGCTGTGCCTGGAGGCCTCCGCCGGCCCCTACGGCTCCCTGGAGTCCTTCCTCTTCGACTACGGAGCCCACTACCTCGACCTGGCGCTCCACCTCTGCGGGCCGGTGGAGGAGGTCCAGGCCCGCCGGCCCCGGGTTCCGGCCCGCCCCCCCGCCGGCTCGGCCGCAGGCGGCCGGCAAGGCTTAAGCGGCCCGATAGTGGGCCAGTCCGCCGCAACGCAGGCCTCATGCGGTCCGCAGGCTTCAAACGGCGCGTCGGCAGCCCCCACCCCGCCCGGGGGCCCGGGGGCTCAGGCGGGCGCCGCACCACCGGGCGCGGAGGCGGCCGAGGGCCCCGTGGCCGTCCAGGTGTGGCTGGCGTTCAGCTCCGGTGCCCTGGGCACGCTGTCGCTCTCCACATCGGCCGGCTGGCAGGAGCCCTGCGAGCGGCTCACGCTGTACGGCACCAGGATGCGGGCAGAGGTAGAGAACGTGGTCCGGGTGCGCTGGTTCCGGGGCCAGCCCCCGGAAAGGCCGGCTGAAGGGGACGAGGCCGCCCTGGTCTACGAGCCCAACTTCCACCTCCCCCAGCTCGAGACGGGGACGCTGGCCCTTCAGGGGTACCTGGGCGAGATGAGGCAGTTCAGGGTGAGCCTGGCCATGGGGTTCCCGCCGCCGTCCACGTTCGGGACAGCGGCCCAGACCCTGGAGCTGGTGGAGGCGGTCCTCCGCCTGGCGGCAGAGTCCGGGGGGAAGCCCCCCGAGGGAGGGCAGGCGCCATGAAGGTCCCCCTGGAACAGGCGGCGGCTTTAGCCATCGAGCGGCACGGGCTGGCCCCCGGCGCCGCCCTGGCGGACGCGGCGGAGGCGGCGCAAAGTGTGCTGGGGCTTCACGCCCAGCTTCTCACCAGCGCCGCCATGTCGGCGGCGGCGCGGGTCGCGGGCTACGACCGGGCCCGGTTCGAGCAGGAGCTCTATGAGCGGAGGGCCCTGGTCAAGGTGTGGTGCATGCGGGGCACGCTGCACCTCCTGGCGTCGCGGGACCTCCCCCTGTTCCTGGGCGCCGTCATGAGGCCGCGCGGGGCGGGCTACCAGGCGTTCTTCACCCAGTGCGGGTTCAGCCCCGCGGAGATAGAGGCGCTGCCCGGCAAGGTGGCCCGGGCGCTGGAGCAGGGTCCCGCCACGCGGCGTCGGCTCCACGAGCTGGTCCCCGACCTGGCCCGAATCCCCGGGGCCCAGTGGGGGCAGGACGTGAAGGACTTCTGCTATTTAGGGTTCCTGGTCCACGCCGAGCCCGAGGGCAACGAGGCCCGCTTCGCTCTGGCCAGGACCTGGCTCAAGGACTGGGTGGAGGAGACGGCACTGGAGTCGCCCACCGGGGCGCCGGAAGAGGCCGCTGGCCGGGCCAGGGCGGAGCTGCTGCGCCGGTACCTTCGGGCCTACGGCCCGGCGTCTACCGCCGACTTCGCCTACTGGGCGGGCTTCGACCGGGTGGGGCCGGCCGAGGACGCACGCCGCAGGTTGGGGGAAGCCGTAGCCGAGGTGGAGGTAGAGGGCTCGACAAGGCCCCTCCTTATGCTGGCCGCGGACATGCCGGCTCTCGCGGCGGTGAAGCCGTCGCGGACCGCCTTCCCCCTGCCGCGCTTCGATCCCCTGGTGCTGGGGCTCAAGGACCGGCAGCGCTTCGTCGACGACGCATGGCGTCAACGGCTGTTCCTGCCGGGGGGATTTGTCGCCGCCACGCTGTGGTCCAGGGGCCGCGTGGTGGGCATTTGGGACTACAGGGTTCGGGGCAGCCGCCTGCTGGTGGACGCCGCCGAGTTCCGGCCGCTTAGCGGGGAGGAGCGCGACGGGCTGATAGAGGGATGGCGGGCGCTGGCCCCGGCGCTATCGGCCACGGAGGTGGAGGCCAGGTTCACGGCGTGGAAGAATCAAAGTCAAAGCAAGGCAGAGGAGGGCTGAGTCCATGAAGAGGTGGATCGCGCTGGCGATGGTGCTGGCCGTGCTTGCGGCGCTCTGGGGCTGCACCCGCCCCGAGGCGAAGGCCCCTGCCGAGCCCATTAAGGTGGGGTTCTTAGCCTGCGAGACCGGAGCGTTCAGCTCCTACGGCCAGGATAACGTGCGGGGCGCCAGGCTGTTTGAGGAGGAGATAAGCGCCAGGGGCGGCGTCGGCGGACGTCCGTTGCAGCTTGTAGTCTACAACACCGAGTCCACCCCGGCCCGGGCGGTCGCCGGCGCCAGGAAGCTCATCGAAGAGGATAAGGTGGTCGCAATCGTGGGCCTGGCGCTCGTCAGCGAGATGAACGCGGTGGCCCCACTGGTCCAGAACGGACCCATCTGCTACTCCACCTGCTCCGCGTATCAGCCCGAGCACAAGATGATCTTCGCCACCGGGGTGTTCATACCCCTCCACCACGCCTGCATCGCCGAGTACCTCCGGGACAAGGGACTCAAGAAGTTCGCACTCATCACCACCAACGATGCCACGGGCGAGGTCGCCGAGGCTGGCTTAAGGCGGGCCGCGGAGCGCAACGGGCTGGAGGTGGTGGCCGCGGAGCGGATGAACCCGGCCGACGTCGATGCCAGCGCCCAGGTGGCCCGCATTGCCTCGCGCCAGCCCCAGGCCGTGGTGGTGTGGATCGTAGGCAAGCCCCTCGGCGTGGCCCTGAGGGCGATTAAGACCGTGGGGCTCAACGTTCCAGTGTTCACCTCCCACGGCAACCGCTCGCTGGAGTTCCTCCGCGGCCTGGCCGACATCGAGCCCCCTGACTTCTACATGCCCTGCCTCGTCGACGCCATATGGGAGCACCTTCCCGAATCCCACCCCGCCAGGGCGCTCAACGCCAGCTTCCACGAGCGGTACGTGAAGAAGTACGGCAGCGTCCCGGGCTCGGGGTCCAACGACTCCTACGACGCGCTGGCGCTGCTGTGCCGGGCGTTTGAGGCGGTGGGCACCGACAGCGCCAAGGTGGTGGCCTACCTGGAGGGCGTGAAGGGATACCAGGGGCTGGCGGGGAGCTACGACTTCTCGCCCGAGGATCATCGCGGCCTGGGCCGGGACGACATCATGATCGCCCGGGTCAAGGCGGGGGTGCTCACCCCGGCACCCTAATCGCGGGCACGGCCTGCCGGCGCAGGAGGACGGCCGGGCGGGGGCGGGCGTGGCAGGACGGTGGAGCGGCAGGAAGCACAGGAGCAGGCCGGCGCTCAAATGGTCCCCGGAGGGAGGAGTGGCCGAAGGGGTGCCCCTGGCTGTGGAGGAGGAGGAGACGTGGCTCATCCCCTGCTGAGCGCGGCGGTCGGCGGGCTTCTGGCCGGAAGCGTGTTTGCCCTGGTCGGCCTGGGCGTGGTGCTTTCCGCCGCGGCCATCCGCACCGTCAACCTGGCCGTGGGCGAGTTCTACGTGCTGGGCGGCCTGGTGTTCTACAGCCTGGCGGCGGGGGCACCGCCCCTGCTGGCCGCGCCGGCCGCCGTCGCTGCCGGGGCAGGCTGCGGCCTGCTGGTGGAGCGCTGCGCCATAAGGCCGCTCCGCCAGGCGCCGCTCGGCACCGTGGTGCTGGTCACCACGGCCGCCGCCTGGATGCTGAGGGGGGCGGCCCTGCTGATATGGGGACGCGACCCCATCGCACCCCCTTTCCCTGCCCCCTCGGTGGGCCCGGCGGGGCAGACGGCGGCGGTGATCGCCTGGGCGCTGCTCTGCACCGCGGTGCTGGAGGTCTGGCTGCGCAGGAGCCATCCCGGGAGGGCGCTCAGGGCCACGGCCGACGACCCCCGCGCCGCCGCAGGCGCGGGTGTGGACCCTGTGGCCGCGGCGCGGACCGCCTTCGGGATGGCGGGGGCACTGCTGGCGGCAAGCGCCCTGCTCGCGGGCCCTGTCACCTACCTGTCCTACGACGGCGGGGTGGGGTTGCTGCTGAGGGGCATCGGGGCCGGGATGATAGGCGGCATGAGGCGGCCGGCGGGGGTTTATCTCGGCGGGGTGGCCATCGGGCTGGTGGAGTCGCTGACCGCGGCGCTCTGGTCATCGCTCTACAAGGACGCCATCACCTTCTCCCTGCTCATCCTGGTGCTCTGCTTCTGGCGGGGCGGTGACGAGACGTGAGGGCCGAAGGGTGGCGGGGGGCGGGGGCCGAAGCGCCCGCGGCGAACCGCAGGGCCCCCTCCGCCGCGGCTCAGCCTGACTCCCGGCCGCAGGCCGGCACCGAGGCTCAGGCCGTCTCCCCTCGTCGGGACTTGGTCGCGGCGGAGGCCGCAACCCGGCCCCGGGGATCCGCCGCCGCGCAGGCCGCCGGCACGGCCCTGATCCTGGCCTTCCTGCTGGTGCCCGCCCTGGCCACCAGCCGCTTCGCCCAGGGCGTGGCCACCGACCTCGGCCACCTGGCGCTGGCCGCGCTGGGGCTGTGGTTCCTCAAGGCCCGGGCGGGCGTACTCTGCCTGGGGCAGTCGGCGTTCATGGGCGTGGGCGCCTACGCCTACGCCCTGGCTGCGGTGCGGGGGGTGCCGCCGCCCCTTGCGGCGGCCCTGGGGGGGGCGGCCGCCGTCGTGGTGGCGCTGACGGTCTCGCCCGCGGTGGTGGGCAGCCCCACCCAGGGTGCGGCCCTGGCCACCCTGGCGCTGGTGGTGGTGGTGCAGGGCGCCGCCACGGGGCTGAGACCCGTCACCGGGGGGGCCAGCGGGCTGCGGGACGTGCCCGCCCTGGCCGCTTCCCGGCAGGTCGCGGCCTGGCTCCCCTGGGTGGCGGTGGTGGCGGGGCTGCTGGTGCTGAGGTGGTTCCTCACCACTGCCCCGGGGCGGGCGACGCGGGCCACAAGGGACGACCCGGTGGCCGCCGGGCGCAGCGGGGTGAACGTCCGGGCGGTAAGGCGGCTGGCGCTGTGCATCTGCGCCGCCCTGGGCGGCCTTTCAGGGGCGATGACGGCGGGCCAGTTCAGGTTCGTCTCTCCCGACATGTTCGACATTGCACTTTCCATATCGATACTGGTCATGGTGGTGGTGGGCGGCGAAGGATTCCTGGGCGGGCCGCTTATGGGGGCGGCGTTCATCTACTTCCTGCCCGACGTAGTGCGGGCGTCCCGGGACTTTCAGACCCTGCTCCACGGGACGCTGCTGCTGCTGGTGACGCTCTACGCCCCCGGCGGCATGGCGGGGGCCATTGCCGCCATAGCCCGGTGGCTGAAGAGGTGGGCGCTGGGGCGCGGGGCCCGCTCGCCCCGGCCCTCCCGGCCATAGCCGGTGCCGGATGGACGAGAGGGGGCGGTGGCGCGTGTCGCGCCTTATGGCGGAGAACCTGGTGCGGCGTTTCCCCGGCACGGTGGCCGTGGACCGCGTGAGCCTCAGCGTGGCGGCTGGCCAGGCGTTGGGGCTCATGGGCCCCAACGGAGCGGGAAAGACCACGCTGCTCGACCTGCTCTCCGGCAGCGGGCGGCCCGACCAGGGGCGCGTCCTGCTCGACGGCCGGGACATCACCCGCCTCCCGGCATACCTCAGGGCGCGCCTGGGCGTGGCCCGGACCGTCCAGAGGCCGGCGTGGTTCGCCAGCCTCACCGTGCTGGAGAACGTGATGCTGGGCACCCGCGCCCGCGCCCGCCTTGACGGCAGGGCGGCGCGCCGCAGGGCACTGGAGGAGCTTGACGAGGTGGGGCTGCTGAGGCTGGCCCACCACCCCGGCGGCGAGGCCAGCTCGGCGGAAAGGAAGCTGGGGGAGCTGGCCCGGGTGGCGGCCATGGACCCCACCGTGGTGCTGCTGGACGAGCCTTCGGCCGGCCACGACCATGAGTCGCTGAAGGTCCTGGTGCAGTCGGTGCGGCGCTGGGTAGCCTGGGGCGCCGCCGTGCTGCTGGTAGACCACGACCGGCGGCTGGTGGAGGAGGTGTGCCCCGTGGTGCTGAGGATGCGGGAGGGGAGGCTGGTGGACGGGGCAGAGGGGTAGTCTGGGCGCGGATGAAGGCGGGCAGTGGGGGTGGGCGGGGTGAAGGACGGAACCTTTGAGCTGGTGGGGGTGGCAGCGGGCTACGACGGGGCGCTGGTGCTGAGGGGGTTCTCCCTGCGCATCTCCCCGGGCGAGGTGGTGGTGGTCGCGGGCGGCGACGGCGGCGGCAAGACCACGCTGGCCCGCGTGGCGGCGGGGTTCATGCGCCCCTCCGGGGGCCGGGTGGTTTTCGGCCGCCGCGACCTCACCGGCCGGCCCACCCACCGCTTCACCCGATCGGGCATCGTGCTGGGCTCCCCTGAGCTCATAAACGGCCGCCTTACCGTGCTGGACAACTTGCTGCTCGCCGCCCGCTACGGAGCCGGCGTCTCTGGGTCCGCCGCGGCTCGGCTAGTGGCGTCCGCGCTGGAACGCTTCCCCGCCCTGGCACCCCGCACCCGCCAGATGGCTGCCTCGCTATCCAGCGGGCAGAAGGTGATGCTGGGCATCGCCCGGGCACTGTGCGCGGCGCCGCGGCTGCTGATACTTGACGAGCCCGCGATCGGCCTGGCCCCCGACACCCTGGCCCGGGTGGCCGAGGTCCTCAAGGACACGGCTGCGGCCGGCAGGGCGGCGCTGATCACGGACACCGACGCAGGGCGGTGGGGGTACCCGGCGGTGAGGCTGGAGGGGAGGGGGTAGAGGAGCGGATGTGGGGGCAGGGCGCAGCCACCGGCTCCCTCGGCCGCCGGAAGGGTTTCACCCGGCTACCTTCGCCCGGACTCAACTTTTGGCCGCTTGATCTGGTTGACAAACCGGGGTGCAGTACACCTGGATGTCCCTGGCCGCCGCCCGCCCTTCCCCTATGATCCCTGGGCCCCCGCCTTCTTCTCCACCACGCTGGCGTCGGCCTGGGCCCAGGCCCTTCCCTGCAACGCCGCCAGCCCCAGCGGCAGCCGCACCGGGAAGGACACCGCAACCCATACCGTGGGGTCGGACACCAACCTGCCGGTCCGGGGGTGGCGTACGGAACCGCCAGGCGGGGGGTTGATGACCTCCACTTCGATTTCGGCCAACTGCTGGGGAGGACCACCCATGAGCTCAGCCAGGGGCTCCAGGTTGCCCAGCGCCCAGTCCCGGGCATCCCGGCGTGCCTGCTCCTCCACGATGAACCGCTCTCCCCTGGCCAGCCTCTCCAGGTCCACGTCCTGCGCTGCCGCCAGCGCCGCCAGGTCGGCCGCCCCTTGCGCCCGCAGCCGGCAGAGCAGCATCACACCCCCGTCGGCCACTAGCCCCAGGGCCGCGGCCAGGACGGGGAGCGCGACCACCAGGAGGAGCGCCGCCGCCCCCGCCTGGGCTGCCCGGGCCGCCGGGGAAGGGACGCCCTCCCCCCCGGGGGGAACAGTATCACCCCTGAGCCCTCCTCGCCCGCCGGCTCCGGTGCAAGCACCACGTCCCCCTCCCAGCCGGCGCACTCCTCACCCCTCCTCACCATGGGGAACTGGATCACCCGCCCCACGGACGCTCACCTCGACCTCTCGCTCCGCGTGATGGCGCGCACCTCCAGGCGCACGCTCTCGCCCAACAGCGTCCTCACCACCGGGCTTATCAGGGGATAGTCGTAGGCCAGACGCACCCTGATCGTCCTTCCATACTCCGCCCACCAGGGGCTTATGTCCACCTCCACCTTCTCCGGGTCTATGCCCCCCAGCTCCAGCTGCCGGGCGATTCGTTCCAGCACCTGCTCGCCGGTGCCCCCCTCTACCGCCGCCCGCCTGGCCCCATCCCGCGCCGCTGCCTCCAGCACCAGCCTGGCGTTCAGCAGCAGCCCGTACTCTATGCTTCCAAACAGTAGCACCAGCACCAGCCCCGCCACAAGCACGAACTCCACCAGCACAGCCCCGGATCCCTGCGATGCGCCCCGCCACAGCCTCTGCCACACCACGGCAACCGCGCCCCTCCCCCCTGCCCGGCCTGCGTCCCGCGCTGGCCCGGTCGGCCCGCCCCCTGCCCGACCCCGCCGGCCCAAGGGCTGGGGCGGCCCGGGGCCGGACGGGCGCCGCTGCCCGTCGCCCCTGCCTGGGGGCCAAGCCCCGCCCGACCCCGGCCGCCCCAGGGCCCCTACCCTGCACCCTCTAGCCTGCGTGGCTTATCTCGTCTATGATCTCCTGCAGCTTCTCGTTGAGCACCGACCCCAGCGCGCTCAGCGTGCCGATGAGCACCACGACCACGAGGGCCAGGAGCAGGGCGTACTCCGTCGTGGTCGCCCCTTCCGGGGACGCCGCCCAGGCCGCAATCTGCCGAAGCCCGTCCGCCGCAGCCCGTCGGAGCCTCCGGAACCAGGCCCACCTCCCCGTGCCAGCCTCGCCGCCGCCTGCCCTAACCCCGCCCTGCCGTCCATCCCACCGCCCCCTCCCAGGCTGCAAAGCCTCCCGCAGCCACACTCGCGACCAATCGCCCCCTCACCACCGCCCGCCCACGAACGCCAGCACGTTGGGCAGGACCGCCACCACGAACACCGCCGGCATGAGGAGGAAAATGGAGACCAGGGTAAGGCGGGTGGGAAGGGTGCCGATCCTGGCCTCCACCGCCTGCCGCCGCCAGGTCCTCGCCGCGGCGGTCTGCGCCCTCATCACCTCCGCCAGCGGCGTGCCCAGGGCCTCCGCCTGCATCAGCGCCCCGGCCAGAAGGCTTACCGGCCAGAGGTCAAGCCGCGAGGCCAGAGCCCCTAGCGCCTCAGAGAGCCGCCGGCCAGCCAGAAGCTCGCTCTCCAGCCTCCCCAGTTCCCGGCCCAGCCCCCCGCCGGCGTGTTGGGCCGCCACCCCCAAGGCCTGGGGCAGGTTGAGTCCGGCCGCAGTGCATATAGCCAGGAGGTCCAGGGCCTCGGGCAGGGCAGAGAGTACCTGGGCCCGCCTGCAGGTGGCGTCCCGCCTCAGTCTCAAGAGGGGGTAGAGGAGCCCCGCCGGGGGCAGGATCAAAACCGACGGCCACGCCATCCACCGGATGATGGCGGATCCTGTGAGCCGCGCCGCCCCCAAGGCCGCGACGGCCGCCGCCAGGGCCAGGGCCGCCGCCCCAAGGCCCCGGGCCAGCACGTCCCGGGGGTCCCCGGCCCTGCCTCCGCCCACCAGGTCCCAGTCCCGGCGAAGGCTTGCCCGCAGCGCCCCAGGAAGCCGGGGCCAGACCCATCCCGCAGCCGCCCGCGCCCGGGCTGAGAGGCCGCCTCCCTGTCCGGCCGCTCCCGCGCCAGCCGCAGCCTGACCCGAGGCCGACCCGGGCGCCGCCCCCGGGCCCCTCAGACAGTCGAGGGAACCGGTCCTTCGCCTCGCCAGCCGCGAAAGCGACGTTCCTCCCCACGGCCCCAGCCCCCCACCCCAGGCCCGGAGGCCGTGGTAGACGGCCCCTGCGGCCGCCACCGCCGCCGCCACGGCCCACAGCGAAGCCGCCCCGCCTCCCGCCCCCACCTCGCCACCCCCCTGTCCGTCCCGCGGCACCGCGACCGCTAGCCGCCCCCCACCCCCGACCCCAACAGGCGCACCGCCAGGCCCGCCCCCAGGCACCAGGAGCAGAAGGCGTAGCCCACACCAACCCGGCCCAAGGGGTGGCCCAGCAGGGTGCCCAGTGACTGCGGCTGGCCCACCGCCAGCACCAGGATCAGGGCCGGCGGGAGCAGCACCAGGATGAGGGCGGTGAGCCGGGCGTCGGCCGTCCGCGCCCTGAGTTCGCCCTGGAGCAGCCTTCTCTCCCTCTGGGCCTCGGCGAGGCCGGCCAGCAGGGCGGGCAGGTCCCCGCCCACCCTCTGGTGAACCTCCAGGGCCCGGGCCAGGTGCCTCAGACCCGGGCAGGGCCGCTCCCGGGCCAGGCGGGCGAACGCCTCGACAAGCGGGACGCCGGCGTCATACTGCCCCACCACCTCGGCCAGCTCCGGCCCTAGCGGGCTCCCCCCCTCCGCCGCCGCCCGCACCGCCTGAACCAGGCTCAGTCCCGCCTGGAGCGAGCTGGCCAGCGAGAGCAGCACCCCCTCCAGCCGGTCCTCCAGCCGTTGGATCCTAGCCCTCCTCCTGCCCCTCAGCCAGCTCACGGCTGACCCGGCCGCCACCGCCGCTCCCGCCGCCCCCAGGACCGGGCCGGCCAGGGCCCAGCCCAGCCCCAGGCCCAGGGCCCCAGCGAGAATGGCGAGCCACGACCGCCCCCAGGCCCGGCTGAGGAGGCCCAGCCCGGCCTGAAGCCGGCCGAACCCCGTCACCGGCCCGGCAGCGGCGCCTCCCAGCGCCCGGGTGAGGCGGGGCCTCCGCGTCCAACAGAACGCCCGGTAGACGCCCACCCCCGCGCCCGCCGCCGCCAGCACCCGGATCAGCCCCAGCACCCAGCCTCCGCCCGGCACATCCCCACCCCCCTCCAACCTCTTCAGCCCGCTGCCCCCCCGCGCTGCAGCCTGGCGCCTTCATCGCTTCCCCGCCCCCACCAGCGCCCCGGCTCCAGGCCGGCAGCCCTGAGCTTCTCCTCCAGCCGGGGAGGAAGGGCCAGGCGCGGGGCCTGGCGGAAGACGCCGCGGACCTTGCCGGAGGCGTCCACCCCGGTCACCTCGAACCAGAAAACGGGCAGGAGTGCCGGGAGGTCGGGCCCGGCCCAGGCCGGCCCCGAGTCCGGCTGCTGGTCCGCTCCGCCGGGCGGGCCCGGCTGCTTCCCCGCCCCGCCACCCGGACCAGCGCCCGGCGGGCCCGCCGCCTCCGCACCCCGTCTCGGGCCGGAACCGGCCACCAGGCAGATGCTCACCACCCGCCGGCTGCCGTCGCGGAAGCGGGCCTGGTGTACCACGAGGTCCAGCGCCGACCGCATCTGCTCGCGCAGCGCAAACAGCGGGACGCCCTCGCCGGCGGTGAGCGCCATGTTCTCCAGGCGCGACAGCGCGTCCCGCGGTCCGTTGGCGTGCACCGTGGTCATGGAGCCGTCGTGGCCGGTGTTCATGGCCTGGAGCACGTCAAAGGCCTCGGCGCCGCGACACTCGCCGACGATGATGCGGTCGGGGCGCATGCGGAGCGCGTTGCGCACCAGGTCCCGGACCGTTACCTCGCCTCTGCCCTCCAGGTTGGGCGGGCGGCACTCCAGCCTCACCACGTGGGGCTGCCTCAGCTCTAGCTCGGCCGCGTCCTCGATAGTGATCACCCTCTCGTCCTGTATAAAAGCCGACAGCGCGTTGAGGGTGGTGGTCTTGCCTGAGGCCGCGCCTCCAGAGACCACCAGGTTCAGCCTTCCCTGGACGCAGACCTTGAGGAACCCGGCCATCTCCGGCGACAGCGACTCCAGGCCTACCAGGTCCTCAAGGGTAAGCGCCTGGCGGGCGAACTTGCGGATGGTGAGCGCCGGCCCATCCAGGGCCAGAGGGGGAACGATGGCATGCACCCGGGAGCCGTCGGGCAGACGGGCGTCCACATAAGGGCTGCTCTGGTCCACCCGCCGCCCCAGCGGCGCCACGATCCGGCTTATGACCTCCATGAGGTGGTCTTCGTCCCGAAAGCGGATGGGCGAGAGCTCCAGGCGGCCGGCCTTCTCCAGGTATACCTGCCCCGGGCCGTTCACCATCACCTCCGTCACCTCTGGGTCCCTGATGGCCCCGTCGATGGGGCCGAAGCCCACGATCTCGCTGGTGACCCGGTCCACCAGCGCCTCCCGGCTGGGGCCGGGGAACCCGATGCCCTGGCTCACCAGCACCCGGGCGATGATGCCCCGCAGCTTGCGCCGCCGGTCGGGGTCCCTGCGGGCCCCAAGCAGCAGGTCGGAGTGGTCGCGGAGGATGTGCTCCTGGGCCAGCCGCACCACCCCCTCCAGGGTGAGCCCCGGGCCGAGCCCCGCCTCACGGGACGCAGGCCCGTCCCGCCCCTCCGGAGCTGGGCAGGCCTGGGACCCGGCGGCCGCGCCGCCGCCCCGATCCTCCACCGGGGCCCCGGTCGGGCCGGCAGAAACCCCCACCCTGCCCCCGGGGGCGTCCGTCGCGCCGTCCCGGCCTCCGGCCGCCGCAGGCCAGGAGGCAGCCTCCTCCAGTCGGGAAAGCAGTCCTGGGCTCAGCTTCTCCACCTCCCCCACCAGCGCCGGAGCGAGCCCCCGCGCGAGGCCGGAACGCCCGCCCCCGTCCCCCGCGCCGGGGCCAGGCCCTCCAGGGGTCGAGGCCGCGGCCAGACCATCTGGGCCAGGGCATCAAGCGCCCGGGTCACGGGGTGGCAGGGGTGGACCTGGGCCACGGGGCGCCCGCTCAGCGCGGCGCACTCCACCGCCCGTCGGTCGTCGGGGATGGCCAGGTCCACCGGCCGGCCCAGGAAGCCTCCCACCTGGGCCAGGGAGAGCCGGGCGGGGCCCGGCCAGCGGTTGAGCACCAGCAGCAGCCTGCGTTGCGCCGCCCCCCGCACCCGGCCGAGAAGCTCCAGGAGGAGCCTGACCTGCCTGAGGCACCCGGGGTCCGCCCCGGCCACTAGCACCACGCAGCCCGAGCGATCTAAACACTGTCCGACCACCTCGGAGCCGAGGTCGGGCGGGGTGTCGAGCAGTACCAGGTCATAGGCCGCCTCCAGCGCCCCCAGCATGCCCCTGACCGCGTCGGGCCTCACCAGCTCGGCCAGCTCCGGGCGCGGCGGCCCCAGCAGCACCTCCAGGCCCGAGGGCCGGTGCTGGACCATGAACCGCCTTATCCCCTCCCCGCCCAGGTCGGCGGCAAACGGCAGGGCGTCGATGAGGGTCGGACCCCCCGCCAGATCCAGGTACACGCCTACGTCGCCCACGGGGAGGGCCAGGTCGGCCAGGGCCACCTCCCCGGGCCGCCTCCCGGCCAGGAGCACCCCCAGGTTGGACGCGACGAAGGTCTTGCCCGCGCCGCCTTTGGGGCTGAACACGGTCACCACCCGGGCCAGGGGACCGGAATCCGGGGCTTCCCTCCCCGGGCCGGCCCCGGCCGGGCCCGGCCCCTCGAGGCCCGAGCCCAGCCCCCACTCCCGCCGCACCGCCTGGCGCCAGTCCCGCTCGTACCCCCCTTCCCCCGCCGCCGCGGCCGGGGGCGGAAAGGGCGCCCCACCCCCCGCCCCCGGCTGGGCGGCTGCCCCGGCACCACCTTCCCTCCGGTCCGGCGGAACCTCGGGGCCGAGGGAGGAAGAGCACGCCCCTCCCCACCCGCCTGGGGCGGCTGCAGCCGTCCAGGCCGGGCTCCCCGCCAGGGCGGGGCGCCCCGGCCGCCCCGGCCGGCCCAGGAGAGAAGAGATTAGATCAGCCCCCCGCGCCACTGGTACCTGCCTCCTCGGGTGAAAACAGGTTCTGCGGCGTGACCCCGGACGTAGCCCAGCCGTCGTCCTCCAGGCCCGCGAGCGCCACGTAGAGCCGTCCGTGCTCCAGCGCAAACGCCAGCCTCTCCGCCTGTCCGGGGGTCACCTTCACCACCAGCCCCATAGGCAGAGAGCCCCGCCCGTCCCCGGACGCGGCGCGGCCGCCCTCGTCGCGCACGTCCAGGACGGCGAGGCTCCTCATCAGGACCCGGGCCGCCGAGGCGCCGAACCGTCTCTCGTCGGCCACGAACACCAGATCAACGCGGTCTCCGGGCAGCACCACCCCGCCCAGCCCGGTCTCCGGCGTGACGGGCACCAGGACGGCCCTCTCCCCCGGACCCAGGGAGGCGGCCAGGGAGAGGTCGGCGGGGCCGCCGGCCAGCTTGCGGCGCAGCACCTGCTCGCCCCGCAGGACGGGGGTCACCAGGTACTTGCCTACAACCTCTCGCTCCAGGGTGAGGGCGTCCGGGTGCACGGCGGCCGCCGGGTAGGAAACCCGCAGGAACATGCCTGGTTGCAGGCGGACCCGTGCAGGGATGTCCTGACGCGCGATCAGTACCTCGGCCCGAGCGTCGGCGGCTGCCAGGTAGAAGTAGACCAGCGCTGCCGTAACCAGGGCTGCGACCACTGCGACGACCAGGTGCTTCGTATCCCGCACGACCCTCACCCCGAGCGGTTGCTGTGACCAAGCTGCGTCGCTTCGCAGTAACCATTGTACAGGGCAGGTGGAGAAGTGTCAAACCCTGCCTGTCGACACATGAGTACACGTCCGGTCATATTGCGCCCCAATCCGCCAAAGCCGCGTCGGGTCTGTGCTGAAAATGACAAGGCACCAAACAAGGCGTGACGGGTGGCTGGAGGGAATGCAGTCCGCAAATCCGCGTGGGACAGGTAGTGTAGCGTCACGCATGACTCTTATGTTGGCAGGAGATGTCGAAGGCTTAAGGTCACGGCCGGCGCGGATTGGGGAGGTCGGGTAAGTAGCGCCGGGTGACACGAGGGGCCGCGGGCGATGACCGACGTGGGGGACGACCGGGGACAGGGAAGCATGCCAGGCCGAAGGCGGGGCCGTGGCCGCGGGCGTGCGGATTCAGCGGGCCCCGGCCAATGACCGGCTTCCCCCTTATGGGCTGGGGGTGACGGCGGTGTTTGGCCACGCCTCCCGGCCCCAGGGAGAGGGAACAGGTGCCCTTTGGCTACAGCGCCGCCTGCTGCCCGGATGCCTTCCCCGCCAATCAGTGCAGTCCGAGACGGGCAAGGGGTTAAGCCCATGAAGCTTCTACCGAGAGATGGAAGCACCCTATCTTGTCGCAACTTGAGGGGCGCCCTGGCCCCCGGTTTGGTGTGATTCGACAGGCATACTATGGCATAATTGTCTGGGGGCCAGGCGTTACACGACAGCCTGAGCCCCCGGGGGAGCCTGCTCCTCAGGCCCCCCACCACACCCCCCAGGGGAGGTATGGGACATGACCCGCAGGACCCGCCTATCCGCAGTGGTGGTGGCAGCCTCACTGGTGGTGCTGCTCTGCGGCACCGCCCTGGCCTGGCCCGCCCTGGCCGGCCCCCGCGGACTGCTGGGCGGCCCCGCCCTGGCCCAAGCCGCCCTGCTCCAGGTGGCTCAGACGCAGGGGCTCGATCCCGACAGCCTCAGGACCATCGCCACCACCCGCGCCGCCTTCCCTCTGAGCGGCCGCACCGCCCTTTTGGCCAAGGTGCTGGACCTGGCCACAGGCAAGACCTACCAAGCGGCGTTCAACCCCGACGGCTCCGCGCTCAGCCCCGCCGAACTTGACGGGCTGAGGAGCGCTGAGGCCGCGCTCTCAGCGGCCAGGGGCAAGATCGAGCCCGCCCTCAAGGAGAGGCTGGCCCTCGCCGCCCCGGGTGAGCGCATCCGGGTGGCGCTGTGGCTTACCACCCCCGACACTCGGGCGGTGGAACGCGCCGTGGCCAGCCGCTACCCCGACCTGCCCTTCCTGGGCAACCGCCCCGCCCCCCAGGCCGACCCCCAGCGGGTCCAGGCCTACCGCGACGCGCTGGCCCGGGAGCGGCAGCCGGTCTACGAGGCCCACGCCAGGGGCGTGGAGGCTGCAGTGACGGGACTGGGCGGGGAAGTGGTCTACTCCTGCCGATACGCCCCTCTGGTCTTTGCCGAAGTCCCCTGCGCCGCCTTGAGCGCCTTGGAGAAGCGCGCCGACGTCGTCACCATCTACCTCTCGAAGGACTACGCGCCTGAGATTAACAGCGCCGTGCCGGCCATAGTCCCGACCGGGTTCTGGAGCAACGGCATCCGCGGGGCCAACACCAGGGTGGCAGTGACGGAGGCCGGGCGCATCGACTTCGCCGCCCCCTGGATCGACGGCACCACCCGTGACACCACCGGCTACATCGACTCTCATCCCACGGAGATTGCCGGGATCATCGCCAGCAGCGAGCCCACCTTCCAGGGGATGGGCAACGCCATCGGGCTGCTCAGCGCCAACGCCAAGACATGGAACGACGCTGACCTCATTGCGGCCGCGGAGTGGGCCCTGGGCCAGGGCGCCGACGTGTTAAGCTGCAGCTTTGGCTTCGACACCGGCCTCACCCCCTCCTCGCTGGACCGCTTCTTCGACCATGTGATCTGGGAGCACTGGCGGCTGATGTGCAAGTCGGCCGGCAACCGCGGCGCCCCGGGCGAGGACGGCAACATCACCAGCCCCGGGCTGGGCTGGAACATGCTCACCGTAGGCGGGGTGTATGACAACGACACCGCCGGCTGGGGTGACGACAGCCGCTACTACGCCTCCAGCTACAGAGACCCCATCTCCCCTCACGGCGACCGGCACAAGCCCGAGGTGAGCGCGGTGGCGCAGGGCATGCGCTCCACCGAGACCCAGAGCTACTTCAATTCCTACGGCACCTGGATCACCCGGCCTGAGCACGCTCACCAGGGCACGAGCTACGCCGCCCCCATGGTGGCGGGCGAGGTCGCGCTCATGATCTCCTACCAGAACTGGCTCAGGGTCTGGCCCGAGGTGCTCCGCTCCATGGTCATGGCGTCGGCCACCCACATGGTCTACGGCACCATCGCCAACGGCAACACCCCCCACGACCAGGAGGGCTGCGGCACCATCGTGGCCGACAACGCCTACTGGGACCTCGCGGCCGGCCAGACCGCGGCGCTCAGCTCTACCACCTCCGGCGAGTTTCCCAAGATCGTCACCATCCCGGCCAACGCCGGCGAGAAGATCCGGGTGGTGGTGAACTGGGACTCCCACACCAACTGGCACAGTGACCCCAACATGGACACGCTCACCGCCGACCTCGACCTCCACATCTACGACCCAAACGGCAACTGGGTGAACGCCTCGGCGAGCTGGGACAACAACTACGAGATGGTGGAGTTTGTCGCCGCGATGGCCGGCAACTACCAGGCCCGCATCATCGCCTGGCGGTATGACGACGGCCTGGAGTACATCGGCGTGGCGTGGGACAAGTGACGGCGACCCGAAGACGCTGAACCCCCGAGGAGCCTGGGAGCCCGGGGCCTGCCCCGGGCTCCCAGCCGAGGGGGTGCGCCGGAACAGAACCAGGGCCCACAACTGCGACCACCGGAAAGACCTGTCGGGCGGCGTTCAACCCCGACGGCAGTGCTCCGGGCCCGGCGGGCTCGCCAGGCTGCAGAGCGCCGAGGCCGCGCTTTCGACCCCAGGGGAAAGATCGGGCCGCCCTCAAGGAGAGGCTGCCCCCCGCCGCGCCCGGCGACCCCGGTGCGCCGCGGGACAGGCAGGGCGGATCAGGGGGCTAGCTCCCGGGCGCAGAAGGGAGATGCACCCTGACGCGGTCCAGCAGGCGGGGGTCCTCGGTGACGTCGGAGGTGCCGGCGGCCAGCACGGACCCGCTCCAGGCATCGATGGCCAGGTTGAGGTGGTCGGCCTGGAGCAGCGAGCCCCAGGGGGACCGGTGGACGGCAAACCGGCCGTCCAGGATGGCCAGGTACACCCGGCAGGAGGAGGGGGCAACCCCCTCTTCAAACACCCCCTCCTGGGCCAGCCGTCCGAACGTGGTGAGGATGAGGGCGCGGAGGCTAACCCCCTGGCCCTCGGCGCGGGCCGCCCGGGGCGCGCGCGGGGGGGCCCCCGCCGGGGCCCGCCCCCCGCCCGCGGCCCGGCCCGCCCGGGGGCGCGGAACGGGGCCGCGGCCCGCGTCCGCGGGGAGCC
>JAIMBG010000057.1 GCA_023511555.1 Acetobacteraceae bacterium | reverse complement strand
TGCCCTCTACGGGGCACTTCGTGAGGTCTCTACTTCTGTCCCCCGACCTCAGTCCCCTACTGAAACTTTACACTGCCGATCGGCCTCTGAGGGCCTTCATCAGGATTGGACCCCACAAAGACCCACAATCAGCCCCTCTCTGGGGCTAAATGGCGTCAAGACGCCGCCGCGCTCCTGCTCCGGCCGCCAAACGCCTCCGCCTCCGGGGCCGACGTCGGCGGGGGCGAGGGGTCTTCCCCGGAGAGCCGCCGACCGGCCGCTGCAAGGCCCTATCTGGGCTTGAGCAGGGGGAACAGGATGACGTCCCTGATGGAAGGCGCGTCGGCCAGCAGCATGACCAGGCGGTCGACGCCGATCCCCAGGCCGCCCGTGGGGGGCATTCCGTGCTCCAGGGCCAAGAGAAAGTCCTCATCCAGGACATGGGCTTCCTCGTCCCCCCTCGCCCTCTCCTGAGCCTGGCGCTCCAGCCGCTCCCTCTGGTCCAGAGGGTCGTTGAGCTCACTGAACGCGTTGGCAATCTCTCGACCGGCCACGAAGGCCTCGAACCGGCAGGTGAGATGGGGATCCCCGGCCTTCCTCCTGGCCAGAGGGGAGATCTCCACCGGGTAATCCACGAGGAACACGGGACTTACCTGCCTGGGCTCCACGAACTCCTCGATGATCTTGTCCATCACCCGCGCACGCGTGGGGGGGCGGTCGAGCCTCAGCCCCAGGCGTTCGGCCACCCGGGCCGCGGACGCATCGTCGGGAAAGTCGCTCCAGCGCACCCCCGCCTGCTCCAGGACCTCCTGGGACAGCGACTTCCGGGCCCAGGGCGGGGTGAGGTCCACCTCCCGGCCCTGGTACCTTATCTTCATGGTTCCCAGGACCTCATGGGCCAGTGAGGAGACCAGGCCCTCGGTGAGCTTCATCATGTCCTCATAGTCGGCGTACGCCTGGTAGACCTCCAGCATGGTGAACTCTGGGTTGTGGCGGGTTGACAGCCCCTCGTTCCTGAATACCCGCCCCACCTCGTAAACCCTCTCCAGCCCCCCCACCACCAGCCGCTTGAGGTAGAGCTCGGTGGCGATGCGCAGGTAAAGCTCGAGGTCGAGGGCGTGGTGGTGGGTGACGAACGGCCGGGCGGCCGCGCCGCCCGCCAGGGGAGTCATGGTGGGGGTCTCCACCTCGACGAAGCCCCGCTCGTCGAGGTAGCGCCGGATGCCGCGGACCACGCGGCTGCGGAGCAGGAAGGTCTCCCGCACCTCGGGGTTGACCAGAAGGTCGAGGTAGCGCTGTCGGTAGCGCAGATCCACGTCCTTGAGGCCGTGCCACTTCTCGGGCAGCGGCCTCAGCGCCTTGGCCAGGAGCGTGACCCGGCCCGCCTGGACCGTGACCTCTCCCTGCAGCGTACGGAACACCGTGCCCCGCACGCCCACGATGTCCCCCAGGTCCAATAAAGAAACCAGGCCGTACTCGTCGGCCCCCAGCACGTCCTGGCGCGCGTACACCTGCACCTTTCCCGACTGGTCGCGCAGGTCAAAGAAGGTGGCCTTTCCGTGCCCCCTCAGGCCGACCAGCCTGCCGGCTACGGCCACCTCCCGGCCCTGCAGGGCGGCAAAGCCGCTCACCACCTCTGCCGCATGGTGCGACCGGGGGAAGCGCCCCCCATAAGGTTCGATGCCCAGGGACCTCAGCCGCCGCAGCTTCTCCAAGCGCGCAGCCACCAGCCCGCTGGGCTCCCCGTCCGGCCCTTCCGCCCGCGGCCCCAAGCGCAGCCCCCCTTTCCCCCCGCAGCGCCGGCCTAGTGCTTGATGTCCAGGATCTCGTAGCGGAGGACTCCGGCCGGCACGTTCACCTGCACTACGCTGCCGGCCTTCTGCCCCAGGATCGCCTGCGCCACCGGGGAGAGGTGGGAGATGCGATTTGTCGCCGGGTCGGCCTCCGTGGCGCCGACAATGGAGTACTCGAGCTCGGCGCCAGTGGCCAGGTCGCGCACCCTGACGCGGGAGCCGATGCAGGCCCTGTCGGGGTCGAGGTCCATCTCATCCATAAGCCTGGCGTTGCGCAGGATGCGCTCCAGAGTGAGGATCCGACCCTCGATGAAGGCCTGCTCATTCTTGGCGTTCTCGTACTCCGAGTTTTCGTCGATGCCCCCAAGCTCACGGGCCTGCTTTATCCTCTGAGCAATCTCCCGCCTCTTCACCGACTTCAGCGTCTCCAGCTCCTGCTCCAGCTTCTTCAGGCCCTCGGGGGAGAGGATGACCTCCCTTTCAACCATGGCGTCGCTCCCTTTCCGCTCGGTCTGGCCCCCGCAATCCTTGCGGCCCCTCACCTTCTAGAGGAATATATGTCTGGGTGGGGGGCTTTATTCAGTGGCGGCGCGGATATGCGGGCCCGGCAGCGGGAACGGGCTCCCAGGGGCCGGGCCTCACTCCTGCAGGAGGGGGCGAAAGCAAACAGTGTCACGCCAGCCTCTGACACTGCTCACGCCCTCAGCCTATAGGTTTGAAGCCCCACCGCCAGCGGGCCTTCCCAGCCAAACCCTGGGCTGAAAGTGGACTGCAAGGAGCACCGGGTCCTGACCCCTCCGGTGCCCCCTTTGGCCCCTTCATTATAACGCTATCCCGCCGGGAATGTCAATATCTCTCACCTCGCCGCGAGCCCCGGTGGCGCCCCTGGCCCAGGAGGCGCAGCCCGTCCGGAGCCCCTCCTGCAACGTCCCGGGCCCGCGACCCACGGCGCCGGCCACCGGCGGGCCACGCCCCGGGGTAATCGTCCCTAGGCCCGCGCCCCCGCGGCGCGGGCACGGATCAGAGCCACGCGGCCGGGGTCGAGCTCCCGTTCGAAGCTCCTGAACCCCGCCAGCCCGAACCCGTGCTTTGAGGCCAGGCGGGTGATCTCATCCACCTGCTCCACGGTGAGCTCCCGCCCCAGGGTGAAGCTCTCCAGCCGTCCCTCCAGGGCCAGGATCATGGTCTCGGCCATGCACGCCAGGGCCTGGCCGGGGGGCAGCCCCAGGCCGCTCTTGAGGTCCGGCCGTCCCGGCACCTCCACCAGCCCGCCCTCTATGACCAGGACGTCGTCCCGCTGCATCACCCGCCGCGAGGTGTCGCGGGGACGGGCCACGTCGCAGACCACAGCCCCCGGCAGGAGGTCCTCCGGCTCTATCACCGGCCCCACCGCGCTGGACACGGTGAGGACCACCTGGCTTCTGCGCACCGTGCCTCGGACGTCGGTGGACACCCGGACCGCAAGGCCCGTCTCGCCGAGGATCTGGCGGGCCAGGGCGTCTAGCTTATCCAGGCTGCGGCCCGCCAGGGTAAGGTCCCTCACCTTCCTGGCCAAGATGCGGGCGCAGCAGGCACCGATGGAACCGGTGGCCCCCACCACCGCCACCCGGGCCTGGGTGAGGTCGTGGCCCATGAGCCGGGCCGCCTCCTCCGTCCCCTGGAGCGCCGTGGCCACGGTGTAGCTGTTGCCGGTGGTGACGGGGATGCCAAGGTTCTTCGCCACCGTGATGCCCGCATCTCCCACCACCGACGTGAACGCCCCCAGGCCCAGGATCTCCGCCCCCAGGCGCTCGCAGACCCTCCCTGCCTGGATTATGCGGCGGAGCACGTAACGCTCGGGCAGCCCCATCATCTGGCGCGGGGTGAGCGGGACAGCCACGAACCAGCCCTCGACCTCAGCCAGGGGGGACTTCACCCCCGTCACGTGTCCCATCACTACGGGGGGAAGCAGCCGGATGGCGCCCTCCACCAGGCGCGCCGGCAGCCGGGCCGCAAGTTTGAACTTCTTTGCCACATCGCTGACATCCAGGGGATGGATGAGAAAGCCGAACCGTCTCATGGGCTGCTTCCCTCCCCTAAAGCAGGTGAGCAACGGCTGTCAGGCCAGCCTCTGTACGCGCGGCCGGAAGCCTATGCTATCCAGGAGGGCGTCGTACTCCTGCGGCGTAAGCTGGTCCGGGCGCTTGCCCGAGAGCGCCACCAGGACCCCCTCCATGACGTTGGTGCCGAACGACCGCCCCTCCAGTTCGGGGGTAGTGGTGATGAGCAACGCCACGCCCCGGCGCCTGAGTTCGTCCACGTCCTCGCGGGTGACGGTGTTGGTGAGGATGGTCTTGCCCGGGAGCTCGGCCGGCAGATGGCGGCGTATGTAGTGGAAGTCGCCGGCCACGATGTCGGCGCCCAGGTAGTATTTTCCCCACTTGGGCTTCGCCCCTTCCTCCTGCTTTTTGCCCGTGGGATAAAGCACCTCCATGGGCAGGCGGCAGGCTATGGGGGCGATGACGCGGGCCACGAGGTCCAGGGCCCTGAGCGAGTAAAGGGGGATGGGCACCCCCAGCACGAACATGAAGTCCCCCAGGACGATGCGGCAGCCCTCCTCCACCAGGGTCTCCGCGAGGCCGAAGCGGTCCATGGCGCAGACGATGAACGCCGTCTTACCCCGGAGCGGCAGCCCGTACTCCCGCGCCAGGTACCTCACCACCCGGCGCTCCAGGGTGTTCTTAAGGCCGCTGCCGTCAACAATGGGCGTGATCTGGGCCGCGCGGGCCATGGGCAAAGCCGCCCGAAGCACGTAGCGGCGGCGGCCGGCGACGACGTACAGGTCCGTGCCGCCCATGCCGAAGCAGTCCACCTTGCCGTCCAGTTCCCGGATCAGGGCCACGGCCTTCCTGATGTCGCCGTCGGTCCCTACGCGCTCGATGCAGAACCGCTCGCCGGCGATGTCCGCCTCCACCCGATGGTCCCGTCTTGACGACCCCAGGCTCACGCTCACGACCCGCTTCACCGGAGTCCCCCCTCTCTTGCTAGCCGGGCCGATCCGGCGAACCGCCGGAGACAGGACCTGTCGCCCCGGCGGCGGGACCTGCCGGACCGCCCCTCAGGCGGCCCCTGCCGCGGCGCCAGGGCTTCGCTTCGCCGGCCTTGGCCGCCCGGATGATGGCCCGAAGCCGCTCCGGGGAGAAGTACACGTCGCCCTTGATGGGCGAGGCCCCGATCTCAATGCCGACTGTCTCCTTGTCCCTGTCCTGGAGTCCCTCCATGAACCGGACCCGCCTGTCGGAGCCGATGAGGATGGCCACGTCGCACTGCCGGGCCTTGGCGATTATCTCCATCACCTGGTTGAAGAGCTCGATTCCGCTGCGCTGCTGGACGAAGTCCCACCGCTGCCGGTCGGTCATGAGCAGGGTGAACTCCACCCCCTCCTCCCGGCACACCGCCTCCAGTTCCTCCACGTTCTCCAGCGGGAACCCCACCACCGCGATCCTCTTGCCCCGCCGCACCTCCCCCACCTTCTCGAGGCGGCAGACCAGGGTGCGGTCGAGGCGGAGCCTCCGGGCCACGTCCTGCTGGGAGACGCCGGCCTGGCGCAACTCCAGGATGCGGTCGATGACGCGCTCGATCTTGCGGCGGTCCACCACCTTCTCCCCAATCCTCACCAGGTCCGTGGGGCCTTCCCCCTTGTGTGCACAGAATTGTGTTCAGCTCCTGCCATCATTTTAGCAGGGCGGGCGGGCGGGGGCAAGGGGGGAAACCCAGGCAGTCTCAGACAGGCCGCAGAAGAAGCGGGGCCGGCGGGCGTCCCCGCCGGCCCTCCGCCGTTTACAAGCTCCTCACAGTCTGCTACCGGCACTGCTCCCCGCCGATGGCTTGACCCGTGGCCTTGTCAACGTACACCGTGAGCCGATGGTCGGGGTGGTGGGCATCGTGGATGAAGGTCACTATCCAGCAGGGCCGCGGCTTGAGTTCCTGGCCGGCCACCTGCTCCGGCCCGTCCCAGTAGTGATTCGCGGCGCCCATTCCCTCCACTACCTCGACCCGCTTCACATTATCCGGGTAGCGGCCGCACTCCTGAAGGTGCTGCCTGGCCACGGCCACGGCCTGGGACCGGCTCACCCCGGACCCGCCCGAGGCGCTCCCGGGAAAGCCGCCTCCCTCGAGACAGGCCATGGGCAGGGTCGCCACCAGCACCGCCGCCCCTATCAGGACGGCGGTCAGGACCCGCCACACGTCGAAACCCAGCGCCCTGATCACCACTATCAGTCCCCCTGTACGCACCACACCGGCGTGGACGGGAACCTCCGCTCCTCCGCCCCGGCCGCTCAGTCCCACGGCGCGGGGGGAAACCTCTCTAACACGCGGGCGGCCGTGCGGGACGACAGCCGCGTATCGTCGTGCCTCATCCCCTTCTTGAGGCCCTGGAGCACCCGCAGGCCCGCCTGGGTGCTGACCTCCAGGTCGTGGGCCAGACGGGACAGGGTCTTGCGCCTGGCCTCCTCCACCGACCAGGCCAGGGACTGACCGCGGCTCAGGCCCTCCACTACCTCCCGGCTGAGGTAGAAGTGGGCCAGGTCGGTCATGGGGTTGCCGCAGGCCCCGGCCCGGGTCACCCCGAACACCTCGGGCATCCGGTGACGGAAGCCATACTCCACCGAGTCCTTGAGCTCCTGCCCCTCCTCGCTCAGGCTGAGGGCCAGGGTGCGCGGGCTGCAGAGGCTGTATGAGCGCAGGGCCCGGAGGATGGCGTGCTCGATGGTGTGGGCCTGTTCCGGGCTCACCAAGCCCCCCAGGTTGGCGCTGAGCCGCAGCCGGCGGCCGCCCTCCAGGTCCACCCCCTCCAGCGTCACCAGCAGGTCGTCGAGCGACCTGACCTCGGTGAACCCCCGCAGCGGGCGCCACCCGGCGCCGCACACGGTGGGGTAGCCCCGGCTGCGCAGCTCCTCCAGGTCCACGGGCTCCAGGCCCTCGGCCACCAGGCCCACCTGCTCCAGCCGGAAGCCCGAGGCCTTGCCCCGCGCCGCGCCCCGGACCCGGGCGAAGAGCGCCTTCTGCCGGTGCGCCGGGCCGGGGCAGAAGACCTCCTCCAGCCAGACGTTCTCGATGCGCGCCACTACCCCCAGGGGGTACAGCGAGCGTCGGTCGGGGAGGAAGGGACAGAGGAACACCTCGCCCTTCGGCCCCAGCCTCCGGAGTAGGCGCAGGGTGAGAGGGTCCATGAACACCCCGCGGACCAGGCCGCCCTGAGGCCGGGGCAGCACTCCATTAACCACCGGTATCGCGGGCAGCTCCACGCCGATCCCCCTCCAGCCACTCCAGGTACCCCAGCACCAGCCCCCGCATCTCCTCCCGCGACCGGGCCTGCTGCACCCTCTGCCGGAAGCGGGCCGCCCCCCTGAGCCCGGCGGCGTACCAGGCGGCGTGCTTCCTCATCTCCAGCACCGCCCGTGGCTCCCCCTTCAGCCCCACCAGCAGGTCAAGGTGCCTCAGCGCCCCATCCAGCCGCTCGCGGGGGGTGGGCGGGGGAGGAACGTCCCGCCCCTCAAGGAAAGCCGTCATCTCCCGGAATACCCAGGGGTTCCCCAGCGCCGCGCGCCCCACCATCACCGCGCGGCAGCCGGTTTGGACCAGCATGCGCCCGGCGTCCTGCGGGGTGCGCACGTCCCCGTTGCCCACCACCGGGATAGAGACCGACTCCCGAACCCGCCGGATCACGTCCCAGTCAGCGCTGCCGCCGTACATCTGCTCCCGGGTGCGGCCGTGGACCGTGACGAAGCGGGCCCCGGCCGCCTCCACCCGCCGGGCGACCTCCACGGCGTTGGCCTGGCTCTCGTCCCAGCCCTTCCTCAGCTTGCAGCTCACTGGGATCCGGACCCGCCGGCACGCGGCCTCCACCAGGCGCGCCGCCAGCTCCGGACGGCGCATGAGGGCCGCCCCCTCGCCGGCCCTGACCACCTTCGGCACCGGGCAGCCCAGGTTGATGTCCACCACGTCGGCGCCGGCCGACTCCGCCATAGAGGCCGCTTCGGCCACGACGTCGGGGTCGGAGCCCAGGAGTTGCACCCCCACAGGGTGCTCCTCCGCCTCAAGGTCCAGGAGCGACGCGGAGCGGGGGTTGCCCATCACCAGGGCGCGGGCGCTTATCATCTCGGTGAAGGTGAGCGCACACCCCTGCTCGCGGGCCAGGGCCCGGAAGACCCGATCGCTGACCCCGGCCATGGGGGCTAGGACCAGAGGGTTGCTGAGACGCAACCCGCCGAGGTCGACGCCCCCAGGACCCCCAGGCGTCATAAGCGCCCCCCTCCGGCCTGAATGCGCCCCCCACGCTTCATCCCCCGCCGCGGCCCCCGGCTCCCCCGTCCCGCCGGACGCGATGAGGGGCCGCAAACCATTATACCAGCCGGCGCGTCCCGGGGCAAGGTCCATCACGACTAGACCGGGCCGGCAGCGGCATCTGACGGCGGCGGCTCGGGCCGGTCGGGAAGCAGGATACCGGACCGGTGCGGAGAAGGAAAGAGGGGTGGGGCAGGGGCAGGTCAGTGAAGGACGGCGTCGCCTTCGTCCGAGATCCCGGCAGCCTCCAGGACCTGCTCAGCGCAGTAGATGGGGGCCCTGGCCCTGAGCGCCAGAGCCATGGCGTCGCTGGGGCGGGAGTCGATCTCCAGCTCGCCGCGTCCGGTGTCGAGGGTGAGGAGGGCATAGAACGTCTCGTCCTTGAGGTCGCTGATGAGTATCCGCGAGACTTTCATACCCAGACGCCCCAGGATATTGTGAAGCAGGTCGTGGGTCATAGGGCGGGGGGGCTTAATGCCCTCGAGCTCCATGGCTATGGAGCTGGCCTCGAGCGCGCCGATCCCTATCACCAGCAGGCGCGTCCCGGCCGCCTCCCGCAGAACCACTACCGTGCCGTTCGTGCCCTGAATGACACCCACGCTGGCAACCTTCATCTCAACCGTAGCGCCCAACCCCCCGACCAGGAACCAGGCTGGCATTCCCTGCCCAGAGGGTGCCTATCACTAGTATACTCTACTGGAAGGCGAATTACAACCTGGGAAGCCGGGCGAAGAACAGGAGGAGGAAGGATGCTGCCCAAGAAGATGAAGGCGCTGGTCAAGGCGCGCTCGGGACGCGGGGCGGAGCTAGCCGTGGTCGACGTTCCCCGGCCTGGGCCGCGGGACGCGCTTATCAGGGTGAGGGCCTGCTCCGTCTGCGGCACCGACTACCACATCTACGCCTGGGATCCCTGGGCAGCCAGCAGGGTGAGGCCGCCGCTGGTTTTCGGCCACGAATTCTGCGGCGAGGTCGTGGCCGTGGGCGAGGCGGTGCGCTCCGTGGCGGTGGGCGACACGGTGTCCGCCGAGACCCACGTCGCCTGCGGCCGCTGCTCGCTCTGCCGCACCGGCCAAGCCCACATCTGCCAGGAGGTGGCGATCCTGGGGGTGGACCGGCCGGGGTCGTTTGCCCAGTACGTAAGCCTGCCCGAGGAGAATGCCTGGAAGAACCCCCCCGGCGTCGCCCCCGAGATAGCCTCGGTGCAGGAGCCCCTGGGCAACGCTGTACATACCGTCCTCTCCGGGGAGGTGGCTGGACGCACCGTAGCCGTCCTGGGCTGCGGCCCCATCGGGCTGTTCGCCGTGGGGGTGGCCAGGGCGGCGGGGGCGGCGGCGGTCTACGCCACCGACATCAGCCCCTACCGGCTGGCACTGGCCCCCAGGATGGGAGCCGACCGGGCGCTCGACGCCTCCCGCGCCGACGTGGTGGCGGAGCTGAGGTCGCTCACCGGCGGGGAGGGCCCCGACGTAGTGCTAGAGATGTCGGGCAGCCCGGCGGCGGTCAGCCAGGCGCTCAAGGCGGTGAGGTTCGGCGGGCGGGTATCCATCCTGGGCATCCCCTCCCGCCCTGTGGAGATCGACCTGGCCCAGGACGTGGTCTTCAAGGGCATAACCATACAGGGGATAACCGGCCGGCGGATGTTCGAGACCTGGTACCAGACCAGGGCGCTGCTCTCTTCCGGGCGCCTCGACATCTCGCCGGTCATCACCCACAGGTTACCCATGGAGGAGTTTGAGCTGGCCATGGAGCTGGTGGGCTCCGGCCAGTGCGGCAAGGTGATCCTTTATCCCAGCCCGACGGAGGTGTGACGCATGGCAACCCGGGATCCGCTGGAGTTCGTGCAGGAGGAGTTGGGCAAGCTCAGGGAGGCCGGGCTGTACCGGGCCCTCCGGGTGCTTGAGGGGGAGCAGGGGCCCCGGGCCAGAATCGACGGCCGGACGGTAATCAACCTCTCGTCCAACAACTACCTGGGCCTCACCACCCACCCCCGCCTGCGCCGGGCGGCGGTGCGGGCGGTGGAGCAGTACGGCGTAGGCTCGGGCGCGGTGCGCACCATCATCGGCACCATGACGCTTCACCAGGAGCTGGAGGAGCGGCTGGCCGCGTTCAAAAAGACGGAGGCCTGCATAGTGTTTCAGTCCGGCTGCGCGGCCAACCAGGGGGTCATCCAGTCGCTGCTCACCCCGCAGGACCTGGTCTTCAGCGACGAGCTCAACCACGCCAGCATCATCGACGGCTGCCGCCTGAGCCGGGCGGAGATCAAGGTCTACCCCCACCGGGACACGGCGGCGCTGAGGCGCCTACTTGAAGAGACCCGCGAGCGGCAGGCAAGGAAGCTCATCGTGTCTGACGGCGTGTTCAGCATGGACGGCGACATCGCCCCGCTCCCGGAGCTGGTTGCGCTGGGCGAGGAGTTCGGGGCCATAGTGATGGTGGACGACGCCCACGCCAGCGGCGTGCTCGGCGCAAACGGCCGCGGCAGCGTGGACCACTTCGGGCTGCACGGGCGCGTCCACATCCAGGTGGGGACGCTGTCCAAGGCCATAGGTGCCCTGGGTGGATACGTGGCCGGGAGCAGGGCGCTGCGGGACTTCCTGATCCACCGGGCGCGCCCCTTCCTGTTCAGCACCTCCCACCCGCCTTCGGTGGCCGCCACCTGCCTCGCCGCCCTCGACGTGCTGGAGCAGGAGCCTGAGCTCATCCAGCGGCTGTGGGACAATACCCGGTACTTCAAGCAGGGGCTTTCCGACCTGGGGTTCAACACCGGCCAGAGCCAGACCCCCATCACCCCCGTGATCGTGGGCGAGGGGGCACTGGCCATGAAGCTGAGCGACCGTCTGTTCCAGGAGGGGGTCTTTGCCCAGGGAATCGCCTACCCCACGGTGGCCCGCGACAAGGCCCGGGTGCGCACCATCGTCACCGCGGCCCACACCCGCGACGACCTGGACCAGGCACTGGAGGCATTTAGGAAGGTGGGGAGGGAACTGGGGCTGGTGGGGAGGTAGCGGCCACCGCCCGGCGGCGGCCGTCTCAGTGACTTCAGGCGGGAGCCCATCCCCCTGCTCTTCGAGGGGGAAATCTGGGCTCGCGGGCAGGCTCAGCGCCGCCGCCAAGAGCGAGACTGCAGTGCTCCATTGCAGCACCTGCGGCTGCCCCGGCGGCGGCGTGCGACTGGGCCTGGGCCACGAGCTCTACGGCTCACCCCAGTGAGGGCTCAACCGCCCCCTGCGGTTGCCCCTCCTTCAGCCGCCGGAGGCCGCCCCCGCCACGGCCGAAAACCCCCGCTGGCAGCGGCTCCAGTGGGTCAGGTACAGCGCCAGGGCCACCGCCACGGACACTGCGGAGGATATCAGGCTGCGCCTGCGGTGGTAGCGGTCCATCGCCTCCGCCCGCCGCCGCTCCGAGTCTACCCTCGCCTGGATCTCGGAGAGGCTGGGGCTCTGCTTGCCCTCCGTAACCATCATGGAGTGGACCTCCAGAGGCCCGGGGTAGTATGAAGGGGGCGGCACCGCCACCTGGCTTACGGCGGAGGCCAGGACCGTCACCGTGACCAGAAGGGCCACCAGCGCCCCCAGGCTCACCAGGTAGAAGTAGAGGTTCCTCACCCCCCACTCCACCTGCGGCCACCGGCCCTGCCTCTCCTCACGGCGGATCAGCTTCCAGCCGTAGAGGTAGGCGGGCAGGGCAGCGGCAACGCCGGCCAGCCCCACGGCCAGCCGGCGCCAGGGGCCGCGGGCCTCTTCGCTCCGCCGCTCGGCCTCGAGCCTGGCCTGGGCTTCTACCACGGCTGGCGGAGGGCGGAGAGGGCCGGAAAGGCCGGCCACATTTGGTTGCAGGACAGACCCGGGCACCTCAGACGGAGGTGGGTTGGCGATGTCCACCAGCACGGCTATGGTCCGCCCCGCCCCTACCACCAGGAACACGAGGGACGCCAGACAGGTCAAGTACAGGTAGGTCCCTCGCAGCGTCCAGTTCCTGCGGCGGCTTTCCAAAGGCTCCTCCTCCTTCTATCCGACATCGTTCCTGCTATACGGCCATTCGCCGCCGGGGCCCAAATCCCTCTCTTGACGCTTGGCGACCGCCCTGGTGTGACGGCCCAGTCCGCTCGAGATAGTTATAAAAATGCTAAAGCCCGAGTAAGGAGAAGGAAGTTTCGCCCAGTATGTCGAACTCTAGCGATACTTGTTGCTAGAATGCCAGCCTGTCCGCGATCGAGGCGAGCCCTCTCGACCAGCGCGGTTTTCCGTGGGCTGGCGGTCTTGACCGGGGAGATGCGCCTTTAACGGGGGAAGGAGGTGCAAGCGGTGATTAAGGACCTGGAGATCGAGGTCCTGGACGACGTCAACGCCTCCGTCGTCAACGACGGCTCTGGCGGCATCGGCGTCGCGCCCTAGTCGGCGGACGCAGCGCCGGGCCTGAGCCAGGGCGCCTGACCCACAAAGCAGCTCGTAGCTAGCCCCTGGTCAAGACCGCCGCCCACACGCACCCCCGGAGGTGGCAGGCAGAGATGAAGGTCGTGCTCGTCCTCCCTCCCCTGGCCTGGCCCTTCAGCCCCTATCTCGGCCTGCCCACGCTGGCTGCATACCTCAGGGGCCTGGGGCACCGGGTGACCCAGTTCGACGCCAACCTAAGGCTGTTCGACAGGGTCTTCTCCAGGGCCGGCCTGGAACAGCTCCGTCTCGCCGCCCAGGACCGCTTTCGGCAGCTCGAGTCCCGACCGGCCCTTACCCCCCTGGAGCAGGAGGAGTACCTGGACCTGGTGGAGCTTCTTTCGGTCCTCCCCCGGTACCTGGCCCGGATCGAGGCGGTGAAGGCGGCGTTCAAGGACATCGACCGTTACCGACTCCGTCCGGACGGGACCGTGGCCCTGGAGGGGGACTGGTTCGACTACAAGACCATACGGCACCTGGTGTTCCCCGACGAGACCAACCCTCTACGGCTGCCCGTGGTCTCACTGGAGAGGTTCAGGGCGGCCGTCGAGGGCCGGCCGCCCCTGCCGTATCAGCCCTTCCTGGAGGAGCTGGCCGGGGAGATCGCGGCCCTGGGCCCCGACCTGGTCGGGTTCTCCCTGACCTTCGGCGAGCAGGCCATCCCCGGCCTGGTGCTGGCCAGGCTGGTGAAGGACCGGCTCCCCCACGTCCACCTGGTGATGGGAGGCTTCTACTTTTCGGCGGTGCGCGACGGCCTGGAGCGCATCCTCCCCAGCCTCGGCTTCGTGGACAGCGTGGTGCTGGGCGAGGGCGAGGCGCCGCTGGCCTCCCTGGCGGCGGCCCTGGAGCGGGGCGGGAGCCTGGACCAGGTGCCCGGGCTGGTCCGGGTTGAGCGCGGCGCCGTCCGCGGCAACCCCCCGCCCCCGCCGCTGGACCTGGACGAGTTGCCCTGCCCCGACTTCGAGGGCCTGCCGCTGCAGTCGTACTTCGCCGCCCGGCCGGTGCTGCCCTACGCCACCGCGCGCGGGTGCTACTGGGGCCGCTGCGCGTTCTGCAGCTTCTGCCTGGTGAGCCAGCGCTTCCGCGTCAGGAGCCCGGGGCTTGTGGCCCGCGACCTGGCGCGCCTCGCTCGGGCCTACGGAGCGCTCTTCTACCTCGCGCAGGAGGCCGAGCCCCCGCGCCGCATGGAGGCCATCGCGCAGGCCCTGCTGAGCGAGGGCGCGCCGGTACGTTACCAGCTCTTCGCCCGCTTCGAGAAAACGTTTACCGCCAGGACGGCGGAGTATCTGCGCCGCTCCGGATGCCTTTACGTCTTTTTCGGACTGGAGGCGGGAAGCGAGCGGGTCAACCGGCTGATGCGCAAAGGCGTCGACCTGCAGGAGGCCAAAAGGATCGTGGCCGACTGCGCCGCGGCCGGCCTCAACGTCGTGGTGTCCAGCATCCGCGGCTTTCCCACGGAAACCCGGGAGGAG
>JAIMBG010000056.1 GCA_023511555.1 Acetobacteraceae bacterium | reverse complement strand
CCTCTACGGGGCACTTCGTGAGGTCTCTACTTCTGTCCCCCGACCTCAGTCCCCTACTGAAACTTTACACTGCCTGGAGGGCCTGTCCCAGCCCGCCGGTCAGCTCTGGTCACACCGGAGGCCGGACAAGTCGACGGGCCCACGGCGAGGCAGGAGGGGGCCGGGGCCATGCCAGTCCTGCCTTCACGCCTCCTCTGGCCAGCCTGCCGGCCGAGCGCGGGCCCTTCAACCCAGCCAGGCCAAGGCTGCCCCCTTCGGCACATAGAGCAGGAGTAGCCTGCGATGGAAGAGAATATACACCCTTAGGTCGACGTAGACTTACCTGCCTCTGTGTACCTCGATGGTGGCCGGGGGGCTGTGGGAGCGCTGCCGCCCCAAGGCGCCAGGCGGAGGGTTGGCCTGAGGGGGTGGGGGCGCCATGTGGAACCGCGCCAGCCTGGGGGGGCGCCGCTGGCCTGCAGCCCTGGTACTGTTGTTGCTCCTGGCCGCGGCGGGCTGTGCCCCCGCCTCCCCGCCGGCGGGGGACGGGCAGCCCCCCGCCCCAGAGCCCCGGCCCCCGGTCACATCGGTGGTCCTCGTCCTGGACACCTCCAGCAGCATGAAGGACGCGTGGGCCGGCGGCATCAAGGTCCAGTCCGCCATCGACGCCGCCCTGAACGTCGTCGACATCCTGGAGACTGAGAGTAAGACAGGGCGGCGGCGGTTCAAGGTCGGCGTGGTGGAGTTCGCCACCAGCGCGTCCGAGGTCCAGCCCCTCACCCACGACTTCGACCTGGTGCGCAGCAGGCTCCGGGAGCTTGAAGCCTATGGCAACACCAACATCGGTCACGCCCTGGAGCTCGCGGTGAGCCAGATCAATAACTCCACGCAGAGTCGCAGCCTGATAATCCTCCTCTCGGACGGCCAGACCAACACCGGCCGCAGCGCCGGGGAGATAATCGACTGGGTGGCGTCCCTGGGCTGGACACCGCCCAAGGAATTCGGGACCCAGGCATCGATGTATGGGTTCAAGTACAAAGACGTGTCTTCTGCGGAGTTCCCGGCGAAGGCGGCCGCTTTCCTCAGACCGTTAGGCTACAAAGTCGGAGAGTATCCCGACGTGGTGGCGGATGCGGCCCTGGGCAGGCTACACAACGACAGTGTCTTCGGGTTCATCGGCCACGCCTCTCCGCAGAGGCTTCTTTTCAAGGAGACGACGAAGCAGGTTTCCCTCCTTTCCTTCAAGTTCAATGTAAGGCAGTTCTCCTTCTTGGAGTCCTCCCAGGTCAAGGAACTTAAGGCCGGTAGGCTGGCTTTAGCGGTCCTGGTGGGATGCGAGACGGCCAAGAACATTAGTAAGCCGGACAATACTGCACGGGCCTTCCTCAACTCGGGGGCTGTGGTAGTCGTCGGCTTTGCAAAAAAAGTAGAGGTCCGAGGCGCTAATAAATGGTATGTGAATTTTTGGCAGGAGGTGGCCTCCGGTCGGAACGTGTACGAAGCAGCCGAGAGGGCGCGCACGCGGGCCCGAAGCGAGAGCGGTGAGCCTACGAAGGAGCTCCTCTATCCTTCCCTTGACTCCATGATGATCTATCCGGCCGCCGAGGCCTCCCGCTTATACCTCAAGCCCGCCCCTCCCCGGCTGCGCGTCGACCAGTCCCGGGTTCCCACCCTGTACGCCATCGGCATCGGGGACCCCGGGGACCTGGACGAGGAACTGCTGCGCCAGATCGCGGCCAAGACTGGCGGAGAGTACTACCGTGGCGCCGACAGCCAGGGCCTGCAGAACGCGTTCCTCAAGACGGAGCACGAGGCCTTGGGCGACGTGGAGCTGGAGGTTTCGGGGACCGTCAAGCCCCAGGAGACGGTGGAGGCCGGGACAGTGGACGTGCCGGCCAACACCGCCGAGCTGAGGCTGACCCTGAACTGGCCGGGGAGCCGCGTCGACGCCGTCCTGGTGGACCCGCGCGGCCGGGTGGTGGGCCCCGGCTACCCCGGCCTGCAGGAAAGCGAGGAACGCCCCATCCATCTGGTGATCGTGCGGCCCCGCCCGGGGGAGTGGAAGGTTTCGGTCAAGGGCGTCGACGTGGCCCCCGGGGGCACGCCGTTCTACCTGGTGGCCTCGCTGTCGCCCGGCGAGCCGGCCAGGGTTTCGGCGCTGTATTTGCTCCTGGGACTGATGGTGGCGGCCGGCCTGGGCGCCCTGGCCTGGGGCGCCACGGCGGGCCGGTCGCAACGGCTGCGGAGGTGGTCCGCGTGAGCTTTTGCCCGCAGTGCGGCCAAAGCCTGAGGGCCGGGGACCGGTTCTGCCCCCGGTGCGGCCTGGCGGTGGGGCCCCCCCCGAAGCGCCCCAGCGGACTGACCACGGTCCTGGCCATCGTCCTCCCCCTGCTGCTCCTGGCTACCGTCGGCGTGGTGCTGGTGAGCGCCATGTCGCCGATTCCGGGCCAGGCCCCCGCGGGCAGGGCGCCGGCGGAGCTTGAGGCCCAGCTTCCCGAGGGCGTCCAGGACCTCAGGTACGTGGGCCGAAGGGACTACGTGGCTGGAGTGGTGCTGGAGTATCAGGGGCAGGATGACGCCGGCAACGAGGTGACGGTCCTGGTGGACCGCGCCAGCGGCGCCCTGAGGGCGTTCTACGTACATGAGCCGCCGGCCTTCCAGGTGGAGGCCGGCGAAGACGCCGCCCGCCACGAGGCGGAGCTCTTCGCCCAGCAGCACTGCGCCTTCTGGGGCGACCCCGCGCTCAACCAGGAAACCTCCGAACTGGTGGACCTGGGCCCGGGGACGGCCAAGTACTACCGCTTCCGCTGGTTCTCCCAGGATCCCGGCTCCGGGGCGTACCTGCTGAAGTTCGTCGAGATCCAGGTGAACCCCGCCACCGGCCACGTGTTCTTTTTCGAGTGCAGCGACGGCGAGGTCAGGGTGAAGACCGTTCCCGCCGTCTCGCGGTCCCAGGCTGAGGAGATTGCCTGCCGGGCCTTGAAGGACACCTGCCCCGACGCCGCGGCCGCCGACGCGAAGCTGTACGTGACCCGGGAGTTCTCGCCGGCCCAGAACCTGGTGTGGGTCATCGAGGTCGAGGACCGCGCCTCCGACACTGCGGCGGCGCTAGTCTACGTGGACGCCCACAGCGGCAAGGTACTGGAGATCGAGCCGTTTCTCTGAGGCGCCGGTTGAGGCAGAACTGCAAGGGGGGAGAGAAGCACCATGGTGAGCACGCGGAGGGAGTTTGTGACCGCGACGATACGGTCGGCCGTTGTCATTGTCATGTTGCTTATCGTGAGGGTCGTGATCGCTCGACTGCCCATGCTCCAGGAGATCATGCCCATGGTCAACTTCGACCTGGCCAGCCTCCTCGACACCCTCGTCATGACCGGCGTCATCGCCACCATCGCAGCCTTCGGCTTCAGCCTGGATCGCCACCTTTCCCGCCTGGTGACCGGGTTCCCCCGCGCCGGGCAGCTCGCCAAGCTTCTCGCCGTGATAATCGCCGTCGCGGTGGCCTACTTCTCCTACCGCTACGTGGTGCTGTCTCTCATCCCGGACCTTGACTGGCTGTATCCCATAGTGTTCCTGGTCCTCTTCGCCATCCCCATGACACTGCTGTGCGTGGCGATCTACGCCAGCATAGACGACCTCACCGCGCTGTTCACCGGCGGAAGGCGGCCCCGGGCCGCCCAGGCGGCCCTGCCGAGGAGATGCCCCGCCTGCGGCACGGACACCGGCGAGGCCGACCTGTTCTGCTCCTCCTGCGGCACCAAACTGCCCGCCCGGGAGGAGAGGCGCACCTGTCCGGCCTGCGGGGCGCCCCTGCTGGAGGACGCCATCTTCTGTGCCTCCTGCGGCGCCAAGGCGGAGACGAAGGGGTCCGAGCCCCTGCAGCCGCCGCGGTGCCCCGGCTGCGGCGCGGAGGCGGCCCCAGGCGCCAAGTTCTGCCGCGCCTGCGGCCAGGCGCTGGGGGCGCCGGCGTCCGGGTAGAGGCGGCGGAGCCCAGGAAGGCGGGAGGGGATTGCGTTGTACTGCACCAACTGCGGCCGCGCCCTGCTTCAACAGGCCCGTTTCTGCCCATACTGCGGCGCGGCGCTGGCGGTAAGGCCTGGCAAGGCGCCGCCGACCGGCCGGCCGCCGACCGGCCGGCCGCCGGCCGCCCGGCCCTTGCCGCGGCGGGCGTACATCTGGGTCCTGGTGGGCGTTCTGGTGCTGGCTCTGTCCGCCGGCGGGTACTTCGCCGTCCCGGCCGTCCGGTCGCGGATGGCGGCACCCGGCACGCCGGCGGCAGAGGGGGGCGCCGGAGCGGGACCTACGCCCGGCCTGCCCTCGGACGGGTCCGCGCCCGGCCAGCCCTGGTCTCCTGGCGGGACGACGCCGGCCACCGCCCCGGGGCTGCCTTCCTCACCGGCCGGGGGGGCTCAGGCACCCAGCGCGGGCGCGCCGGTTCCCGGCGGGGGTGCCCAGACCCCCGCCCCGGGCGCCGTCCCGCCCCCCAGCGACATGGCCGCCACCCAGACCTTTCGCTATACCCTGGAGATCGAGCCGGAGACGCTGGATCCGACACGAGCCACCGGCACCCCCGAGCTGACAGTAACCAACGCCCTGTTCGAGGGCCTGACCCGGCTGGGCCCCGACCTCGTGCCCCAGCCGGCCATGGCCGCGTCCTGGGAGGTGAGCCCCGACGGGCTCAGGTACACCTTCCACCTCCGCCGGGAGGCGAAGTGGTCCAACGGCCAGCCGGTCACAGCCGAGGACTTCGTCTACTCCTGGAGAAGGATACTGGACCCTGTGACGGCGGCCGACTATGCCTACCTGCTCTATTACATCAAGGGCGCGCAGTCGTACCACGAGGGCAGGGGGACGGCGCAGGACGTGGGGGTGAGGGCGAAGGACGCCCTCACCCTGGAGGTGACCCTCGAAGGGCCGTGCCCCTACTTCCCATCGCTCCTCGCCTTTCCTACCTTCTTCCCCGTGCAGCGGGCGACGGTGGAGGCCCACCCGGAGTGGGCGGCCGAGGCGGCCACGCTGGTCTCCAACGGGCCGTTCCAGTTGGCCTCGTGGGAGCGCGGCAGCAGGCTGGAAATGGTGGCCAGGCCGGACTACTGGGACCGGGCCTCCGTCCGCCTTCAGCGCCTCGTGTTCTATGAGGTCGGGGAGGCGTCCACCGAATTGACCCTTTTTGAGGCCAACGATATCGATGTGGCCGAAAACCCGCCGGTTCCCGACCTGGACCGGCTGAGGGCGGAGGGGCGTCTGGTCGCCAAACCCCTCCTGGGCACCTACTACTACCTGTTCAACACAAACAAGTCCCCGCTGCGCGACGCCCGGGTGCGCAAGGCCCTGGGCTACGCCATAGACCGCCAGACCATAGTCACCACCGTTACCAAGGGTGGCCAGGTGCCGGCGCTGGCGTTCGTGCCCCCCGGCATCACCAACCCCGCTACCAGGAGGGACTTCCGCGAGGAGGGCGGGCCCTGCTTCCGCGACGCCGACGTGGCCGCCGCCCAGAGGCTCCTGGCCGAGGCCGGCTTCCCCGGGGGCGCCGGCCTCCCCCACCTCGACATACTCTACAACACCGGCTCGGCGCACCAGGCCATTGCCGAGGCCGTTCGGGACATGTGGAGGTGGAGGCGGGGCCTGGGCATCGCCAACGTCACCCTGACCAGCCAGCAGTGGGGTGCCTACCTGCAGGCGCGGGACCAGGGCAACTACCAGGTGGCCCGGGCCGGCTGGCTGGGCGACTACCCCGACCCCATGACCTTCCTCGACATGTGGATTACGGGCGGCGGAAACAACGACACCCAGTGGGGGCGCGCTGACTATGACAGCCTCATAGAGTCGGCGCGGGTCACCGCCGACCCCGAGGCCCGGTTCGAGGCCATGCACCAGGCCGAGCGGTTACTGATGGACCAGATGCCCATTACGCCCATATACTACTACGTCGACCTTTACCTGGTCCACCCCTACGTGAAGGGCCTGGTGAAGCTGAGCACCGGCCTCACGGAGTTCAAGTGGACGTACATAGCCAGGCACTAAACCCGGGCCGAGCCGGGTGTGATAGGCAGGGGGGTGAACGCCCCCGGCTGGCGGGGCTGTGAGTCGAGAGAATGCAGGAGGGACCGAGAGTGAAGTGCCCGCGATGCGGCAAGACCATACCCCAAGGCTGCCAGTTCTGCCCATACTGCGGTACGCCCCTGGCGGCAGCCCGCCTCCGGCCGGTGATCCAGAGGGAGGTCCCCAGCCGTCGGCGGCCGCGGCGTGGTTTCCGGTGGATCCTGGTGCCGGTGCTGGCGTTGGCTGTCGCCCTGGGGGTGACCCTCCTGGCCTGGCCGCTGGTGTGGCCGCAGGCCCAGCCAGCCCCCGCAGCGCGGTCCCGGCCGACTCCCACGCTGTCTTCACCGGCCGACGGGGCCCAGGCGGTCCCCATCACGCCCACCCTGGCGTGGGAACCGTTAGCCGGGGTGGAGGCCTACCATCTGCAGGTAGCCAAAGACAGCAACTTCAGCGAAAGAGTGTGCGACTGGCCGAACCTCCCCCACACCTCAGTCGCGGTTGGGGCTTTGGACGGCGGGACCCAGTACTGGTGGCGGGTGGGCGTGAACGGCGAGGCCGGCCCCGTCTGGTCGCCCGCCTGGTCCTTCGTCACCGCCGCCGTACCGCCGGCAGCACCCGTGCTCTACTCCCCCGCCGACCAGGCCACCGGGGTAGACGTCACGCCCGCGCTGGCCTGGAAGGCCTCGGCCGGCGCGGTCGCTTACAACGTTGAGGTGGCCGGGGACCCGGACTTCACCGCCCTGGTCTACCAGAAGGCGGACCTCCCCACGACCACCGATGTGGTCATGGGAGGGCTGGCCCGCGGCACCCGCTACTGGTGGAGGGTGGCAGCCGAGAATGAGGCAGGTGTCGGCCCCTGGTCCGCCGCCTGGAGCTTCACCACGCAGGCCGCCGGCCCTCTGGCTCCCCTGCTCTCCTCCCCGGCCAACGGGGCTAGAGGGGTTCCGGTGGCCCCCACCCTGTCCTGGAAGGTCTCCGGCGGCGCCTCGTCCTACCTGGTGCAGATCTCGAGGAACGTCCAGTTCACCCAGATCGCGTCCGGGTACCGGCTGTCCGGCGCCAGGAACACCTCGGTCACCGTCGGCCCCCTGGCGGCCGGCACCCAGTATTGGTGGCGAGTCAAGGCCGGCAGCGCCGCCGGGGACAGCCCCTGGTCCGCCGTCTGGACGTTCACCACCGGCACGGTGCCCGCCGCCCCCAACCTGATTTCCCCCGCCTACGGGGCGCTTAGGGTCTCCGTGTCTCCCACCTTGCGCTGGAGCAGCTCTCTGGGGGCGGCCTCATACCGCGTGCAGGTTTCCCCCAACCCCAGCTTCAAGACGTTGGCCTTCGACAGGGCAGGGATCACCGGGACAGCGATTGCGGTGACGGGCCTCAGCCCCAACACCGAGTACTGGTGGCGGGTGAGCGCCAGCAACGCCGTGGGGACAAGCGCCTGGTCCCTGCCAGCGTGGAACTTTACCACGGGGCCGTAGTGGGCGGGATCCTGGCATATTGGAAAGCGAAGGCAAATCATGAGGCTGGAAGCGGTGCTGCTCGCTTGCTCAGCGCCTCTCCCCCCTGCCTTCATCCCCTCCGTCGGCGCTCCGGCAGGGCGGCTTAGCTTTGCCCCTCTCCCCCAGCCTCCTCTTTATCTCCGCCTCGAACCCCAGATCCCCCGGCCGGTAGTACACCCGGCCCAGCAGCTCCCTGGGCAGGTACTCCTGCTCCACCCAGTGGCCGGGGTAGTCGTGGGCGTACCTGTACCCCTGGCCGTGCCCCAGGCGGGCGGCGCCGGGGTAGCTGCCCACCCTGAGGTGCACCGGCACCCCGGCGATCTTCCTCTCCTCCACGTCCTTCATGGCGGCGCCGATCCCCAGGTAGGCGGAGTTGGACTTGGGCGCACAGGCCACGTAGACGGCAGCCATGGCCAGCGGTATCTTTGCCTCCGGCAGGCCCACGTACTCCACCGCCTGGGCCGCGGCCGCGGCCACCACCAGGGCCTGGGGGTCGGCCAGCCCCACGTCCTCGGCGGCGCAGATCAGCACCCGGCGGGCGATGAAGCTGGGGTCCTCGCCGGCATAGAGCATCCTCGCCAGCCAGTAAAGGGCCGCGTCGGGGTCGGAGCCCCTCATGCTCTTGATGAAGGCCGAGATGTGGTCGAAGTGCTGGTCCCCGGCCCGGTCGTACTGAATGGCCCGGCGCTGTATCGACTCCGCGGCCACCTCCAGCGTGATGCGGCGGCGCCCGTCCGGGCCGGGCAGGGTGGTGAGCGCCGCCAGCTCCAGGGCGTTGAGCGCCGAGCGGGCGTCGCCGTTGCTCACCCTCACCAGGTGGTCCAGCGCCTCGGGGTCGACCTCCACCCCCAGCCCCCCCAACCCCCGTTCGGAGTCGCGCAGGGCCCGCTCCAGCAGCACCCTGATGTCCGCCTCGCTCAGAGGCTGAAAGGCGAACACGCGGGACCGCGACACCAGCGGGGGGTTGACCTCGAAGAAGGGGTTCTCGGTGGTGGCGCCGATGAGGATGACGGTGCCGTCCTCTACCGCGGGAAGGAGCGCGTCCTGCTGGGCCCTGTTGAAGCGGTGGATCTCGTCGATGAACAGGATGGTGCGGCGGCGGTGCATCGCCCGCCGCTCCGCGGCCTCCTCCACCACGCGGCGGATGTCCGCCACCCCTGCGGTCACGGCGTTGATCTGCTCGAAGTGGGCCTGGGTGGTGTCGGCGATGATGCGGGCCAGGGCCGTCTTCCCCGAGCCGGTGGGTCCGAAGAATATCGCCGACGAGAGCTGGTCGGCCTGGATCGCACGGCGCAGCAGCCTCCCCGGCCCCACGATGTGCTCCTGGCCCACGAACTCCTCCAGGCTGCGGGGCCGCATCCTTAGCGCCAGCGGCGCCTCCCGCTCCAGCCGTTCCTTGAGGCTGCGGGCAAAGAGGTCCTCGCCTTTCCTTCCGCCCTCCCCGTCCACCCGCTCACCTCCAGCCGGCGGCCCCGAGAGCCGCCGCAGCCGGCCGGGGGCCCGAACCGGCGCCGCCCCGAACCGGGGCCGAACCGGCACTATGGCTAACACCGGCCCCGGAGCGCCCGCACAAACCGGTCCGCCGCCTCAATGACGTCCTGGCGGCTTACGTCCTTATGGGTCACGGCCCTCAGCCGGCGGGGGCCAATGGCGTTGATCTTCACCCCCAGCGCCCCAAGGCGCTGCACCATCTCCGGCCCGGACGGCGCCGGGGGAATAAGGTCCACCATGACCATGTTGGTCTCCACCGAGGCCAGGTCCACGCCCAGGCCCTCTATCCCGGCCAGGTTCCGGGCCAGTATCCGGGCGTTCTCGTGGTCCTCGGCCAGCCGGTCCACCATGCGGGTAAGCGCCACGATTCCGGCGGCGGCTATCACCCCGGCCTGGCGCATGCCCCCGCCCACGATCTTGCGGTTTCTGCGGGCCTCGGCGATCCAGTCCCGGCTGCCCACGAGGAGCGACCCCACCGGGGCGCTGAGCCCTTTGGACAGGCAGAACATCACGGAATCCGCAGCCTCGGCCAGCCGGCGGGCGGGGACCCCCAGGGCCACGGCGGCGTTGAAGATGCGGGCCCCATCCAGGTGAACCCGGAGCCCTCTCCGCCGGGCCACGGCGGCTGCGGCCTCCAGCTTCTCCAGGGGAACCACCCTCCCGCCTGCCCGGTTGTGGGTGTTCTCCAGGCAGAGCAGGCTGGTGGGAGGGAAGTGCAGGTTCGGCGGCCGCAGCGCCGCCTCGACGTCCTCGGCCTCAAGCACCCCGGCGCGGCCGGGGACGGTGCGGGGCTGCACTCCCGCCAGCACCGCCAGCGCGCCGGCCTCATAGTAGAAGATGTGGGCGTCGGCCTCCACCAGGATCTCGTCGCCCCGGCGGCAGTGGGTCATAACCGCCACCTGGTTGCCCATGGTCCCGCTCACCACCAGCAGCCCGGCCTCCTTGCCCAGGATAGAGGCTGCCAGCTCCTCCAGGCGGTTGACCGTGGGGTCCTCCCCGTACACATCGTCCCCCACCTCGGCGTCGGCCATGGCCCGGCGCATCTCCGGCGTAGGGACAGTGACGGTGTCGCTCCTCAAGTCGATGATGCCGTCCACCGCGAACGCCTCCTCGGCTCCCTCAATTCGACGCCCGGCGCGCCCAAACCTCTCGGGCCCTCGCCGGCAGAGGCGGCCGCCCTCGGTGGAGAACCCCAGGGGCTCCCGTCCCCTCGGGCGCCGCCCCGGCCGCGGAGCCGTCTCTCCCGGCCCCGGACCCCGTATAAACCCCTTCCACAGTTGCCAGAATAGCTTCGGAACCGGAAGGGGTGGGGAAAGGCGGCCCGAGCCCATGTCCGCGGAACACGCGAGGAGGTGCAACCCTAAGACATGATCTCGCCCACCTGGAACCCGTACGCAGGCCAGACGTTCGCTCCGGGCGTCTCGTACCAGGTCAACCCCTGGCAGGCCTCGGCGCCGTATCAGGTGCCCATCTCCGTGGGAGCGCCCTATGCAGGGGGCACCGCAGCCGGGCCCTTCGCCAGCCAGGCCTTCGCCGGCCCCTATGCCGGCCAGTTCCTGCTGCCCAGCTACCTCGCGGGCGGCACCGGAATCGTCCAGCCCAGGGTGGACCTGTTTGAGACCAACAGCGACGTGGTGGTGGCCTGCGAGCTGCCGAACGTCAACCCCAACGACCTCAACCTCACGGTCACTGACGACTCCGTGACCATATCAGCCAACGCCTTCTGGGCGACGGGGACCCCGTCCGCATTCTACCGGGCGGTCACCCTGCCCACCACGGTGCGGCCGGAGCACGCCACCGCCATCTACACCAACGGGGTGCTGGAGGTGCGCATGCCCAAGTCCGACCTGGCCGGGAGGCGCCGGCTCAAGGTTAACATCACCCGCTAGGGCAGCCGCCCCACCCCTTCCCAACCCGGCCCGCCCCGCCCCAGCGGGCGGGCCCAGGAGGAGGATGGACATGTTTTACCCCTACCCACCCACCCCCGCCGCTGGCTTCCCACCGGCCCCGTGGCAGCCCCGGCTGGAGGGATGGCAGCCGCGCATCGAGATGTACCGCGGGCCGCACGCCTACCGGCTGATCGTGGAGGTAGCCGGTGCCGACGAGGAGCGGCTCCTGGTGACCTGGGACCAGGACGCCCTCTTCATCCAGGGGCACATCAAGGACCTCACCGACCGGGGCCAGCTCCTCTACCGCGAGCGGCCTGCGGGATCCTTCCGCCGCCGCGTACCCCTGCCCTCGGACGCCAACCCGGAGCAGGCCGTGGCCACCTACCGCGACGGGGTGCTGGAGGTGGAACTGCCACTGCGCGGCGAGCCTTCCGGGGAGGGCCGGACCATACCCATTGAGACCGAGGACTAGGCCGGGACCGGCCCAGGGCGGGGCCTCGCCAGGCCACCCCGCCGCCGGGATCCCGCCGCCGGCCCGGCGCCTTAAGGCCTCGCCCGCCCAAGCCAAAAGCGGCCGGGCGGGCCGGCCGCTCCTGCTCTGCCATGACGGGGCCCGCGGGCCGGGCCCCTCGCGCTTGGGGGGGTCATGTTACAGCAGCTTATCCAACCTGAACGTCAGCTCCTTGCGCGGAATCTGCCCCACGAACCGATCCACCGGCTGGCCTCCGCGGAAAAGGATCAGCGTGGGGATGCTCCTCACCCCGTACTGGGAGGCAAGCTCGGGCGCATGGTCCACGTTGAGCTTGCCCACCCGCAGCCGGCCGTTGTAGTCCCTGGCCAGCTCCTCCACCACGGGAGCCATGGCCCGGCACGCCCCGCACCACTCGGCCCAGAAGTCGACCAGGACCGGCAGGTCGGCCTTGAGCACGTCCCCCTCGAAGCTCGCGGCTGAGATCTCCACGACCGCGGACCCTTCCGACACGCCGCCCGCCTCCCGCCACTATAAATTACCCCACCATGCCGTGTAAGTCCGAGGAGTTTGAACCTGCCTCAGCAGGTGGGTGCCCTCCCGCCGGAATTGTGCTTCCCCGTGTCGCCCCGTCCCGGGCGGGGGCATGCACGCCGCCGGCGGAGTCCAGGCTCCCGATGTCAGTCTGTTGGCTCAAAACCTCTCGGCGTTCCACGCACACAGCAGGGCATTGCGATGCGCGTCGCTGCGGCCTCCGCCGCCAAACATTATTCTACCACAGGCCCGGGGTTTTTTCAACCGGGGCCGGGGCCGCCGCCCCCGGCAGGGGCGGCCCCCGCCTGAGTGGGCCTCCGCAGCTCCAGCCCCAGCTCCTCAAGCTGCCGGGGCGACACCCGGGCCGGGGCCCGGCTGACCAGGCAGGCAGCGGTGGCCGTCTTGGGGAAGGCTATCACCTCCCGGAGGCTATGCTCCCCGGCAAGCAGCATGACGATACGGTCGAACCCCAGGGCGATGCCCGCGTGGGGCGGGGCACCATAATCCATCGCCTCCAGCAGGAAGCCGAACTGGGCCTCCTGCTCCTCGGGGCTCAGCCCCAGGGCCAGGAACACCTGCTCCTGGACGCCTCGGAGGTGGTTGCGGACGCTACCGCTGCCCAGCTCCACGCCGTTCAGGACCAGGTCGTAGCCCCTCGCCCTCACCCGCAGCGGGTCGCTCTGCAGCCACTGCAGGTCCTCGGGGCGCGGGGCGGTGAAGGGGTGATGCACCGCGCGGAAGCCGCCCCGGTCGGGGTCGGGCTCCAGCAGGGGGAATTCGACCACCCAGAGGAACTCCAGCGGGCCGTCGGGGATGAGGTCCAGCAGCCTCGCCACCTCCAGCCTCACCCGCCCCATGGCGGCGCTCACCTGAGGCCTGGGCCCGGCCGCCACCAGGAAGAGGTCGCCGGGGCCGCCAGCGCCGGCCCGGGCCACCGCGGCCAGGGTCTCCGCGTCCAGGAACCGGGCGAGGTGGGAGCTGGGTCCGCCCTGAGGGCTGAGCCAGGAGAGGCCGCCCAACCCCGAGCCCCCCGCCAGCCGCGACAGCTCGTCCAGCTTGGAGCGGCTGAGCTTCGCCGCCCCGCCCTCCACCTTGAGCCCCCGAATCACGCCACCCTCCGCCACCGCCCGGCGGAAGACCTCCACCCCGGCGTCCCCCAGCACGGGCCCCAGGTCGAAGACGGTCATCCCAAAGCGCAGGTCGGGCTTGTCGGTGCCGTACTGGTCCATGGCCTGGGCGTAGGTCAGCCGCGGGAAGGGGGGCCTCACCTCCCGGCCCAGCACCCTCCGGAAGAGGTGGGCCATGAGCCCCTCGGTGACCGCCATCACGTCCTCTTCGGCCCCAAAGGACAGCTCCAGGTCGACCTGGGTGAACTCGGGCTGACGGTCGGCACGGAGGTCCTCGTCCCTGAAACAGCGGACGATCTGGAAGTAGCGGTCGACGCCGGCCACCATGAGAAGCTGCTTAAAGAGCTGGGGCGACTGGGCCAAGGCGTAGAACATGCCCGGGCTGTTGCGGCTGGGCACCAGGTAGTCCCGGGCGCCTTCCGGGGTGCTGCGGGTGAGGTACGGGGTGTCCACCTCCCAGAACCCTTGAGAGGAAAGGTACTCCCGGACCGCCGCGGTCGACTTCTGCCTTATGTCCAGCGCCCGGAGCTTCGAGGGGCGGCGCAGATCCAGGTACCGGTACTTGAGCCGCAGCTCCTCCTCCACCTGCGCCCCCTCGTCCACGGCGACGGGCGCGGGCTGGGCCGGGGCAAGCACGCGGAGCTGGTCGGCGTGGACCTCGATCCGGCCGGTGGGCAGCGCCAGGTTCTCCAGGCCGGAGGGGCGCAGGGCCACGCGGCCCTTCAGTCCCACCACGAACTCGGCCCTCAACCCCGCCGCGCGGCCGAACGCCGGCTCCCGCTCGGGGTGGAAGACCACCTGCACCAGGCCGGTGCGGTCGCGGACGTCCACGAACCTGACCCCGCCATGGTCGCGGACCCGGTGGACCCACCCCATCAGGGTGACCTCCTGGCCTTCGTGGCCGGGGCCCAGCTCCCCGCAGCCGTGGGTGCGCCTCCAGTCGCCCAGGGCATCCTGGCCCTCCGCCTCGTTCCTGCCGGTCACTGCCCTTCACCCCCGGAGGCCGCCTCGGGGCCGGTCCTGCCCCCGGCCGCCCTCGACCGCCTCAAGAACTCCACCACGTCATGGGGCGGCAGCTCCCGCTGCTCGCCGCTGGCCATGTCGCGCAGCAGCAGCACGCCGCGCCGCACCTCGTCCTCCCCCAGGAGCACCACCCAGCGCGCCGAGGCCCTGTCGGCCTGCTTCATCTGGGCGCGGGTGCTCCGGCCGAGCCAGTCCATGTCGGCAGCTACCCCGCACCTCCTCAAGCGCTGGAGAAGCCCGAACGCGGCACGCCCCATGCCGGGCCCGGCGGTGACCAGGAACGCGTCCAGCCCTGCCTTTAGCCTCATCAGACGGCCCTGCTCCTCAAGCAGCATGATCACCCGCTCCAGGCC
>JAIMBG010000055.1 GCA_023511555.1 Acetobacteraceae bacterium | reverse complement strand
TTTGGCTGGTGGGGTGGTTTATGTGTATTAGTCACCGGGGGGGTGGCTTGCGGCCGCCTGCAATGCCCCCACCCGACAGCACCAGCCCCCGGATGGGAGTCCCGCGGGTCGCTCGCTCCGCCGCGGCTGCCCCGACACGGCCCACCGGAGCACAGACCCCCTGCCGGGTGTTCTACGCGCCCTCAGCCCTCACGATATTCTAGTGCTCCGCGATCCAGGCCCACTTGAAGTCCGTGGGGCCGAGCGGGCTCTTGTAGATGCCCTGCACGTAGTCCTTGCAGAGCCAGAGGTCGACGTAGTAGTAGATGGGGGCGATGGGGTTGTCGCGGAAGAGGATGTCCTCGATCTTGTGCATCTTGGCGAAGCGCTCCTCATTGTTGAGCGTCTTCTTGGCCTCTTCCACCAGCCGGTCGTACTCCGCGTCGCCCCAGAAGGTGTTGTTGTTGCCGCCTCCGGTCACCCACATGTCGAGGAAGGTCATGGGATCCAGGTAGTCCCCCAGCCAGCCGGCGCGGGCTATCTGGTAGGTGCCCTGGTCCCGGGTCGCCAGGTAGACGCCCCACTCCTGGTTGGTCAGGGTGACGCCGGTGATGCCGAGGCTCTTCTTCCACATCTCCTGGATGGCCTCAGCTATAGCCTTGTGGGCCTCGCTGGTGTTGTACAGGATCTCCACGGGCGGGAAGTTGGCCCCGCCGGGATACCCGGCCTCGGCCAGCAGCTTCTGGGCGGTTGCAACGTCGTTGTCCTTGAAGTACTCGCCGCCGACGGTCCGGAAGTCCTTGCCCGGCTTGGCGTCCGGGACCTGGGGCGGGACGAAGGCAGTCGCCGGGACCTGGCCGCCCTTGGTCACGTTGGTGACCAGGCTCTGGCGGTCGATGGCGTAGGTGAGCGCCTTGCGCACCCGGGCGTCGTTGATGGGCACCTTCTGGCACTGGAACAGGTAGTAGTAGGTGCCGAGCAGGGTGCTGATCTTCAGCTTGCCCTCAGCCTTCAGCCGGTCAATGTCGGGAAGCGGCGGATTGTCGGCGAAGTCGATCTCACCGGTCTCGAACATGGTGAGCTCGGTGCTCGACTCCTCGATCATGTAGTAGATGAGCTTCGACAGCTTGACCGACTTGGCGTCCCAGTACTTGTCGTTCTTGGCGTACTCCAGCTTGCTGTGGTGGTCCCAGACGGTGACCTTGAACGGACCGTTGCACGCCATGGTTTCGGGCTTGGTCCACCAGTCGGGGTTGGACTCTACCAAGCTCTTGGGCAGAGGCATGTAGGTCTGGAACGCAGTCAGCGACAGGAAGTAGGGCGTCGGCGCCTCCAGCGTGACCTCCAGGGTCTTGGCGTCCTTCGCCTTCACCCCGACCTCGTCCGCCGTGCCCTTGCCCTCGTTGAACGCCTGGCCGCCCTTGATGTAGTACAACTGGTAGGCGTAGTCGGCGGCGGTGGCGGGATCAAGGGCCCGCTTCCAGGCAAACTCGAAGTCGTAGGCCGTCACCGGCTCCCCGCTGGTCCAAACCGCATCGCGCAGGTGGAAGGTGTACTTGGTGCCGTCGGGCGAGATCTCCCAGCTCTTGGCTATGCCCGGCTCAGGATTGCCGTTCGTGCCTATCCGGGTAAGGCCTTCCATGAACTGCATCAGCGCGGTGAACTCGGGGATACCGGTCATCTTCGCCGGGTCAAGGGTCTCCGGTTCGGTCCCTAGGTTGTATCTAAGGACCTGCTCGGCGGCCGCCTTCGGGCCCTTCTTGGCGCAGGCCAGCCCCAAGGTGGCGATGAGCGCGATGACCAGCCCGAAGGCCAGAACCTTCCGCCAATTCATCCTCTAAACCCCCTTCTGAAGAGATACTCGGCGCCCGCTCCGGGCCCCCCGGGACCGGTGCGGAGGCCTCGGCCTGAGGCCGTTTCCCTGTGGTGCAGCCGTAGGCTCCCTTCCGCTTTTCACCTCCTATGAAAGGCTACTCCATTGTCTATTCGCTGCTCCAGGGCCGAAGTCCTGCCTGGACTCAGGCTGCACACACGGCGATCGCGGCTTGACGCAGTAGAGTTACACCGGCGCCTAGTGTGCAGCACCCAGGTGGCAGGCGACAAAGTGCTCGCCCCCCCTGTCGGTAAAGACCGGCTCTTCGAGCCGGCAGCGCTCCTCGGCCAGCCGGCAGCGGGTGTGGAACCGGCAGCCGGGCGGGGGGTTCAGTGGGCTGGGTACGTCGCCCTCCAGCACGATCCGCTCCCTTCGAACCTCCGGGTTGGGCACGGGGATGGCGGAGAGCAACGCCTGGGTGTAGGGGTGTAGCGGTGACCGGAACAGCTCCTCCTCCGGGGCCAGTTCCACCACCTTGCCCAGGTACATCACGCCCACCCTGTCGGAGATGTGCTTGACCACCGAGAGGTCATGGGCGATGAACAGGTAGGTCAGGCGATACTCCTTCTGCAGGTCCTCCAGCAGGTTTATCACCTGGCTCTGGATGGACACGTCGAGGGCCGACACCGGCTCGTCGCACACGATGAGCTCGGGGTTCAGGGCCAGGGCGCGGGCCACGCCGATGCGCTGCCGCTGGCCGCCGGAGAACTCGTGGGGGTACCGCCGGGCGTGGAAGGGGCTGAGCCCGACCACCTCCAGGAGCTGCTTCACCCGCTTTTCCTTCTCCGCCCCCCGGGCCACCCCGTGGATCTCCAAGGGCTCGCCTATGATGTCCCCCACCGGCATCCGGGGGTTCAGCGAGGCGTACGGGTCCTGGAAGATGATCTGCATCTTGCGGCGGAGCCGCCTGAGCTCCTCCTTGTTGAGCTTGAACACGTTCCTGCCCTCAAACAGCACCTCTCCCGCGGTGGCCTCCAGCAGCCGAAGGATCACCCGTCCGGTGGTGGTCTTGCCGCAGCCCGACTCGCCCACCAGACCCAGGGTCTCCCCCCTCCGGATGCTGAAGCTCACCCCGTCGACGGCCTTGACGTGGCCCACCACCCGGGAGAACACCCCGCCGGTGACCGGAAAATACTTCTTGAGATTCCTGACCTCGACCAGGGTGCCGCCGTTTCCCTGCGCCACCGTCAAGCCACCTCCAGCCGCTCGGCCCTGCGCCAGCAGCTCACCCGGCGCCCCGGGCCGGCCTCCTCCAGCGGGGGCTCTTCCTTGCGACAGACCTCCGCCGCGTACGGGCACCGGGGGTGGAACCTGCAGCCCGGCGGGAGGTTGAGAGGGTTGGGCACCACCCCTTCGATAACATGTAGCCGGCCCTTCTTGGCGTCGATGCGGGGGATGGAGTGGAGCAGGCCGTCGGTGTACGGGTGCAGAGGCCGCCGGAACAGGCTGATCACGTCGGCCTCCTCCACGATGCGGCCGGCATACATCACCACCACCCGCTGGGCCATCTCAGCGATGACGCCCAGGTCGTGGGTGATGAGCAGGATGGCCATGCCCAGCTCCCTCTTAAGCCGCTTCATCAGCTCCAGGATCTGGGCCTGGATGGTCACGTCCAGCGCGGTGGAGGGCTCGTCGGCGATGAGCAGCTTGGGGTTGCACGACAGGGCCATGGCGATCATGACCCGCTGACGCATGCCGCCGGAGAGCTGGTGGGGATACTCGTGGGCCCGCCGCTCCGGGAGCGGGATGCCCACCAGCCTCAGCATGTCGACCGTCTTTCGGGCTGCCTCCCGCCGGCCGAGCCCCTGGTGGAGCTGAATGGCCTCCGCTATCTGGTCCCCCACGGTGTACACCGGGTTGAGGGAGGTCATGGGCTCCTGAAATATCATGGAGATCTCGTTGCCCCGGATCTTGCGCATCTCCGGCTCCGACTTGGCCAGGATGTCCTGCCCCTCGAACCACACCTTGCCCTCCACGATGCGCCCCGGCGGCCAGGGGATGAGCCTCATGATGGAAAGCGAGGTCACGCTCTTGCCGCACCCCGACTCGCCGACCATGCCCAGGGTTTCGCCGCGGTTGATGTGAAAGCTGACTCCGTCGACGGCAGGTACGACGCCATCCTCCGTGTAAAAACACGTCTTTAGGCCCTGAACATCCAGCAGCGTTTCCGTCAAGCGGCACACCACCCTTCTTCGCGCTTGAGGTTCGCCACGGCCCCAGCAAAATCCTGCCCCAACCCCAGCGCACCGCCGCTTATGTCTTTAGCCGAGGGTCCAGCGCGTCGCGCAGCGCGTCCCCGATGAGGTTGAAGCTCATGACGGTGATGAAGATGGCCAGGCCGGGAAACGTAGCGTACCACCAGGCCCTCCTCAAGTGCGCCTGCCCCTCGTACAGCATGTTCCCCCAGCTCGGCGTGGGCGGCTGGACCCCGATCCCCAGGTAGCTCAGGGCCGACTCCACCAGGATGGCCGCGGCCACGCCCAGGGTGGCGGCGACGATGATGGGGGCGACGGCGTTGGGGAGGATGTGCCGGAATATGATGCGGGAGTCGCTCAGGCCCAGGGCTCGGGCGGCTTCGGTAAAGTCCCGCTGCCGGAGCGACAGGAACTCTCCCCTGACCAGCCGCGACACCCCGGGCCAGGAAGTGAGCCCGATGACGAACATAATGTTGAAGATGCTGGGGCTCACCACCGACACCACGGTTAGGATGAGGAACAGCACGGGAAAGGAGATCACCACGTCGGCCAGCCGCATGATCACGTTATCCAGGGCGCCCCCGTAGTATCCGGCCAGGCTGCCCAGGACGGTGCCCACGCTGACGGCTATGCCCACGGAGACGAAGCCGATGCTCAAAGAGATGCGGGCGCCGTAGATCACGCGGCTGAGCACGTCCCGGCCGTACTGGTCCGTCCCCAGCAGGTGCTCGCGGGACGGGGGCTGAAGCCGCCCCCGGAGGTCGATCCGGGTGGGGTCGTAAGGTGCGATCAGGGGGGCGAGGATGGCCACCAGGTAGAGAAGGATCATCAGCGCCAGCCCCACCAGGGCCAGGCGGTTGCGCTTGAACCGCTTCCAGAACAGGCTGAACAGGGTCTCACCCACTATGGTCATGCCCGCCCGCTGGGTTTCGCCCCTGTCATCGGCTGCCTTCACCGTGCTCACCTCCTTTGCCTGCGCCGATCCGGCGCTTCCCCAGCGCTGCTCAGTCGTACTTGATGCGCGGGTCGACGAGGGCGTAGGCGATATCGGCCAGCAGGTTGCCGGCCACGACCATGGTGGCGGCCATCATGTTAACCGCCATGATGACCGGGTAGTCCCTCTGGAACACCGCCTGAACCGCCAGGCGGGCCATCCCTGGGATGGCGAAGAGGCTCTCCACAATGAGCGAACCCCCGAACAGCGTGGGCAGTGAAAGCCCGAGAAGGGTCACCACCGGTATCAGCGAGTTGCGCAAGGCGTGCTTGTATATCACCACCCGTTCCGACAGCCCCTTGGCCCGGGCGGTGCGGATGTAGTCCTGCCGCACCACCTCCAGCAGGCTGGAGCGCGTGTAGCGGGTGAAGCTGGCCATGCCCGTAAGCCCCATGACCAGAACCGGCATGGCCAGATGCCGCAGGCGGTCACCCAGGTTAAAACCCACCCCGTAGGTGCTGAGCCCGTGCGAGGGGAGGATGCCCAGATACACCGAAAAGAGAAGCATGAGCATGAGCCCGAACCAGAAATTGGGCAGGGATATGCCCAGAAAGGCAAACGAAGACGCGGCGTAGTCGAAGACGGAGTACTGACGGGTAGCGCAAATGATCCCCACCGGTATGGCCAGGCTCACCTGGACCAGCAGGGCCAGGCCGACGAGCTGCAGCGTGGTGGGGATGCGCTGCAGCATCTTGGCCGCCACCGGGTAGCCGTCGATGAAAGAGGTTCCAAGGTCGCCCCGGAGCACCCGCGATATCCACCGCCAGTACTGCACGTACACCGGCTTATCCAGGCCAAGCGCGATCTTGAGGCGGCGTACGTCCTCCAGAGAGGCCTCAGGGTTGATCATCAGCGTGGCCGGATCCCCGGGGGCGAGCTGGATGATGCAGAATGTCACGATGCTAATGCCCACCAGCAGGGGCAGGGCCTGCAGCAGCCGCCGGATTACGTACCTCCTCACGGCTTCCCTCCTCTCGCTTTGTGCGGCACTTGTGCGGCACCCCCCAATGGGCGTGGGGGGCCCCCGGGGGGGCCCCCCCCCGGGGGGGGGGGGCCGCGGGGGGGGCCCCCCACGCCTGGGGGTCGCCGGAGAGCGTTATCCTGCCTGCTACGTGGTCCCCTGCTGGGCCTTGGGTATGTACCACTGGTGGACGTTGTAGAAGATGTCGAGCGGGTGCCCCTGTATGGGCCCCTGGACCCGCTTGTTGATGCCCCGGATGGTGTTGGGGAAGTAGAGGAACACGTAAGGCTGCTCCAGGGCCAGGATCCTCTGGATCTCGGCGTAGATCGGCTTGCGCTTCTCCATGTCGGTCTCGCGGCGGCCCTGCTCCAGCAGCGAGTCAACCTGCGCGTTGCTGTAGGACACGAAGTTGAACGGCCCGCCCTTGCTGTGCCAGATGGTGAACGAGTCGGGGTCCGGGCTCAGCCGCCAGCCCACTATGACGGCCTCGAAGTTCTTGGCCAGCAGGTGCTTGTTCACGAACGTGCTCCACTCCACGAGCTGGGTGGTGACCTTCATGCCCACGGCCTTGAGCTGCTCCTGGCTCACTACCGCCGCCTGCTCGCGGATCTTGTTGCCGGCGTTGGTCATGAGCGTGAACGCGAACTCCTTGCCGTCCTTCTCCAGGACCCGGTCATTGTCGGGGTCGCTCCAGCCGGCCTCAGATAGGAGCTGGCGGGCCTTCGCCGGGTCGTAGGGGTACTTGGGCACGTCGGGGTTGTAGTCCCAGCAGATGGGATTGCCGTGGGTGTGGGCCACGATGCCGTGCCCCTGGAAGATCTCCTTGATCATGGTCTCGCGGTCGATGGCGTGGGCGATCGCCTGGCGCACCCGCACGTCCTGGAACAGGGGGTTCAGGAGGTTCAGGCCCAGGTAGGTGTAGGAGAGCTCGGGGTACTCGTAGATGTTGAGGTGGGGCATGGCCTTGAACCTATCGAAGTCCTCGGGGATGATGGTGCCGCAGTCTATCTCCTGCGTCTCCAGGGCGACGTTCATGGTGTTCTGGTCGGGGATGACCTTGACCACGATGCGGTCCAGGTAGGGCCGGCCGCCCCAGTAGTCGGGGTTGGCCTCGACCACCACCCGCTCCCCCGTCACCCACTCCACGAACCTCCAGGCGCCGCAGCCGATGGGCTTGCGGCTGTATTCCTGGTCCTTCATGTCCTTGCCCATGTGGTCCTTAAGGACGTGGGCGGGGAGGATGTTTATGCCCATGGTGTCCAGGAAGGGGGCATACGGCTCCTTGAGGACGAACTGTACCGCGTAGTCGGTCAGCGCCTTTATCGAACCCTTGGCCTTGAACTCCTCGAAGGCCGCCATGATCTGGGCCTGGTACTGGGCATCATCCAGCTTGCCGTCCGCCTTCTGCTTCTGCAGGTCTGCCAGCTTGGCCTGGTACTCCTCGGCCCCCACCAGGCAGGAGTAGTTCTTGGCCCGAACGCCGGTGTACTCGGGGTGGAGGATGGCCAGGTAGGTGAAAACCACGTCCTCGGCAGTGAACGGATGGCCGTCGTGCCACTTCACATTCTTGCGCAGGTAGAAGGTCCAGGTGGTCCCGTCGCTGGAAGTCTCCCAGCGCTCGGCCAGCAGCGGCGTGTACTCCAGCTTTGGACCGACGTCCACCAAAGAGTCGTCCACCATGTCGGTCAGCATGTCGGAGGTAGTGTCGGCGACGTGGATGCCGTTCATGGTGGACACATCAGCCAGGCTGCCTATGAACAGCGTGCCGCCAGGCTCCGGACCGGCAGCCCCTTCCGGCTGCCCCTGTCCGGGCGTACCGGCCTTGGGGCCGCATCCCACGAGCAGCCCCAAAACCAGCATCAGGGCGAGGGCTGCAGCCAGGGCCGGGTATTTCGTCCTTCCCATTCCCCAAGCCTCCTAATGCATAATCCCCTCACTTCCTCCGGAGTCACCGCCAGCCCCTGACGCTCCCCCCCTCGCCGGCACCCGTATTGGCACCCCCTTCCTAATCTTCGCGCCCCCGTGCCAAATTCCTTCATCTGGATGCATACAGACCGGGATGGGAAGTCGAGCCCCACCCCGGCCTGTAAAGCCAGCACATCACCGCAGGGGCCTGGGCGCCCGCGCCGGACCGGTCCCGCTACCGGCCGCCCTCCAGCAGGCGCCTGAACCCCTCCTCATCCAGCACCGGCACCCCCAGCTCCCGGGCCCGGTCGAGCTTGGAGCCGGGGCTCTTGCCGGCCACCACGTAGTCGGTCCTGGCACTGACCGACGAGGCCACCTGGCCGCCCCGCCGCAGGATGGCGTCTTCCGCCTGCTGGCGGGTGAACGTCTCCAGGGTCCCAGTGAGCACGAACCTCTTGCCTGAAAGCGGCCCACCCGGGGGCGGCGCGGCCTCGGCCCCCCCCTTCACCCCGGCCCGGGCCAGCTTCTCCAGCATCCGCTTGGTCTGGTCCTGCCGGAAGAACGCCAGCACGCTGTGGGCGATCTTGGGGCCCACGTCCGGCGTGGCCGTAAGCTCCTCCTCACTCGCCCGCGCCAGTGCGTCGAGCGAGCCGAAGCGCTCCGCCAGACTTCGGGCCACCCTCTCGCCCACGTACCGGATGCCCAGGGCAAACACCAGCCGGTGCAGCGGGTTTTGCCGGCTCCCGGCTATGGCCTCCAGCAGGTTGGCCGCCGACTTCTCCCCCACCCTTTCCAGGGGCAGGAGGTCCTCCCTCTTGAGGAAATACAGGTCGGCAGGGTCGCGGAGGAGGCCGGCGTCGACGAGCTGGGTAACCATGGCCGGCCCCAGGCCCTCGATGTCCATGGCGTTCCGAGACCCGAAGTGGAGGATGGCCTCCTTGAGCCGCCCCGGGCAGGCCACCCCGGTGCAGCGGGCGGCGGCCTCGCCCTCCAGCCGCAGCACCTCCGCCCCGCAGGCGGGGCAGCGGTCCGGCAGCCTGAACTCCCGCTCCTCTCCGGTGCGCCGCTCCTTCAGCACGCGCACCACCTCGGGGATGACCTCGCCCGCCTTCTGGATCACCACCCAGTCCCCTATCCGCACGTCCTTTTCCCGGATCATGTCCTCGTTGTGCAGCGTCGCCCGGCTCACCGTAGACCCACCCACCTTCACCGGGTCCAGGACAGCCGTGGGGGTGATCGCCCCGGTACGGCCGACCTGGACCACGATGTCGCGGACCCTGGTCTCGGCCTGCTCGGCGGGGAACTTGTAAGCCAGGGCCCACCGGGGGGTGCGGGCCGTGGCGCCCAGCCGCGCCTGCTGGTCGAGGGAGTTGACCTTGATGACCAGCCCGTCGGCCTCGTACGGAAGCTCGTGCCGGCGCTGCGCCCACTCGCGGCAGAGCGCCTCCACCTCCGCCGGCGTGCGGCACAGCCAGTACCGCGGGTTGACCTTGAACCCCCACGACCTGAGCAGCTCCAGGGCCTCGATCTGAGCGTCGATCTTCAGCCCCTCGGCCGCGGCCACCCCGTAGATGAAGCTGTCCAGCCTGCGCCGGGCCGTGACCCTGGGGTCGAGCTGCCGGACGGAGCCGGCGGCGGCGTTGCGGGGGTTGGCGAAGGCCGGCTCGCCGGACTGGATCCGCTCCTCGTTCAGCGCCGCAAACGCCTGGCGGGACATGTAGATCTCTCCTCGGACCTCCAGGTAAGGAAGGGCCGCCGCCCCCCCGTGGAGCCTGAGCGGCAGGCTGCGCACCGTCTTCAGGTTCGCCGTCACATCCTCGCCCACTTCGCCGTTGCCCCGCGTGGCGCCCCGGACCAGCACCCCCCGGGCGTAGCCCAGGGAGATGGACAGCCCGTCGATCTTGGGCTCCACCACGTACTCCACGGTCTCCCCGGGCAGAAGCCCCCTGACGCGGCGGTCGAACTCCTCAAACTCCTCCAGGCTGAACGCGTTCCCCAGGCTGAGCATGGGTACGCTGTGCCGCACCTGGCCGAACTCATCCGCCGGCGCCCCGCCTACCCGCTGGCTGGGGGAGTCGGGGGTCACCAGCCCTGGGTAGCGGGCCTCTAAGGCCAGGAGCTCCTGGAACAGGCGGTCGTACTCGGCGTCCGTGATGATCGGCTGGTTGAGCACGTAGTAAAGGTGGTCGTGGTGGCGGATCTCCTCCCGGAGCTCCTCCAGGCGTCTTTGCGCTTCCTCCTCCCCCGCCGTCCCGATGCCTGCCTCCTCTGACACCATGCGCACCGCCCCCCGTGTTTAACGCCGGCCCCCGCCGGGTGAACGCCGACGGCGGCCCCCGAGTCCAACCGCCGCCTTCCGGCGCCCCTCACCCCTCACTGGGCCCTTTTCAGCCCCGCATACCTCAGCAGCAGGCGGCGCACCCCCGCCCCGGGGAAGGCAACCGCCACCTCGGCGTCCTCGCCCTCGCCCCGGCACTGGACCACCGTGCCCTCGCCCCAGCGGTGGTGCAGGACCCTGTCTCCGGGGCGGAGAGTCTCCTCTGACGGCCCGGGGCCGGACCGGCCGGCGGCCGGGGCAGGCGTCCGGCCCGCCCCCAGGGCCGCCCCGGCCGGGGGCGCGCCGCGGCCCGCCGCCTCCCGCGAGTCCCGGGCTGCCCCCACCGCCCGCGACGACCTCAGCGGCACCAGCACACCGGGGGGGCAGAGCGGCCTCAGCGAACCGGGGCCTATCTCGGAGAGGAACCGGGAGGGCACCGACTGCCGGTACTGTCCACGGGTCATGCGGAAGGCGGCAAACGAGAGGTAGAGCGCCTCCGCCGCCCGCGTCATGCCTACATAGCACAGCCGCCGTTCCTCCTCCAGGGCGTCGTCTTCGTCGAGCGACCTCTGGTGGGGGAAAAGCCCCTCCTCCAGACCCACCATGAAGACAACCTTGAACTCCAGGCCCTTGGCGCTGTGAAAGGTCATGAGCGCGAGCGCGTCCGCCCCCCCCCGGTAGGCGTCGGCCTCCGACATGAGCGCCGCCTCGGCCAGGAACCCCTCCAGCCCCCCACCCTCCCCGGACCGGTCGTACTCTTCGGCCACGCTGAGCAGCTCCTTCAGGTTCTCCAGCCGGGAGAGCGCGTCGGGGCCGTCCCCCTCCTCCAGGGAGGAAAGGTAGCCCGAGCCCTCCAGTACGGCCTCCAGTTGCTCCCGCACCGGGCGGTCCCGGCCCTCCGCCAGCCGCTTCACCAGCCCGGCGAAGGCCTCAAGCGCCGCGGCCCGCCCTCCCAGGCCGAACTCGCGAGCGCGGGAGGCCGCCTCCAGCAGGCTGAGCCCGCGCCCGGCGGCGGCCGACTCCAGCCGGGCCAGCGTACCGGGGCCCACGCCCCGGCGGGGCGCCCCCAGGGCCCGCCGGAAGGCCAGGTCGTCGGCGGGGTTGGATATGAGGCGGAGGTAGGCCAGGACGTCCTTCACCTCCCGCCGCTCGTAGAACCTCACCCCGCCCACCAAGACGTAGGGCAGGCGACGCTCCATCAGCACCTCCTCCAGCACCCGGGACTGGGCGTGGGTGCGGTAGAGCACGGCGCAGTCGCCCAGCGCGAAGCCCTCCCCCAGCAGCCGCTCCACCTCGGAGGCCACGAACGCCGCCTCGTCCCGGCCATCCCGGGCCTGGTACAAAGCCGGTCGCTCTCCGTAGCCCCGGCGGGTGAACAAGGTCTTGCCCTTGCGCATCCGATTCCGGCTTATCACCTGGTTGGCGGCGTCCAGGATGGCCTGCCTGGAGCGGTAGTTCTCCTCCAGCCTCACGACCCTGGCGCGCGGGAAGTCCCGCTCAAACTCCAGGATGTTGCGGATGTCGGCCCCGCGCCAGCGGTAGATCGACTGGTCGTCGTCGCCTACCACCATGAGGTTCTGGTGCGTGGACGCAAGCAGGCTCACGAGCCGGTACTGGGCGTGGTTGGTGTCCTGGTACTCGTCCACCAGGATGTGCTGGAACTGCTGAGAATAGACCTCCCTGCGCTCCGGCACCGACTCGAGGAGCCGCACCGTAAGGGAGATGAGGTCGCCGAAGTCGACGGAGTTTGCCGCCCTAAGCCTCTCCTGGTAGCGGGCGAAGACCCTCGCCAGGTTCCTGCCCCTAAGGTCCCGGGCCCGCGCGGCAAGGTCCTCGGGGCCCAGGAGCTCGTCCTTGGCGCGGCTTATGGCCGGGACCACCCAGGCCGGCGAGTACGCCTCCGGGTCAAGCCCCAGCCCCTCCACGCACTCCTTGACCACGGCGGCCTGGTCGTCCTCGTCAAGAATGGAGAAGTTGGCCCCCAGCCCCGTCCACCCCGCCTCCCTCCTCAGAATGCGGGCGCAGACGGCGTGGAAGGTCCCCATCCACAGGCCTGCCGCGACCCCCCGGCCGAGGAGCCGCTCCACCCGCCCCTTCATCTCCTGGGCGGCCTTGTTGGTGAAGGTGATGGCCAGCACCCGGTGCGGCTCGACCCCGCCCTCCAGGAGGCAGGCGATGCGGTGGGCAAGGACCCGGGTCTTGCCGCTGCCGGCGCCGGCCAGGATCAGCAGCGGGCCGCCGGGGTAGGTGACCGCCTCAAGCTGCTGGGGGTTCAGGTCATTGAGGTGGGACGGCGTCAATCTCTTCACGCCACCCTTCACCGCGCCGGCCCGAGGGCTCTGGAGGAGCCGTTCGGCGCCGCCCCGGCACCCGGCGCAACCGCACCCCGGCCGGGGTCGAGCGGCAGCCACAGAGTGAAGGTGGCCCCCTGGCCGGGGGCGCTCTCCACCTCTATCCTGCCCCCGTGGCTCCTCACGATGCCGAAGGTCACGGCCAGGCCCATGCCGGTGCCGTGCTCCTTGGTGGTGAAAAACGGGGTGAAGATCTTCTGCAGGTGCTCAGGCGGTATGCCCATCCCGGTATCCTTGATGCTCACCTGCACCTCGCCGCGCTCGGGGCGGTAACGCGTCATGATCGTTACCTCGCCGCGGCCTGAAATGGCCTGGAAGGCGTTGGTGAGAAGGTTCAGGAACACCTGGCGGAGCTGGTTCTGGTCCGCCCGCACCGGGGGCAGGGCGCGGTCGTAGTCCTTTACCACCCGGATGCGCTCCGACGCCGGGTCGGCGCTGAGCAACAGGCAGACCTCGTCCAGCACCTGGTGCAGGCCGACCTCGGCCAGCCTGGGGAGCGAGGTACGGGCCAGGAGCATCAGCTCCTGCAACAGGCGGTCGATGCGGTCGATCTCGGCCACCACGATGTCCATGTACTCCCGCTCCGAGCCCCGGGCATTGAGCCGCTCCTGGAGCACCTGGATGAAGCCTCGGATCGAGGTCAGCGGGTTGCGGATCTCATGGGCCGCGCCGGCGGCCATCTCCCCCACCATCGCCATCTGCTGGGCCTGTTGGACCTGCTCCTCCAGACGCCGCTTCTCCGTGATGTCACGGAACACCATCACCGCCCCGGTGACCTGGCCCTGCGAGTCCTTTAGGGGCGAGGTCTGGGCCTCAAACAGGACGGAGCGGGAGGCCAGCCGGACGTGGACCTCCCCGTCGTAGTGCTGGCGGCCCGATTCCAGCGTGTCGCGCAGCAGTCCCAGCCCCAGCAGCTCCCGCACCAGGGGGTGGTCCTCCGGGGCCCCGTCCGGGAGTGGGCCGCCCATCTGCACGGCCATCTCCTGGGCCGCCCGGTTGAGCAACTGGACCTTCATGCGGCCGTCGACCACCATGATGCCGGTGCTTATGTTTTCGAGCACCGTATCGGTGAACCGCTTCATGGCCGATATCTGCTCCAGCCGGTCCCGGGTCTCGGAGTACAGCGTGGCGTTCTCAACGGCCAGGGTGGCCTGGCTGGCGATGATAGAGAGCAGGTTCTGCTCGTGGTCCTCGAAGCGCCGGGGGGCCTCCCTGAACGCGGCAAGCACCCCGATGGCCACCCCCTTCGAGGTGAGCGGTACACAGAGCACCGACCTCACCCGCCTCTGCGTCAGGAAGCTCATCGCCGCCGGGTCGAGCTGCGCCACCGCCGGCGCCGCCCGCACGGGAAACCGCTTCTCCGGAAATTGCACGGCTTTCTGCATGCGCGGCGTGGCAAACCACAAAACCAGGACGAGGCCCACGGCCGCCAGGAGGAGGGCGCCGTTCGTCTGCCGCTCGATCCGGCCAAAATTGGCGGATTCCTCGAAAATCTCTTTCAGGGAGCGGAAGCTGCCGAGCAGTTCCGTGAAGGCGGCCGCCGCCAGCGGCAGGGCGGCAAAAGCGATGATGGGAATTCCGCGGGCGGCCCGCAGACCCGTGGCGACCAGCAGCAGCACCACCAGGCTCCTCGCAAATCGCCGCTGCTCCAGGCACAGTACCGCGCCGGCCATGGCAACCAGGAAAAGGGCCAGCAGATAAATGCCATCTTTCCCGTGAAAATTCGGGCTTTGATATTCGCTGATCTGCCCGAGCAGCTCCGAATTCGTCAGATATCGCACCAGGTGCTGGTGGAGATGCCACCCGTACGGGTTGCAAAACGTGGCCAGCAGCGCCAC
>JAIMBG010000054.1 GCA_023511555.1 Acetobacteraceae bacterium | reverse complement strand
GGGCAGGGCCGGCGGCGGGGGCCGGGCGCTCGCTACCGGCCCCTGAGCAGCCGGGACAGGGCGGGGGTGCGGACCAGGAGCAGGAGCGGGTAGCCCAGGCCGTAGCAGGCGATGGCCTCGCCGAGCGCCACATAGCCCGCCGTCACCCAGAAGGGCACTCCCACCAGGACGGAGAGGTACCAGCCCACGATCACGGCGTTCACCACCACCGGGGGCAGAGGGGCCAGCCAGGCCCGTGGCGCGCGGCTGGTGAGCGCGGCGGCGATCAGCGTGGCCAGGCTCCCGAATACGATGTCATAGGCCCCCAGCCCGCCGAAGAAGTTGGCCGCAATACACCCCAGGAACAGCCCCCAGACGGCCAGGGGGGTAACGTAGGGCAGCACAGTCAAGGCCTCGGCTACCCGGAGTTGGAACAGGGGCCCATAGCTGAGCGGTCCCAGCGCCACAGTGAGCGCCGCATAGAGCGCCGCCACCAGGGCGACCCGGGCCAGGTCCTGAAGCAGCTTCACAGCGGCATCCCCTCCCCGCCTATGTCATTCCTCCTCTGGAGCCCGCCGAATTCGATGCAGGCCGCGGCCGCATAAGCCCGTTCCCGGGCCTGGGCCGGGGTGGCCCCCAGGGCGGTGACCCCCAGCACCCGCCCCCCCGAGGTCACCACCCCACCACCGGGACCCCTCGCGGTACCGGCGTGAAACACCAGGGCCCCGGGGCTGGCCCGCGCGCGGTCCAGGCCCGAAACCTCGAACCCCGTCTTATAGGGCCCGGGGTATCCCCCCGAGGCGAGGACAACGCAGACCGCAAACCCTGGCGACCAGCGCAGCCCCACCCCCTCAAGGCACCCCTGGACCGCCGCCGCGAGCACCTCCAGCAGGTCGGACTCAAGGAGCGGCAGGATGGCTTGGGTCTCGGGGTCGCCGAAGCGGGCGTTGAACTCCAGGACCTTCGGCCCTTCGGCGGTCAGCATCAGCCCGGCGTACAGCAGGCCGCAGAAGGGGCACCCGCGGCCGGCCAGGGCGTTCAGCGTGGGCAGCAGGATCAGGCCGCTCAGCATGTCGAGGGGCGGCCCCCCCTCGGGGAGCGGGCAGATCGAACCCATGCCCCCGGTGTTGGGGCCCCTGTCGCCGTCGAGGGCCCGCTTGTAGTCGCGGGCGGGGAGGAGGGGCAGGGCCCGCCTCCCGTCGGTGATGGCCAGGAGCGAGGCCTCCGCGCCGGACAGCCGCTCCTCGACCACCACCTTCAGGCCGGAGGCCCCAAACGCCGCCTCCTCCATGGCCTGGGATATGGCCCGGTCGGCCTCCTCCAGGGTGGCTGCAACCACCACCCCCTTGCCGGCCGCAAGTCCATCGGCCTTCACCACCACCGGCGGCCCCAGCTCCCGCGCCGCTTCCCTGGCCTGGGCAGGCGTCCCGCAGACCCTGAAGCGGGCCGTGGGGATGCCCGAGCCCGCCATGATCTCCTTGGCCAGCGCCTTGCTGCCCTCGATCTGAGCCGCCCGCTTCGAGGGTCCAAAGACCTTGAGCCCCGCCTGCCGGAAGGCGTCCGCCAGCCCCAGCACCAGGGGGGCCTCCGGCCCCACCACGGTGAGGTCGATGCCCGCCCGCCGGGCGAACGCCAGGAGCCCCCCTACGTCCTCCGCGCCCAGCGGCACGCACTCGGCCACCTCGGCGATCCCGGCGTTGCCGGGGGCGCAGTAGAGCTGGCCCAATAGCGGGCTCTGCGCCAGCTTCCAGGCCAGGGCGTGCTCCCGGCCGCCACCCCCCACCAGGAGAACCTTGAGTCCCAACACGCCACCTCCCGTCCGGGGACGGCCTCAGTGCGTGAAGTGCCGGACCCCGGTGAACAGCATGGTGATCCCGGCCCGCCCGGCGGCGGCGATCACCTCCTGGTCCCGAGCCGCCCCGCCGGGCTGCACCACAGCGGAGACGCCCGCTTGAGCCGCGGCCTCCACCACGTCGGGGAAGGGGAAGAACCCGTCGGACGCCAGCACCGCCCCCCGCGCCCGCTCCCCTGCCTGCTCCAGGGCGATGCGGGCCGCCCCGATGCGGCTGGTCTGGCCCCCGCCCACCCCCACGGTGGCCAGGCCCTTTGCCAGCACCACGGCGTTGGAGCGGACTGCGGCCACGACCCGCCAGGCGAAGGCCAGGTCCCGGAGCTGGCCGGCCCCCGGGGCGGGCCCCGCCACCAGCCTCCAGGCCTCCGGGGGGTCGTGGACCCTGTCCGGCTCCTGGGCCAGCACCCCGCCGGCCAGGGGGCGCAGGTGGTAGGCCGAAGGCCCCGGCCCCCGGCAGGGCCCCGCCGCTGAGTGCCCAGGCCCGGAGCCGGCCGGGACGCCGTCCGGGGGCGCCACCTCTACCAGGCGCAGATCCCTCTTGCGCGTCAGCCGCTCCAGCGCCGGGGCGGAGAACCCCGGTGCGGCCACCACCTCCAGGAACGTGCCCCCCAGGGCCTCAGCCGCGGCGCCGTCCACCTGACGGTTGAGCCCGACGACCCCGCCGAACGCCGACACCGGGTCGGAGTCCCTGGCCCTGCAAAACGCCTCCGCCAGGGTGGGGGCGCAGGCGGCGCCGCAGGGGGTGGCGTGCTTCACCACCACCGCCGCGGGCTCTGTGAGGTCGAAGGCCAGGGCCAGGGCCGCCTGGGCGTCGTTGAGGTTGTTGTAGGACAGCTCCTTGCCGTGCAGCAGCCGGGCCCGGGCCAGGGACCAGCCGCCGGCGTAAGAGTCGGCGTAGAGCGCCGCGCGCTGGTGGGGGTTTTCGCCGTAGCGGAGGTCGGCCACCTTCTCCCAGCGCAGACAGAGCACGGCGGGGAAGCCCGCCTCGACCCCGGCGCGGGCCGCCAGGAACTCGGCCGCCAGGGCGTCGTACTGGGCGGTGTGGGCCAGGGCCCCGGCAGCAAGGCGCAGGCGGTGGGCGGGGTCAAGGTCGCCCCCCCGCCGCAACGCCTCCAGCACCGGGCCGTAGTCTTGGGGGTCGGTGAGCACGATCACGCCCCGGAAGTTCTTGGCCGCCGCCCGGATCAGCGCGGGGCCTCCAATGTCCAGGCTCTCCAGGGCCGCGTCCAGGCCCACGCCGGGGTCGGCCGTGGCCTTCCTGAAGGGGTAGAGGTTGACCGCCACCAGGTCGATGGGGTCGATGCCGTGGCGGGCCAACTCCTCGAGGTGGGCCGCCTCCTGGCGCTTCGCCAGGATGCCGCCGTGCACCGCGGGGTGCAGCGTCTTCACCCTCCCGCCCAGGATCTCCGGAAAGCCCGTCAGCCGGCTCACCTCAACGACGGGGATCCCCGCCTCCCTGAGGGCTTGGGCCGTGCCCCCGGTGGAGGCGACCCTCCACCCCAGCCCGCAGAGCCCGGCGGCCAGCTCGCAGATCCCCGTCCGATCCGAGACGCTCAGCAGCGCAGTCCTGACCACGCGGCAGCCACGCTCCTTTCCTCCCCCGGCGGCCAGTCGATGCGCACCCGCCGGCCTTCCAGCCGGAGCCTGCCCTCGGCGAACAGCCTGATGCTGAGCGGGTAAAGCCGGTGCTCCTGCTCCAGGATGCGGGCGGCCAGGGTTTCCGCGGTGTCCGCCTCCAGCACCGGCACCGCCGCCTGCAGGATTACGGGGCCGGTGTCCGTCCCCTCGTCGACGAAGTGCACCGTGCAGCCGGCCACCTTCACGCCGTACTCCCACGCCTGCTTCTGGGCCTCGACCCCGGGGAAGGCGGGCAGCAGCGCGGGGTGGATGTTCATCACCCTCCCCGGGAAGGCGTCCAGGAAGGTGGGGCCGAGGATCAGCATGAAGCCCGCCAGCGCCACCAGCCCCACCCCGCGCGCCCTGAGCACCCCGACCAGGGCCCGCTCATAGTCCTCCCGGCTGGGGTACGCCCCGGGGCCGAGGTGGAGCGCCTCCACCCCGGCGGCCCGGGCCCGGTCCAGCGCCTGGGCCCCCCGCCGGTTGCTCACCACCACCGCCACCTCCGCCCCCAGCGACCCGGATGCGGCCGCGTCCAGGATGGCCTGGAGGTTGGTCCCCCGGCCCGACGCCAGGACGCCCACGCGGAGCACAGACCTCACCCCCCCTCCGTCGGCCTCAGCCCTCCAGCACCACGCCCCGGCCGCCGGGCCTGATGCCGCCCACCACCCACGCCGTCTCGCCCGCACGCTTCAACGCGCCCAGCGCGGCGCCGGCCTGGTCCTGAGGCACCACCGCCACCATGCCCAGGCCCATGTTGAAGGTGCGGAACATCTCGGCCTCGTCCACCCCCGCCCGAGACAGCAGCCCGAAGATCCCGGGGCGCTGCCAGCTTCCAATGGACAGCACCGCCTCCAGGCCGGGAGGGAGCACGCGCGGCAGGTTCTCAAGGAGCCCGCCACCGGTGATGTGGGCCAGGGCCTTGAGCCGCACCGACTCCAGGAGGGCCCGCTGCGCCCGGGCATAGACGCGGGTGGGGGCGAGCAGCGCCTCGCCCAAGGTGGTCTCCAGCCCCGGGGGCCTGGAATCCAGGCCCAGGCCCGCCCTTTCAAGCAGCGCCCGACGGGCCAGGGCAAAGCCGTTAGAGTGCAGCCCCGAGGAGCCGACGCCCAAAACGGCGTCGCCGGGCGCCACTTCGCTCCCCGTCAGCAGCCGCGGCCGCTCCACCACCCCCACGCAGAACCCGGCCAGCTCATACTCGCCCTGACCGTAGACACCCGGCATTTCCGCCGTCTCGCCCCCCAGCAGCGCGCAGCCCGCCTCCCGGCAGGCGTCGGCCATGCCCCGGGCCAGTGCCTCCACCACCCCGGGCTCGACGCGGCCCATGGCGATGTAGTCCAGAAAGAACAGCGGCTGGGCCCCGTGCACCAGCACGTCGTTGACGTTCATGGCCACCAGGTCCCAACCCGCCACCCAGTGCCGCCCCAGGCGCTGGGCCAAGACCAGCTTGGTCCCCACTCCGTCCGCCCCCGCCACCAGCACCGGGTCGCGGAGGCCCAGCCCCCCCAGGTCGAAAAAGCCCCCGAAGGCCCCGATTCCGCCCACCACCCCCGGCCGGTGGGTCAGGCGGGCCAGGGGGGCGACCCTCTCTATGGCCTCGCGGGCCCGGGACCGGTCCACACCCGCCTCGCCGTAGGTCAATCCGGGCCGGGGGGGGCCGCCCCGCCCGCCGCCCTCGACCCTGCCGCCGTCCGCCCCGCCGCCCGCCGAGACGCGGATCACAGCCACCCCTCCTGTTCCCAGAACGACCGGGCCCCGCCGCTCACGTCCACCGGGTAGTCCCCGTTGAAGCAGGCCAGGCACAGGCCGCCGGACCCCGAACCAGGGGCGCCCGCCCCAGAGGCCTCCGCCGCGCCGGGGGCGGCGCCCTCCCCGCAACCGGCCGCCCGGACGGCCGCGGCTCCGACGCCGGCCCCGGCCGCTTCGACCAGCTTTTCCAGCGGCAGGTAGCGCAAGCTCGAGGCCCCCACCCAGTCCTCGATCTGGGACACGTCCTTGCTGTCCGCAGCGAGCTGCCCGGCGGCGGAGGTGTCAATGCCGAAGTGGCAGGGGTGGCGGTAGGGAGGGGAGCCTATGCGGACGTGGACCTCCCTGGCCCCGGCGTCCTTTAGCAGCCGGACCAGGTGGCGCGAGGTGGTGCCGCGCACTATGGAGTCGTCGACCAGCACCACCCGCTTCCCCTCGATGACCCGCCGCAGGGCGCTGAGCTTGATCTTCACTCCGAGCGCCCGCTGCTCCGGGCTGGGCTGGATGAAGGTGCGTCCCACGTAACGGTTCTTGACCAGCCCCACCTCGTAGGGCAGCCCCGCCGCCTCGGCATACCCCGCCGCGGCCGAGAGGCTGGAGTCGGGCACGCCTATCACCAGGTCGGCCTCCACCGGGTGCTCCCGGGCCAGCAGCCGGCCCAGCTCCTTGCGCACCAGGTGGACGTTCTTTCCCCTCAGGTCGGAGTCGGGCCGGGCGAAGTAGATGTATTCGAAGGCGCAGAGCGCCTCGCGGCCGGGCAGGCACACCTGCCACCGCTTCACCCCCGACTCGCCCACCACCACCAGCTCCCCGGGCGCCACATCCCCCACCCGCTCGGCGCCCACGGCGTCCAGCGCGCAGGTCTCGGACGCGAACACCACCGCATCCCCCAGCCGGCCCATCGACAGAGGCCGGATACCGCAGGGGTCGCGGGCGACCATCAGCCGCCTCTCGGTGAGAAACACTAGCGCATACCCGCCGCGTATCTGGCCCAGGCTGCCGGCCACCGCCTCCTCCAGCCCGTTCAGCGCCAGCCGGGCGATCACGTGGGCCAGCACCTCCACGTCCACCCCGGTCTGAAATATGGAGCCGTCCTCTTCCAGCCGCTGGCGGAGGTGGGCGGCGTTGACCAGGTGCCCGTTGTGGGCCAGCGCCAGAGTGCCCTTCCGGAAGCGCACCATAAGCGGCTGGGCGTTGGCCAGCGTGCTCGCTCCGAAGGTGGAGTAGCGCACGTGCCCTATGGCCGAGCTGCCCTCCAGGCCGCCGAGGGAGGGGCCGGGGAACACCTCCGAGACCAGGCCCATCCCCTTGACGCACTCCACCCGCGAGCCGTCCGACACGGCGATGCCGGCGCTCTCCTGCCCCCGGTGCTGCAGCGCGAACAGCGCGTAGTACGTCATGCGGGCGGCCTCAGGATGCCCGAAGACGGCAAACACGCCGCAGGCCTCCCGGAGCCTCCCCGCCCCCCGGCCCAGCGCCCCCCCGTGGCCGCCGGGGGGCCAAAACCGCCGCCTCACCCCACCTGCCTCACCCCTCCCTGCCCCGCCCCGGCCAGGGCCGCAGCGAGCGCCACCTCCCAGGCCTGGCGGAGTTCTTCTACCTCCACGTCGAGCAGCAGCTCGCCCCTGGCCCGGACGCGGAGCCTCCCCGGGCCGACCACGCCCAGGACCCGGCAGGGCACGTCCCGCGCCCTGGCCAGCCCAACGACGCGCTCCAGAGCGCCGGGGGACACCGAGGCCACGACTCGGGACGGCCTCTCGCCGAACAGCCAAGCGTCGACGCGGGTACCGGCCCGGAGCGTCCCGAGGTCCACCTCTGCCCCGGCAGCCTGTGGTGCCGCCATAAGGCAGCACTCCGCCAGGGCGACGGCCAGCCCCCCGTCGGAGCAGTCGTGGGCCGAGGCCAGGAGCCCCTCAGCCGCCGCGTCCAGGCACAGGGCCTGCAGCCTCGACTCCAGGGCCAGGTTGACCGCCGGAGGGCGCCCCAGAAGCGCCCCGAAGGCGGTCTCCAGGTACTGGCTGCCCCCCAGCTCGCCGGGGGCCCTGTCGCCAAGAAGCAGCACCAGGTGGCCGGGGCTGTCGAAGCCGGGCCTCACCAGCCGAGAAATGTCCTCGAGGAGCCCCACCGCCCCGATCACCGGGGTGGGATGGACCGCCCGGCCGCTGGTCTCGTTGTAGAAGCTGACGTTGCCTCCCGTGACGGGGAGGTTGAGCGCCCGGCAGGCCTCGGCCATGCCCGCCACCGCCTGCTGGAACTGCCAGTAAACGCTGGGCTTTTCGGGGCTGCCGAAGTTGAGGCAGTTGGTAATGCCGATCGGCCTGGCCCCCACGCACACCAGGTTGCGGGCCGCCTCGGCCACCACCGCCGCCCCTCCCCGCCGCGGGTCGAGGTAGCAGGCCCGGCCGTTGCCGTCGGCGCACACCGCCAGGGCCCGGCGGGAGCCCTTGAGCATCAGCACGGCGGCGTCGGCGCCGGGGGGCAGCGCGGTGCCGGTCTGGACCATGTGGTCGTACTGCTCGTACACCCACCTCCGGGAGCCGAGGTCCGGCCCCCCCAAAAGCCTCAGCAGGGCGCGGTTGAGCGCCGCGGGCCAGGAGGAAGGGGGGGGCGGGGACGGGAGCGTCGCCGTCCAGGCCTCGCGCAGGTAGGAGGGGCGCAGGGCCCGCGGGTTGTACATCGGCGCCTCCTGGGCGAGCGCGCTGACGGGTACGTCGGCCACGACCCTGCCTCCCTCCAGCACCCTCAGCCGCCCGTCGCCGGTGACCCGCCCCACCAGGGAGGCCGCCAGCCCCCACTTCTCCATGATCCGGCGAACCTCTTCCTCCCGCCCCCGGCGGGCGATGAGCAGCATCCGCTCCTGGGACTCCGACAGCATCACCTCGTAGGGGGTCATGCCCTGCTCCCGGCGGGGCACCCGGTCCAGATCGATCTCCATCCCCGTGCCGGCCCGGGCGGCGCTCTCCGCTGCGGCCGAGGTCAGCCCCGCGGCCCCCAGGTCCTGCATCCCCACCAGGGCCCCACTGCCCCAGGCCTCCAGACAGGCCTCGATGAGGAGCTTCTCGGTGAAGGGGTCGCCCACCTGGACCGCCGGCCGGCGCGACAACGAGCCCTGGCCCAGCTCCTCTGAGGCGAAGGTGCAGCCATGGATGCCGTCGCGGCCGGTGCGGTTGCCCACCAGCAAAACGGGGTTGCCCACCCCCTCGGCCACCCCCCGGGCCAGGCGGCCGCGGGGGGCCAGCCCCACGCACATGACGTTGACCAGGGGGTTAAGCGCGTAGGCCTCGGAGAACCGGGTCTCCCCGCCCACGGTGGGCACCCCGATGCAGTTGCCGTAGGCCGCTATTCCGGACACCACGCCGTCGATGAGGTAGGCCGCCCGGCCGGGCCCGGGAGGGCCGAAGTGGAGCGAGTCCAGCAGCGCCACGGGGCGCGCCCCCATGGCCAGTATGTCCCGGACTATTCCCCCCACCCCGGTGGCCGCGCCCTGGAAGGGCTCGATCGCCGAGGGGTGGTTGTGGCTCTCCATCTTCCAGCAGGCGACAAAGCCGTCACCCAGGTCGACCGCGCCGGCGTTCTCTCCCGGGCCCTGGACCACGCGCTCACCCTGCGTGGGCAGCAGTGCGAGCCAGTGGCGGGAGTGCTTATAGGCGCAGTGCTCCGACCAGAGCACGGCGAACATGCCCAGCTCGGTGAGGTTGGGCTCCCGCCCCAGCCGGGCGCAAATCCGGCGGTACTCCTGATCGCTGAGCCCCATCTCCCTCCAGGCGCTCTGCGACACCGGCCCTCACCTCCCCGCGCCCGGCGGCGCCGTCCCGGCCGCCCCCGCTGGGCCCGCGCCGGCCCCGGCCGAGGCGTCCGGCGGGCCTGCAGCAGCCGCCGCTTGAGGGGCTCGCCGGCGGCGCACCGCCTCTTCCGCGGCCGACATCAATATCAGCCGGCCGTCGGTAGAGCCCAGTTCAGCCAGGCAGGCCCGCTCGGGGTGGGGCATGAGCCCCATGACATTGAACCCGGGGTTCGCCACGGCGGCGATGCCGCCCAGGGAGCCGTTGGGGTTGGACTCGGGGGTCACCCGCCCCTCCTCGTCGCAGTATCTGAGAACCACCTGACCCCGCCGCTCCAGCTCTGAGAGGGTGGCCGGCCCGGCGTAGTAGTTCCCCTGGTAGTGGGCGATGGGTATGCGGAGCACCTGGCCGGGACGGCACAGCCGGGTGAACGGGGTGGAGGCGTTCTCCACCCTGAGAAAGACGTACCGGCAGATGAACCTCAGCCCGGAGTTGGCCAGCATGGCGCCGGGCAGCAGCCCGGCCTCCAGCAGCACCTGGAAGCCGTTGCAGATGCCCAGAACCAGGCCCCCATCACGGGCGAACCGGCCCACCGCCTGCATGACGGGCGAGAACCGGGCGATGGCGCCGGCGCGGAGGTGGTCGCCGTAGGCGAAGCCGCCCGGAAGCACCACGCAGTCGAGGTCCTCGAGGTCAGAGTCCTGGTGCCAGACGTACCTCACCCTGTACCCCAGGTGCTCGAGCGCCCAGAAGCAGTCGGCGTCGCAGTTGGAGCCGGGGAACACTACTACGCCGAAGCGGGCCGCCGCTGAGGGGGTGCCCCAGCCCTCGCGGCCGGGGGCCGGGCCCTCCGCCCGGCTCACCCCGCCTCACCCCCGGCCGAAGGGCCCGCCGGGGACCCTGCGGACCCAGCGTCGGAGGCGTCCTCAGCCGGCTCCACCGCGGCCACCCTGAAGTCCTCCAGCACGGGGTTGGCGAGCAGCCTGGAGCACATGGCCCGGACCTGGCCTTCCGCAGCGTCCCGACCGGGGGCGCAGAGCCTCAGCTCCACCAGCTTGCCCACCCTGACATCCCGCACCCCTTCGTAGCCCAGGGCCCGGAGCGCCCCGCGCACCGCCTGGCCCTGGGGGTCAAGCACGCCCCGCCTCAGCCAGACCTCGGCCACCACCCTCCACTCCTCAGCCACCGGCACCGCCTCCCCCTCCCCAGGCCCGCTCCAGCCTGGCCAGCACCTGGCGGTAGGCCTCGCTTTCGCCCCCCAGGTCCAGGCGGAAGCGGTCCTTGTCCAGCCTGAGGCCCGTCTCCCTGTCCCAGAGGCGGCAGGTATCGGGGGAGACCTCGTCCCCCACCAGCAGCCGGCGCTCGAAGCGGCCGAACTCCAGCTTAAAGTCCACCAGCACCAGGCCGGCTGCCCCGAAGAAATCGGTCAGGAGCCGGTTGGCTTCCAGCGCCGCCGCCTCGAGGGCCTCCACCTCTTCGGGGCTGGCCCACCCCAGAGCCCGGGCGTGCCAGCGGTTTACCATCGGGTCGTGGAGCGGGTCGGACTTATAGTACAGCTCCACCACCGGCCAGCGGAGAGGCGTCCCCTCCTCCAGCCCCAGCCGGCGGCAAAGGCTGCCCGCGGCCCGGTTGCGGACCACGCACTCCAGGGGGATAATCTCCAGGCGCCGCACCAGGAGCCGGCGCGGGCCCTCCTGGGAGAGGAAGTGCGTCCCCAGCCCCCTCGACTCCAGGAACTCGAAGGCCAGGGCCGAGACCCGGCAGTTGACCTCGCCCTTGCCGCGGATGAGGCCGGTCCTGGCGCCGTCCCCCGCCGTCGCCCTGTCGGTGAACTCCAGCACCACGGTCTTCGGGTCGGGACCGGCCAGCACCCTCTTGGCCTTGCCCCGATAAAGCTCCTCCGCCTGACCCGTAATCCCCGCCCCCCTTCCGGGCCCCACCTCCAGCCGCCCGACTAGCCCCCGTCCAGTCCCAGCCGACGGTAGACGGCGTCCAGGTGGCGCAGATGGCGCTTTAGGTCAAAGCACTGCTGAAGCTCGTCGGAGGACAGCACCCCGGCTATGCGGGGATCGTCCTCAACCAGTTGCCGGAACCCCCCTTGCCCCTCCCAGGCCTGGGTAGCGAGCGACTGCACCAGGCGGTAGGCCTCGTCCCGATCCATCCCCCGCTCCACCAGGGCCAGCATCACCGCCTCGGAGAACGCCAGCCCGCCGCCTGCGTCGAGGTTCCGCAGCATGCGGTCGGGGAATACCCTCAGCCCTTCCACCACCCGTCGGAACGAGTCCAGCATGAAGTCCAGCAGCAGGCAGGACTGGGGCAGGATGATGCGCTCCGGAGCGGAGTTGGAGAGGTCCCGCTCGTGCCACAGGGCCACGTTCTCCAGCGCGGCATGCGCGTGGCCCCGGATGACCCGGGCCAGCCCCGCGATCCGCTCACACTGCACGGGGTTGCGCTTGTGGGGCATGGCCGAGGACCCCTTCTGGCCGGGGTAGAAGGGCTCCTCGACCTCCCGGACCTCCGTCCGGGAAAGGAGCCTCAGCTCCGCGGCAAAGCGCTCCAGCGTCCCCGCGCACAGCGCCAGGGTGGAGAGGAACTGGGCGTGGCGGTCTCGGCCCAAGACCTGGGTGGAGGCAGGGTCGGGGGTGAGCCCCAGGCAGCGGCAGACGTGCTCCTCCACCCGAGGGTCAAGGCGGGCATAGGTCCCCACCGCCCCCGACACCTTGCCCACCCCCACCGCCTCCCGCGCCGCCTCCAGCCGCCCCAGGTCGCGCTGGAGCTGGGCCCACCACACGCACATCTTCCAGCCGAAGGTGATGGGCTGGGCCAGTACGCCGTGGGTTCGCCCCGCCATCACCGTGCCCCGGTGCCGCCGGGCCAGGTCGGCGAGCACGACGGAGAGCGCCCGCACCCGGGACATCAGCAGGTCGGCCGACTCCACCAGGGCGGCGCTCAGCGCGGTGTCTACCACGTCGTAGGAGGTGAGCCCCAGGTGGAGATAGCGGGCGTCTTCGCCCAGCCGCTCTCCCAGGGCGGTAACGAAGGCGATGACGTCGTGGCGCACCTCGGCCTCGAGCTCCCGCACGCGCCGGATGAACCCGTCATCGAGCGGAAAGTCTGCGGCCCGCGCCAGCCGGGAGGCGGCGTCAGAGGGGACGGCGCCCACCAGTGCCCAGCCCTCCACCGCCAGGACCTCGACCCGGCGCCAGAGCTCCAGGCGGTGCCGCTCGCTCCACACCGCGGCCATCTCTGGAAGCGCGTACCGCTCCAGCACCCGCCCACCTCCCCTTCCCGCCCGCGCCGCCGCCGGTCGGCCGGCCGGGCGCCGCCGGACGGCGGCCCAGGAATGGCAGCCCGCCGACCCTTCGCGGCCGGCGGGTCACCCTTCGTCCTTCCTCCCGGACTCCGCACTCCCCGGCGCCCCACCCCGCGCCGCGCCCCCGCCGAACAGCCGCTCCGACGCCTCGGCGGTGCGGCGGTCGAGCTCGGCACGGTGCTCCCGGAGTTTCGCCTCCAGCGCGGGGTCGGAGAGGGCGAGCACCCGGGCGGCAAGCCAGGCGGCGTTCTCCGCCGCGTCAACCCCCACCGCGGCTACCGGCACCCCGGCAGGCATCTGGGCGGTCGAAAGCAGCGCGTCCCAGCCCGAAAACGGCGGCCGGGACAGGGGAACGCCGATCACCACCAGGTCGGTCTCCGCGGCGAGCACGCCGGCCAGGGCGGCTGAGCCGCCCGCCCCGGCGATTATCACCCGCACCCCCTCCTCTCTGGCCCTTTGGGCCAGCTCCCGGGCGCGCTGGGGTGAGCGGTGGGCGGAGGCCACGGCGGCTCTCCAGGGCAGGCCGAGGGCATCGAGCGTCCGGAGCGCCGGCAGCATCGCCTCCCGGTCGGATGCGCTGCCCATCACCACCAGCACCGCTGGCCGGCCCCAGGCCGGCGCCCCCTCCTGGCTTGACAGGCTCGACACCCCCCACGGAGTCGCCCTCTCTGTCGATAATTCTATCAAGAGAAGGCAAGAGCGTCAACATGGAGGCGAATGATTCTGGCGGCCGGGAATAAGAACTATCGAGTGGGGGGCGGGAGGACTTGGCGGGCCTCTAGCGAAAACCTGACCCCAGGCCCTTCACGGCTGCCACTTCCGTCGAGGGGGGCAGGACCATGGACGGGTTGGCTGGCAGGGAAACGGGTGGCGTCTCAGGGCCGCCGGCAGGGGCGGCCGGCACCGGGGGCCAGGGCCTGGCCGAGGCCTGGGCCCGGGCCAGGGACGGCCTGGGACTGGACCCCGGACTGCCCTGGGCCGCCTGGCTCTGCACCTACACCCCCCTGGAGCTGATCATCGCCGCCGGGCTCCAGCCCAAAAGGATGCTGGGCACCCCCGCCCGTCAAGGGCTCGCCGACGCCTACCTCACCCCGAACCTCTGCCCCTACGTGCGTTCCGTGCTGGCCGAGGCGCTCGCGGGCCCGCGTCCGGCGGCCGCGGTGATCGCGGCGTCCTGCAACGCCATGACCCACCTGGCCAGCGTCTGGCCCTCCGCCGTGGGCTCCCCCGCTTACCTCCTCGACCTCCCCCGATCCTCGGACCCTTCCGCCGTCCGGTACTTCGCCGCCTGCCTGGAGGGGCTGGCGGCGTGGCTTGAGCAGCGGGGCCAAGAGGAGATAACCCCCGCCCGGCTGGAGGCGGCCTCCGAGGAGCTCGAGGCTGCCCGTCGGACGCTTGCGGCGGCGCACCGGCTGGCCGTGGGCCGGGCCCCCGCGCTGGACGGCGCCACGCTGCTCGACCTCGCCCGGACGGCTGCCGTCACCCCGCCCGCGCGGTTCAGAGGCGCGGCAGAGGCCGTGCTGGCGGGGGCCACGGGACCCGGCGGCGTCGCGGCGGAAGCAGGGCCAGAGGGCTCGCCGCCCCACTCCGCGGACGCGGCCCCCCGGCGGCTCCCGAAGGCCGGCCGGACCGGGCCCCGGGTCCTGCTCACCGGGTCCCTGGTCGACCCTGCCCTGGTCCGCATCCTGGAAGAGGCGGGGGCCCGGGTGGTGGCGGACGACCTCTGCCTGGGCAGCCGCAGCTACCTGGGGCTTCAGGCGGACGTGGCCGGCGGCCTCAGCCGGGACTGGCCCCGCACGCGGGAGGGGTGGTTTTCGGCCCTGGCCCAGCGCTACCTGGCCGAGAGGCCCCCCTGCCCCCGCGTCGCCGGGTTCGAGCGGCGTTCCCGGCACCTGGACGCCCTGCTCCGGGCGGCCCGCGCCGACGGCGTCGTGGCCTACGGGCTCAAGTTCTGCGACAACTCGCTCTACGACTTCCCGGCGATCCGCGCCCACCTGGCCCGGGCCGGGGTGCCGGCGCTGCTGATCACAGGCGACTATGGCGGTGCGGGCCAGGGACACGGGCGCCCCCGGGGGGGGGGGTTACTGGTGGCGCGGTAGAGCCGCCCCCCCCCCGGGCGGCCGCGGGGCGGGG
>JAIMBG010000053.1 GCA_023511555.1 Acetobacteraceae bacterium | reverse complement strand
CCTTTGAGCCGTTCCCCGCAAACCGGAGGGACCGGGCTGTCCCGCCCCCCACCCAGGGGGTTCAGGCCAGCATCCAGCAGACGGCGGCCAGCATGGCCACCCCGGGTGCCCCCATCAGGCCTGCCGCTAGTATAGTTACGGGATTGAGAGGCACGTGGAGGCCGAACGCTCCCGCCACCAGGTTGAACAGCCACAGCATGACGGCCCCAATGGCGCAGTTGTACAGGAGCATGACGAGAAACCTGATGGGGACGATGAACAGCCGTACAACGAGGTAAAGCAGGAGCAGCCCGAAGATGTACGCCGCTACCGTGGTGAGGTCCAACGCCCGTCCTCCTCAGCCGGCACCGGCTCACCACAGCCTATGCGCGACGGACGGGCCGCTATGACAGGCCCCCGGCAGCCTGCGCTCGGCGCCGGGGCTTGCACTGCCGCGGATCGGCCCCTGGGGCGCAGCCTAGAGCGCCCGGCGGGCCTGGCGCAACAGGTAGTTGTACTTGCGCTCCGCCGCCTGGACGGAGTAGACGGCGAAGTCCACGAGGTCGGGGTCGCTGACGGCGTCGAAGAACTCCCGGGCCTGGATCCACTCCCTCCTGGCCTGCTCTAGGGCTGTCGCCAGATCGGGCACCGCCGGGGGCCTTACCGGATAAGAATCCGGCCAGGCCCTCGCCGCGAGCGCCGACGCAACCAGTTTCACCCGGTTCCACAGCACGCCCATCCCGGCCCACCCTCCGCCTTTGGCGTAGCGCGGCAACGCCCGGCGGCCCGGCCCCAGATGGCGGCGTCCCCCGGGCTTTAAGTAAATTTTGTCCAGAAGGAAGGGAGGACTATGCGCGGGCCGCCAGGGAAGAGGGTCCAGGGGGCCGGGCAGAGGCGGAGGGCATGCCGCGGGAGAGGCCGTGGGAAGCCACAGGAGGCCGGGGGCGCCAGGTCCGGGGCGGGCCGCCCGACGTCAGACCTCCCGTCGAAACTCAAGGGCGCGGGCCAAGGTGACCTCGTCGGCGTACTCCAGGTCGCCGCCCACCGGGAGCCCCCTGGCCAGCCTGGTAGCCACGACGCCCAGCGGCTTGAGCAGGCGCGCCAGGTAGAGGGCGGTGGCCTCGCCCTTCACATCGGGGTTGGTGGCGAGCACAACCTCGCGCACTCCGCCCCGGCCCACCCGCTCCAGCAGTTCCTTGATGCAGAGGTCGTCGGGCCCCACCCCATCAACGGGGGACAGCGAGCCATGGAGCACGTGATACAGCCCCCGGTACTCCCTGGTCTTTTCTACGGCCACCACGTCGGCGGGGCCCTCCAGCACGCAGATCAGGCTGCGGTCGCGGCGCTCGTCGCGGCATATGCGGCAGGGATCGATGTCAGTAAGGTTGCAGCACTGGGAGCAGCGGCGCACCCCCTCCCGGGCCTTCACCATGGCCTCGGCCAGCCTCCTCACCTCCTCGTACGGGCGCCGCAGGAGGTGAAAGGCCAGCCGCTGGGCAGTCTTGGGCCCCACACCGGGCAGCCGGTTCAGCTCCTCAATGAGCCGGGCGATGATCTCGGCGTAGTACACCCCACCGTCACCCTTCACTCCGGCAGGCCGGGAATCTTCAGCCCGCCGGTTATCTTGGCCAGCTCGGCCTGCGCCTCCTCGTGGGCGCGGGCCAGGGCCTGGTTGACCGCCGCCAGAATCAGGTCCTGCAGCAGGCCGATGTCCCGAGGGTCAACCACTTCGGGCTGAAGCTCAATGCTCTCCAGGGTCCTGCCCCCGCGCACCACGACCCTGACCGCCCCGCCCCCAGCGGTGGCCTCGGTGAGCCGCCTTTCCAGCTCGTCCTGCAGCCGGGCCACCTCGGCCTGCAGCTTCTGCACCTGCTTGAGCGCCCGGCCCAAATCGCCGATCCCCATGCCTCTACCTCCCTTCCCGGTCTGGTCCCGGGACACCCAGCTCCCCCGGGTCCACCAGCCGGCCGCCCACTATCTCCAGGGCCAGCGCAGCCTCCCGGTCGGCCTCTAGCGCCTCTTTAGCCCGGCGACCCCTTCGCGGCACCGGGGATGAGCCGGTGGGCGCGGGTTCAGCCGCCCCCACGCCGGGAGCGGGCCCGGGCGGGCCCTCGACCCCGCCAGCGGGGGCCGGGCCTGGCTCCCCACCGCGCCCCGCGGACCCGGCGGCCCCGGCGGGCCCTGCACCAGCCGGCCGCCGACCAGCCCTCGCCCGGCCCCTGGGGCCCTGCCCAGGGGTCCCCGGGACCGCCGCACCCGGGGCCGGGGCAGCCGCTCCCGCCGGCGGGCCTGCGAGCGGCTCCACGACCGGGGCGGGGACCGGGGCCCCCGCCTGCTGTGGCGGGGAGGCGACTGGAGCCGGCGGCGCCCCCTCGGGCGGAGTGAGGATGCCCAGCCCCGGAGCTGGGGTTTTCTGCCCTAGGGCACCCCTCCAGGCCACGCGTCCGGCGGGCCCGCCCTCCTTCCGCAGGCGGCAGTTCAGCCGAACTTTCTGGCCCAAGACCTTCCCCAGGGCTTCCTCCACTATGCGCCTGCGCTCGCCGCGCATGATCCCGTCCCGGTAGACCTCCGCCGCCTCCAACTCCACCGTTCCCCCGCCGGCGGCCACCGGCTCCGCGTGGTTCAGCAGCGACGCGAGAGGCCGGCTCACAGCGTACACCACCTGCTTCACCTGCGGCCACACCGCCAGAACGCTTTCCAGGTCCGGGGCGGCGGAAGGCCCGCCGGGCTCAGCCTCCGGAGGTGCGCCGGCAGCAGATCGCACCGGGGCAGGGCGTGGGACCGCGGCAGCCTCCCGGGGCGGGCCGCCCTCCTGGGGCCGCGCTGCCGGGGCGCCGGCCGGTGAGGCAGGCACCCCGGCGACCGTGCCGGCGGGGGATGGGGGAGGCGGCTGCACCGGGGCTGAGGTTGGACCTTGCGCTGCCACCGCGCCCGGGGCCGGGGGGCCGGGCTGAACCCGGGCGGCCGGACGTGCAGGGGCCGCAGGGCCTGCCGCCTGCCGGGCCGCCGGTTCCGCGGCGGCGCCGGGGGCGGCCCTCGAGGGGGCTACGGTTGCCTCGGCGGGGGGCTGACTAAGGCGCAGAGCCAGCAGCTCCAGCAGGAGCTGGGGGCGGGGCGACCACTTCATCTGGGCCTCGGCCTGGATCAGGCCCTCCACCAGGGCGAGCAGCCGCGCCCGGCCCAGGCGGCGGGCCTGCGACCGCAGCTCGCTCACTTCCTCCGGCGAGTACTCCGCCAGGTAGGAGACCGCCGGGCGCTCCGCGGACTCCAGGCCGGCGAGCAGCAGGCTGCGGGCGTAGGCCAGCCAGTCGCGGGCCACCTGGGCCACGTCGTAGCCGGCGGAGACCAGCTCATCCAGGGTCCGCAGGACCGCGGCCGGATCGGAGTCGGCAAGGCTGCGGCAGAGCTCGGCAAAGCGCAGGGACGGCGGAACGCCCAGGAGGTCCAGGACCTCGCCCTCGCCGACGCCCGCGGCAGCGAAGGAGAGGCACTGGTCCAGCATCCCCAACGCGTCACGCAGGGAGCCGTCGGCGTGGCGGGCCAGGAGGCGCAGGGCCCCATCATCGACCTTGAGGCCATGCCGGGCGCGGACCTCCTGCAGTCTCCGCAGCACGTCGCCCGGGGAAAGCCGGTGAAAGTCGAACCGCTGGCAGCGGGAGAGGATGGTGGCGGGCACCCGGTGCGGCTCGGTGGTGGCCAGCACGAAGCGCACGTGCTCCGGCGGCTCCTCCAGGGTCTTGAGGAGGGCGTTGAACGCCTCTGGAGTGAGCATGTGGACCTCGTCAATGATGTACACCTTGAACCGGGCCCGTGCCGGCACGTAGCGCAGCTTTTCGCGGAGCTCGCGGATCTCGTCGATGCCGCGGTTGGAGGCGGCGTCTATCTCCAGCACGTCCAGACAGGCCCCCTGGCTGATCTCCACGCATAGGGGGCAGCGGTTGCAGGGCTCGCCCTCCTGGGGTTCCGGGCAGTTTACGGCCCGGGCCAGGATGCGGGCCACCGAGGTCTTTCCCGTCCCCCTGGGGCCGGCAAACAGGTAGGCGTGCGCAGTGGTGCCCGCCAGCAGCGCGTTTCGCAGGGTGCGCACCACGTGGGACTGCCCCACCACCTCAGCCAGGGTCTGGGGCCTCCACTCCCGGTACAGAGCCAGGTGGGTCATACGGCCTCCCCCCAACCTCCCCGCTCCCGGGCCCTCGGCCGGCCCGCGGCCGAGGGAACTCCCCCCGCCGACGGCCGGCCCGACTGGAGCATTCTTTCCGCAACGGGGCTTTCCCTGCCCGGGCCTCCAGCCGGGGCTGCCCGGCCCCGGCGGGCTGCCGCACACCAGCCGCGCCCCCGGCAGCACAGTGGCCGTCCATTCCCTGGGGAATGAAGCGCCCCGGGGGGAAGCCTCCCCGGGGACGCAAGCTCAAGGTCGTGCACCTGGCATTGACCTGCCCCTCCAGGCGTTACCGGCCCAGGTAGCTCCGCCTCGGCACCCCCGCGGCACCCAGGCGTTCCCCCTTACCGTTGCTCCCTTCCGGGCCTGGCGGGGTTCGAGGGTGCCCGCTGCGCGGGACCCAGGCCTCGTCGCCCCTTAGACCGGGCGGACCCCACAGGGGTCAGGCCTCTGGCAGGACTTCGACCCCGCTATAGCGGATTGCGGGTTACAGGGCACCGCTACCTCCCCGTCTAGCACGACCAAAACGGGGGACGGACCAAAGGTGGCGGAGGGGGTGGGATTTGAACCCACGAGACAGGTTTGCGCCCGTCTACGCGCTCTCCAGGCGCGCCGAATCAGCCGCTCTCGCACCCCTCCGGGCGCCCGCCGGCCCCCCAGGGCCGGCCCGGCCTCCAAAGCCCGCTTGATCCTTAGTTTATGGCGGAAGGGGTGGGATTTGAACCCACGAGGCGGGTTTTGGCCCGCCTACCCGATTTCGAGTCGGGCGCTTTCGACCTCTCAGCCACCCTTCCCCTTCGTTCCACGGCCCCACAGCCCCCAAAGGCCTGGCCGCAGACCTCCCGCGGACGGGGCGGCTCACCGCAGGCGCGCGAAGAACCCCTCGATCAGCCCCCGGCACTCCGCCTCCAGCACCCCCGACACGACCTCCAGGCGGTGGTTGAGCCGCGGGTGCCGGACCAGGTCAAGGAGCGAGTCCACGGCCCCCGCCTTGGAGTCGGCCGTCCCGTAGACCAGCCGCTCGACGCGGGCCAGGACCAGGGCCCCGGCACACATGGGGCAAGGCTCCACCGTCACGTAAACCGTGGCTCCCGTGAGCCTCCAGCCCCCCACGGCCACGGCCGCCTCCCTCAGGGCCAGAAGCTCCGCGTGGGCGGTGGGGTCGCCCAGCTCCTCGCGGCGGTTGCGGCCGCGCCCGATGACACGGCCGCCGCGCTCCACCACGGCACCCACCGGCACGTCGCCCGTCGCCAGGGCCAGCCGGGCCTCGGCCAGGGCCTCCCGCATAAAGTCCTCGTGCCCGGCCAAACCGCCCCGCCCCCTGCCTGACCCGTCAACTCTGGTGCGCCCGGGAGGACTTGAACCCCCGACACGAGGTTTAGGAAACCTCTGCTCTATCCCCTGAGCTACGGGCGCAAAACCCATCCGGGCAGAACCCGATCCCAAGACCCACCTGCTCCGCCCCCCGGGCACCGCGGATGCCCGGGGGACGGCGTAAAACGTGGTGCGCCCGGCAGGATTCGAACCTGCGACCCCCGGATTCGTAGTCCGTTACTCTATCCAGCTGAGCTACGGGCGCAATCCTGGCGGAAGGGGAGGGATTCGAACCCTCGAAGGAGGTTTAAGCCCCCTTAGACGCTTAGCAGGCGTCTGCCTTAAGCCTCTCGGCCACCCTTCCCTGGCCCCGTCGCCGGGGAATGGCATACCTGCTCTACTATGATAGCACATCCCGGCCCTCAAGACAACGGTCATTGCTCACGCCGGCGGCGCAGCCGGCCCGGGCCGCGGCCGGGAGGCCCCCTCCGGGCGGCGCCGTCTGCCACCCGCAGAATGGCGTCTATGCTGTCCCCGACCGCGGACCGGACGCGCCGTACGGCGCCGCATCTGAGGCAGCGATGGACGATGACGAAGCGCCCGCGCCTCTGCTCGACGCCCACCGGCTCCATCGGACCCAGGCACCCGGCGGCCCTGTCGCCGGGGTTGACGTCGGTGTGGAGGCTCCACAGGCAGCGGGGGCAGTGGTCGGTGTAGCCGTCCCCCTTCACCCGGGCACCGCACTTGTGGCAGGTGAAGTCCTCGACGGTGCGCAGAAAGCGCCGGCTCAAGGAACCACCCCCGAGGCTAAGTATCCCCACGCCCGTCCCCTATTCCGCCGCCACCCTCCTGCCCGCTCGCCCTCGGGACCGGCGGGCGGGAGAATAGGCCGCGGCCCCGGCATGGTCCACTTCGACCCCGGGGCCCCCGTTCCTCCCGCCTCGGCCCTTGACCTGCGGAGAATACGCCCGATAATATGGGGGGAGGGGACGGCAGGACGCGGCGGGGGGTGACTTCCGCCCCCCGCCCTTTGGCCTTCGCCCCTGCCAGGGAGGGCAGGCATGCAGCAGCGACTGGTGGTGCTCGCGGTGGTTCTGGCCGTGCTGGCCGGGGCGGCGCTGGGATGGGTGGCGGTAGCCTCCCACCATCGTCCCCCTGCGGTGGAGAGGAACCTGGACCTGCTGGACGACGAGGCCCTGGGCCAGTATGTCACGCAGACGCTGAGAGGGCAGGGCGTCCAGGTGCAGGCCGCAGTCGAATCCGCACCCCGCGGGGGGCGCGCTGTCCGCGCCACCATCCGCGCCGGCGGCCCCCGAGCCCTGAACGCCCTCCTCCCCCGGTACATGGAGCGGATCTGGGCGACTGTGACGGACCTGGCCGCCCAGGGCGCGGGGCTGGAGATGCTGATAGTGGTGGCGCTGGACGCCTCGGGGCACGAGCTCCTCCACTATAGCCGCGACCTGGAGCTAGACCGGGCGTGGTGGCGGCAGGCGCCCGGGGTCACCCTGCTGTGGCGGTCGCGGCTGCCGCCCTGCAGGGACGAAGCAGGGCCGGGGGCAGCGGCCCCGTGAGGCCGCGAATGAAGCGCGTTGCTGTCGAGGAACAGTGGGCGGAGGCGGGCGCCGAGGGGTGCCTGTCGGTCTGGGATTCGTGGCATCCGGCGTGCCGCGACCGGGCAACGTCGGCCGGCAGCGTTCAACCTGGCGATCGAGGGGGGCTCCGTCCGCCTCCTGCAGCTCTCAGGGGCTGACGATGAAACCCTCTCTGAGTACGCGGCCTTCCCAGTCGGCGGCGGGGGCGCGGCCCACAGTCCCCGGCGGAGGCCCGCCCGCCGCCAGCCAGGCCTCAGCGGCTAGCGCCCCCACCATGGCGTCGACGTGGTCCACGGCCAGGAACCCCCTGCTTCCCGTCCGCGGCGGCCCGGCCGCAACTGCGCCGCAGGAGTAACCTGCCCGCCGGATGCGGCCGAAGACCGCGTCCACGTAATCCTGAGGGGCGCCGGTCTTGGAAGGGATGCGGAGCTCTGGCCAAAGCCGCCGGATCACGTAACGGGGGTAGGTCTCCACAACGGTCGGCACCGGGCCAGGGGGAACCCCCCCGAGCCCGGCGACGGAGCCCAGCCCCCGCTCGTATATGGACCAGAACAGCTCCACCCCCGCCTCCACCAGGCCCCGGTAAAGGCGCCAGGCGGAAAGCTCCCGGCGGTCGGCGGGCAGGCGGCGGGTGGGGGCGTTGGCCAGACGGTCACAGGCGCGAGCGGACTGGCCGGGCTGGGGCAGCCCCTGGGGGGCGTCCAGGGCGATGCAGGCGGGAGGGGGCCAGCCGTCGGGAGGCCGGGGAAGCGGGTCCTGGACGGAGGGGAGGTAGAGGTCGAGGAGGAAGCAGCGGCCCAGGAGCCAGGCCACGTGGGCGGGGGTGCGCAGCGAGCCGACGTCGATGCCGCAGAGGGTCAACACGGTGGTGCAGCCTCCACATGGCGCGCTGTGGGGCACAAGATCAAGCGGAGGGAGCACAGCCTTCCCTCGCCTTCTGGCGGGCAACCTGGCGCAGGAAGTCTTTGAGTTCGTCGAAGACCGGGCTGTCCCACGGCCAGTAACCCTTCTGTGCTGCGACCCCAAGGGACATCCCCGCCTCCAGCCTCGAGGCCAAGAACACCTGGACCCTGGACTTGGCGCTGTCGACCGGGGCCTCAGGGAAGCACGTTTTGAGGCACTGGAAGTAGCTTTCCACGCACGGCATGGCAAGGTCAGACTCCACGGAGCGCAGGCAGAGATCCTCTATGGCCCCCCGGCTGGCTTCATCAGGCAGGATCATGACGCATACTTGCGGTTTCCCCCCGGCGGGGCTGAGCGGCCGCTCCGGCACGGCCAGGCCCGCGTACTTCAGCGCGCTGCAAACGCTCTGAAAAGCTGCCTGAGGGTCGGCGTCAGCGTCCCTCACTATGCCGAGGGACTCGACCATATCGAAGCCGGTGGCACGGCGGACCGCAGCCAGTCGGACTGCGAACAAGCCTTTGCCCTCGGCACGCACTACTTGTGTGCGTGAAAGCCCAAGGTAGCCCAGTAGGCCCTTGACGAAGTTCTCGTCATCCTTGCAATCTACCAGCAACAGGCTGGGTTCGGTTATCTCTACCCTTTTCCCCTCAGCCCGAAGCCCTGCCTCCTCATCGCACCGCCCAGGATCCTGTGGCCCCATGCTACCGGACCTCCAGCCCCATCTCTATCGCTGCCCCCAGCGTCTCGGGATCGTAGGTGACGACCCTGGTCTCTTGAGTCGCGCGCTCCAGCCTGTGCAGCAAGAAATCTCCCGCGTGCCCCTCTTCAGCAAAGGCCTGCTGAGCGGCGATGATACACTCCATGCTGTGGGTAGTGGCGAACACCTGGGCGTCAAAGCGCCGCGCAGCCTCCCCGAGCACCCTCCACACCTCGCGCAGTACCGAGTGGTGCAGGCCGTTCTCTATCTCGTCTATAAGGAGCACCCCGCCCTTGGCGTTGCCGACGTGGATGGCGATCTCTGCAAGGCAGACCATGCCGCCCCCCATCAGCGGCAGGGGGACAAGGCCCCAGCCCGCATCTCCGTGAAGGACGGGCTGGTCAGCGAAGTACAGCAGGGCCACGCGCTCGAGCTGGGGCTCGATGACCTTCAGCGTGTCCAGAACGAGGGCCTGGTCACCCCGCAGCTCCAGTTTGCTGTACCGCTCCCCAAGTTCTTTGAGAGTCGGTCGTACGCGAGCCCCCAGGAAGAACCCAGGGAATGGCGGCGGCGGAGGGGCAGGCTGAGCCCGGATCCCTGTCCTGTCGATGATCAGGTAGTGCCGCCCCGTCCGCTGTTCGTCTTTGTACTCGAGCTCCACCACCTTGGCTACATCTAAGGAACTGACTGGAGCCTGGGGATCTGCAGGTCTTCCCACGAGTTCCGACACTCCTGACAGGCCGGGAGCCTCCCGCACCACCTTCAGCCGCAACGTCCTCCCGTCGCCGACGAGTTCCACGACCCTGGACGTGTCAAGACGGGGGAACAGCGAGTCCCATGGGCTCTCAGGCGACCCAAACTCGAGCTTAACGTTCGATATGCCCCGAAGTCCATTCACCGTCAGGGTCAGGGTGGGGTTGTAAGCCCCACAGTGAATAAACAGTGCCTCCAAGAGGCTGGTCTTGCCTATGTTATTAACCCCAGCGATGAGGTTGACGCGAGCCAACGAAGGCAGCACGAGCTTCTCGAAGCACCGGAAGCCCCGCACCTCAAAGGAGCTATACACCCCGAACCCTCCTCGACCGCAGGGCCGGTTGAGCCAGCAACCCCCTGTCCCTTGCCGGCCCTGGCCGTCCCTGCCCGTGTTACAAACCTGGCGGAGGGGGTGGGATTCGAACCCACGGAGGGCTTGCACCCTCAGCGGTTTTCAAGACCGCCGCGATCGGCCGCTCTGCCACCCCTCCGCCCAACCCGGCAGCACCCCGGGACCCACTGGGCCCTTGCCCCGCAAGGGGTTCCGCCAAGCCCACTATAGCACTCCCCGCGCAGCCCGTCAATTCCCGGCCCCCGGCCCAACCACCCCAGATGGCGTCCCCGACCCCGCCTCTACCCCGACCACCTTACCCAGCATCACCAGGTCGGTGTATCCGTCAGGGAGGTGGACGTGGTCGATGCGGCGGCCCTCCTCTTGAAAGCCCAGGCCCAGGAACAGCCGGAGCGCCCGCACATTGGCGGCGAAGACCTCGGCCTCGACCTTATGGTAGCCCACCAGGGCGGCCCATTCCACCAGGCGGGACGCCATGGCCGTCCCCAGCCCCGACTCGCGGTGGGAAGCCAGGATGGAGATGCCGATGCTGCAGACGTGGTTGCACTTGGGATAGCGCCCCGACATGAACTGCATTGCTGCGGCGCAGGCTACCACGCCCGCCCTGTCCGGTTCCTGCGCCACCAGCATGAGGTTGCGGCTCCTGTCGAGCCTGGCCAGGAACACCCTCTCCTCCGCTACACTCGCGGGGAAGCGTTCGGTGAGGATGTACTGCCTCTCGGCCCCCACGGCGTTGATGACCCGTAGCACTGCCGCGGCATCCCTGGGCCCCGCCGGCCTGAGGAGGACCGCCCTCCCGTCGCGGAGCCGCACCCTCTCGCCTTCAGCCTCCCAGGCCCTGCCCGCCACCCCCCCGCCCCCTTTCCCGGTACCGGCCCACCCCGGCCGCGCCCCTCCCCCGCCGGCGACCTCCGACCGCACCGTCACCTAAGGCCGGGCCCACTCCAGCGGCTCCAGCACCCCCGCACCGCCCCAAAACGGCCGCAGCGCCTGAGGCACGAGCACGCTGCCGTCTTCCTGCTGGTGGTTCTCCAGCAGCGCCGCCAGGCACCTCTCCAGCGGCAGGGCAGAGGCGGAAAGGGTGTGGGCAAAGCGAGTGCGGCCGTGGCCTCTGCCCTCCCCAACCCGGATTCCCGCGCGCCGCGCCTGGAAGTCACCGTACGCCCTGCAGGAGGACAGAGCCAGGTACTCGCCCCGGGAGGGCATTAAGACCTCCAGGTCGCAGGTGAGGGCGGCCGCGAAGCTCAGCCGCCCGGAGCAGCGCAGCACTACCCGATAGGGTAGCTCCAGCCGCCTCAGCGCCTCCTCCACGTGGCCCAGGAGCGGGCCCACCTCCCCCTCCAGCTCCTCCGCCCCGCCGCCCGGAGCAGCAGCCTCAGGGCAAACCACCCGCAGGAGCCTCACCTCGTGGAACTGGTGCAGCCGCACCAGACCGCGTTCCTGGCGGCCCCCAGCCCCCGCCCGGGCCCGAAAGCACGGCCCGCAGGCCACCCACGCCAGAGGCAGGTCCCGCGCATCGAGCGCCCGCCCCCTCAGCCGGCCCAGCATGCCCGGCTCCAGCGACGGAGCCAGCCAGCCCCCGCCCTCTGCGAGGCGGTACATCCCCTGCCTGTAGTGGGGCAGGTGGCCGCTCGCCACCAGCTCCTCCTCCTGAACCAGGGAGGGCACCGTCACCTCCTGGTAGCCGCGCTGGCGGTGAAAACTGAGCAAGAAGCCGGCGAGTCCCCTCAGCAGGGCGGGGCCTTCATCGAGCAAGCCGGCCCCCCTCGCCGGTGCCGGCGCCCTGACCCCCCCGCTGAGGCCGGGCGTGCCTCGCCGAGGCCAGGCGCCGGCTGCACACCACCCCAGTGCGGCGGCCACCTCCCAGTGGGGGCGCGCCGTCGCGGGCGCCCGGGGCGGGGGGCCGCCTCGCCTCAGCTCGCGGTCGTGCGCCCTGTCCCGGCCCCCCGGGACTCCGGGCGCGGGCAGGTTGGGCAGGCTGAGCAGGAGGCCCCGCTCCTCGGCCCTGAGCTCCCTCAGCAGCGCCCGGAGCGCCGTCAGCTCAGCGCGGGAGCCCCAGCCCGCCCCCCGTGCCCTCCCGGGCGCTCCGCCGCCCTCCACCGCGCCGCTCGGCAGGCCTGGAGGTTCCTTTGAAGCGCGGCGCCGCAGCGCGCCCAGCTCCACCAGCCGCCGCTCCACCTCCCGCCGCCGGGGGATGAGAGCCAGCAGACGCTGTACCAGCGGGCCCACATCCAGGCCCCTGTCCGTCCCGGCCTGCTCCACCCGGTCGGGAACGGCGGTCACGAGGGCGGGGTCCAGCAGTTCGGCCTCCCCCCTTCAGGGCTCCGCACCGGCCCATTCCCACGACCCCTCCTGGCCCGCCCCGGCGGGGAGGGGCACCCCACGGCCGCCCCCTGCTCCAGCGCCCGGGCGGTCCGGCCCCGGCCCCCGTGTCCCCGGCAGTCAGCCCGCTTGGGCCAGCCGCTTCAGGTTCTCCCCCAGCGGAGGGCGGACCAGGCCGCGGTCGGTGATGATGGCGGAGATGTAGCGGGCGGGGGTGACGTCGAAGGCGGGGTTGTGGACCAGGACGCCGGTCGGCGCCACCTGGCAGCCTGCGACCGTGGTGACCTCCTCCGGCCCGCGCTCCTCAATGACGATCTCCCGGCCCGACTTCAGTGACAGGTCCACGGTGGAGAACGGGGCGGCTACATAGAAGGGGATGCCGTGCTCCCTGGCCAGGACGGCCACGCCGTAGGTGCCGATCTTGTTGGCCGTGTCCCCGTTGGCAGCGATGCGGTCCGCCCCCACCACCGCCAGGTCGATGGCCCCCTGGGCCATGAAGTGGGCCGCCATGTTGTCGGTGATGAGTATCGCGGGAATGCCCTCCTGCACCAGCTCCCAGGCCGTGAGCCGCGCTCCCTGCAGCAGCGGCCGCGTCTCGTCCACGAACACCCGGAACCGCTTCCCCTGCTCGAAAGCGGCGCGGATCACCCCCAGGGCGGTGCCGTACCCGCCCGTGGCCAAAGCCCCGGCGTTGCAGTGGGTCAGCACCCCATCCCCGTCCGATATGAGATCCCGGCCAAACTCTCCGATGCGCCGGTTCCCGGCGACGTCCTCCTCCAAAACGGCCTGCGCCTCGGCCTCAAGACGCCTCACCAGGCCGGCGGCCGAGGGCTCCGCGAAGGCCTCCGCCGCCCTCAGCATCCTCTCCACGGCCCAGAACAGGTTGCGGGCCGTGGGGCGGCTGGCCCTGACGGCCTGCGCCGCCTCCCGCACCGCCGCCTCGACCGCCGCCCGGGCAGACGGCTCAGCCGGGGCCGGGCCGCCCCCGGCGCCGCCTTCCGGGCCGGCCGCCCTCGATCCGGAGACGCCCGCGGCGCCCTCCCGCGCCGCCAGCACCAGGGCGAACGCGGCGGCCACGCCCAGGGCGGGGGCACCCCGGATGGCCATGCCCTTGATGGCCTGAACCAGCTCGCGCCAGTCCCGGGTGTGTATGTACTCCAGCCTCCCCGGGAGCAGCCGCTGGTCGATGAGCTCCACCCCGTCGCCGAGGAGCCTTATGGTTTCAAAGCCGCTACCCATGCTGCAGGCCTCCCCGCACGGCTTCCGCGCCCGGCCCGGGGCCGGCCCGGGCCCGCCTGGTGCCCCACGCGGCGCCCGGCAGCTCCGGCCCCTGCCCTGGGCCCCCCCGCGGCCTAGCTTATCCGGCTCACCCTGAGCACGTCGCCGCAGCCGCAGGAGCGCTTCTCCGGGATGGCGGCGATGAGCTTGACCAGCAGCTCCCGCAGCCGCTCGATGTTGGCCTGGAATACCCTCAGCACCTCCTCGTGGGTGACCGGCTTTACGTCCTCCCGCCCCACGAGGCCCACGTCGTAGTCGGTGATGAGCGAGACGTTGACGTAGCAGATCTCCTGCTCCCGTGCCAGCACACACTCCGGGTACTGGGTCATGTTCACCACTTCCCACCCCTGGCCGCTGAACCAGCGGCTCTCTGCGGTAGTGGAGAAGCGGGGACCCTGTATGACCACCACCGTCCCCCGATCGTGCACCGTGATGCCCAGGGCCCGGGCCTGCTCTACGGCCAGCGCACGGAGTTCGGGGCAGTAGGGCTGGGCCATGGGCAGGTGGGTGGTGATGGGGCCATCGTAGAAGGTGTCGGCCCGGCCGCTGGTCCGGTCCACGAACTGGTCGCAGACCACGAAGTCGCCCGGCTTTATGTGGGGCTGAAGGCTCCCTGCAGCGCAGGGGCCGATGATGCGCTTGACCCCGAGCTGCTTCATGGCCCACAGGTTGGCCCGATAGGGCACACGATGGGGCGGAAGCTGGTGCTCCTTGCCATGCCGGGGCAGAAACGCCACCCGCCTGCCCCCCACGGTCGCCAGCGCGATGCTGTCGCTCGGCGGCCCGTAAGGGGTGTCCACCTTGACCTCCCGCACCTGGGGCAGGAACCGGTAGAACCCGGACCCGCCGAACACGCCGATCTCGGCGCCGTCCGTCGCCTGCACGCGGGCGAGCTCGGGCACCGCGCCTTCCGGGAGCACGGTCACGACGTGGCTGTCCGCGTAGTGCTCCTCGAGGAGCTCGCGCAGGTCCGGCCCCGTCGAGCGGACGTAGCAGGTCGCGATCAGGCCGCGGCGGACGGGGAGCAGGTGCGGCACGAAGGTCACGGGGAAGCCGAGGGCCTGCGCGATCTCGGGCGCGTGCTGGTGCGCTCCGACCTTGTAGGGCGCGGCGTTCTCG
>JAIMBG010000052.1 GCA_023511555.1 Acetobacteraceae bacterium | reverse complement strand
CTAAGGCAGAGCTCCTTAATGTGGGCCACCTCCGGTGGCAGGGGGATGGACCTGACCCACCGGCCCCGTTCGTAGACCTGAATCCGGTGATTTAGCTCATCGGCCAGGAAGAACCTCGCCCCATCGGTCGTGAATGTCCCCGGGCCCTGCCAGGGCTCGGTCTCCCACCGCCTCACCCCTACCTGGTCCTGGCCGTCCCCCCAGGCTACCTGGAGCACAATGCCGCTTTCGAGGGGCTGCCTGGCGAGCGTCCTCACACCGTAGCCGATGCCCGCCGCCAGCGCCACTCCGATTAGCGCCACCGCCACCTTCCACTTCCGGTCCATCCCTAAACCTCCTAACCGCCGATACCTATGGCGTTAAAGTAGCACACGTAAGGGTTAGCGTCACGGCTCCAGTGCCATGACGGCACGACCTCCTCCGTAATGCCGTTGTTGGTAGCGCTGCAATGGATGATGTACTTGTTCGACAAGCCGTCCGTGTAGGCAGCAGTGCCTGATGAATGCCCGCCACTTCTCTATGCCTCCGACGCTCGCGGTTAGTGACGGCGTCCGCGCCGCCGTAGCAATTGGTGTGCGTGACCCGCCCCATGTCGTGGAACCGGTTTACGATGTACTCCCCCGCATACCGCCGGGTGTCGAAAACGTACGTCATAGATGTCGTCTGGGCGGTGGGTCAGGCGACATCCCTCCCGCCGAGCCTCCAGGGCGTTCCAGGCGCCGGCCAGCCCCGGGCCCCGCACCGAGCGGCGGCCCTAAGGCAGGCGGCCTCCCGCCGCGCGGCGGCGCTAAGGCAGCGGCCGGGGGCGAACCGGAGGGATTTGGGGCCTCACCCGGCCCCCTACTCGACCAGGAGGAGGCTGAAGTAGCTGGCCGTGCAGTCGCGGGACCTGACCACCTCGATGCTGAAGCCGGCGTTCCGGGCGGTGCGGTACACGTCTATTCCGCAGGCTTCCATGGACGGCCTGGCCTGGTCGGGGTGGGCGCAGGGACGCTGCAGGGAGCAGGTCTCGCAGAGGTGGCAGGGCCCGGCAGGCATGGCGAATGCCTTGTGAAAGCCCATGAGGAAGGCCTCCCGCTCCAGCCAGGCCGTGGTCTCGCGCAGCCGCACCCAGTCCTGGGGCAGGTGCAGCAGGATCGCGTGGGTGTAGTCGTCGAGCGCCTTCCGGGTCACGGACGGGGCCGGGGAGTGTGGCGGGCAGGTGAGGCGCCGTCCGTAGGTGCCGCACCCATACTGGCACTTGAGCCTCACCCACTCCGCGGTGACGACCGACAACGGCGGGATGGGCCTGGCAGCGGCTGCGCCGCGTTCCACCGCCAGGTCACGCAATCTGCGGACAGCGGCATCGAGCTCGATCGGGGACATTGCTGCCGACCTCCTCTTGCCGGTGATGGGGGGCTTCGGCCCCCTGGGGCCACGCGCCGGGTCTCTCAGTCCGTCCCAGGGACAAAGGCCACCGCGACTAGGGCACCGGTAAGTTGGCACGAGTTCTCTAGCTGGGGTAGATTTCCTTTCAAAGGCGCGGAAAAGCTCCAGCGTCCAGCATGGGAAGTTCACTGGCGGCCTCGCCGGCGGCAGGCCGCCACCCCCGCGCCTAACCCCCCGGGGGCCTCAGCAGCACTGCCAGGCCGAATCCCAGGATGATCAGCCCCGAGACCCGGTTCACCCACCTCAACGCCCGCGCCGTCAGCCTGGAGCGCAACAGGCTGGTGGCCCCGCTCAGCGCCAGCCACCACAGGGCCGACCCGGAGAACACCCCGGCCACCAGCAGCGCCGCGGAGCCTCGCGCCGTACCCGGGGCGGCCAGCCCCAGGCCGGAGAACGCGGCGGCGAAGGAAACGATGGTCAGCGGGTTGGAGAGGGTAAGGAGGAGCGTGGAGGCGTACGCCCCCGTCAGGCGTCGGCGGCTGGCACGGGACGAGGATGTCCCAGGGGCGGCTGGCGGGGCGGGCCGGGCGAGGAAGGCCCTCGCCCCGAGGTAGCAGAGGAATGCCCCGCCGGGGAAGCGAAGCCAGGCCTGATGCCCCACCAGGAAGCGGGCCACGGACACGAGCCCGAACCCGGCGATCGAGCCGTAGGCAGCGTCGGCCGTGGCCGCACCCAGCCCGGAGGCAAGGCCGCAGGCCATCCCCTCGGCCAGGGTGCGCCTTATGCAGAGCACGCCTATGGGCCCCACGGGCGCGGCGATGGAGAAGCCCAGGATGAACCCGGTGAGCAGGAAGCCCGTGTCCACGGCAGGGCACCTCCTCAGGGCGGGCGGGGCCAGCGGGTTCTGCGGCTCCCCGGCTACCCCGCGGCGCCCCGGCGGCTCTTTCCCCTCCCCCCGGGTGGTTCGCCCCTCACCGCTGAAACCCTGCCGGACGCGCCTCCCCCCGCTGCGCCCCCGCCGGCGGCGCGCGGGGCCAGGAGGAGATGCGGCCCCGTCCGGCGAACCCTGTGCCGGGCCGCGGGGGCGCGCCGCCGCGGCCCGGAAAGGCGGTGCCTCGGTGTCCTTCCTCACCCACCTCGAGTGCTCGCTATGCGGCCGCCGTTACCCCGGCGCCCGCCTCCACAACCTGTGCGCCTGCGGCGGACCGCTCTTGGCCCGTTACGACCTTGCCGGGGTTGCCCGGGCGCTCGACCCGGGCCGCCTCAAGTCACGGCCGCCGACCATGTGGCGCTATCGGGAGCTGCTGCCCGTGGGGCCGGACGCCCTGCCCGTGACCCTGGGCGAGGGCTTCACGCCGCTCCTGCCCTGCGACCGGCTGGGGGGCCGGCTCGGCCTGGGGCGGCTCTACGTAAAGGACGAGTCGCGCAACCCCACCGGCACCTTTAAGGACCGCGGGGCTTCCTGCGCCGTCTCGCGCCTCAGGGAACTGGGGGCGGGCGGCGTGGTCCTCGCCACGGCGGGCAATGCCGGGGCGGCCTGGGCGGCGTACTCTGCCCGGGCGGGCCTCGAGCTCCAAGTGTTTGTAGCCCGGGATGCCCCCCACACGACGGGGGGCGAGTGCCGGGTAAGGGGAGCAACGGTCCACCAGGTGGAGGGCCTGATCTCCGAGGCCGGGGCTCAAGCTGCGGCCCTGGCCCGGGAGCGCGGCTGGTTCGACGCCTCCACCTTCAAGGAGCCTTACCGGGTGGAGGGCAAAAAGACCCTGGGCCTTGAGATCGCCGAGCAGCTCGGCTGGCGGCTGCCCAGCGCCATCGTCTACCCCACGGGCGGCGGCGTGGGGCTCATCGGGATGTGGAAGGCGTTCTCCGAGCTCTCGCTGCTGGGCTGGGCCGGCCCGCCCCGGGTGCGCATGGTGGCGGTTCAGGCCGAGGGCTGCGCCCCTGTGGTGAAGGCGCTCAGGGAGGGCCGGGACCGGGTTGAACCCTGGCCCGGTGCCCGCACCATCGCCTCCGGCATCCGCGTTCCCAACCCGCTGGCCGGCGCGCTCATCCTGCGGGTGCTGCGCGAAAGCGGCGGCGATGCGGTGGCGGTGAGCGACGGCGAGGCCCTGGACGCCCTCCGCTGGTGCGCCCGGACGGAGGGCCTGTTCCTCTGCCCCGAGGCTGCGGCGGCCCTGGCGGGCCTCAAGCGCCTTGCCGCCAGCGGGGCACTGGGTGCAGGCGACACTGTGGTGCTGGTCAACACCGGCACGGGACTCAAGCACGTGGACCTGGCGTAAGGGGGCGGCGGGGCGGCCCATCTGCGCCGCGGCAACCCTCCGTCCCGAGGGGAGGGGTCGAGCCTGGTCTCGGCGGTGCTGTTCGACTTCGCCCGCACCCTGGTGTGGGCGCCGTCCTGGGAGGAGCTGGAGATAAGGCGGCTGGCGCGGGCCTGCCTCGAGGTACTGTCCTCGACGCTGGGCCGGCCGGAGCTTGTGGCCCGGCTGAGGGAGGCACACGAGCTCTACCTGGGGGTCAGGCAGGAGGGGCGCCGAACCGCGCAGGAGCGGCCAGCCGTGGACTCCGTCCTCGACGTACTGGAGCGCATGGGACTTGGAGGGCTGGTCCCGTTCTCGCGGGTGGCGGAGGTGGTAGAGGACCTCAACCGGGCCTGCCTGGAGGACACGGCGCCGCTGCCCGGGGCCCGCGAGACCCTGGAGTGCCTCACGGGCCGGGGGCTGAGCCTGGGCCTGGTGTCCAACGCCACCTGCGCCTGGTTTGTGCCTCGGTGCCTGGAACGGCACGGCATGAACCAGTACCTTGGGGTCCAGGCCGTCTCGGGGGCCTGCGGCGTACGCAAGCCGGCGCCCGAGATCTTCCGTCTGGCGCTGGACGGGCTCGGTGTCGCGCCGCATGAGGCGGTGATGGTGGGCGATTCGCTGGCCTACGATGTCGCCGGGGCGCGGCGGGCGGGTCTGAAGGCCCTCTGGCTGGAGGCGGGGACGCTCGAGCCCGCCCCTCTGCCCCCGGGCCTGGCCCCGGACGCCCGGCTCAAGCGGCTCGACCCCGGCGAGGTGTTGAAGCTAATCTCAGGGTGGTGACCGCGCTCCCGCCGGCCTCCCACTCGCCGCCGGAACCTACCGGCAACGCGCCGGCGCCCTTCGACCGCCTCAGCGCCAGTGTCGGATCGCCCCCTGTCGACAGGGCGGGGCTCCCTCCCGGTTCGGGCGCAGCCCTCTCAAGGGCGCGGAGGCCAGCCAGGCCCCGCCCCTACGGGGCGGGGTTCCAGAAACCGGCAGCGGGGCTCATGCGCTAAACCGCCATACTACCCCCGGGGCCGTGGGGCCGGCCAGAGCGCCTGCCGGTGGCCTGGCGCCGGTCGGGCGTGGCCCCCGCCGGCCCGGCCCCGCCGCTCGACGCGACGGCACACTCGCCCTCACGGGCGAGGCGACGGGGGGTAAGGCGGTGGCAGGCGGCAGGCCGGGTTCGGCGGGTCCCGATCGGCGGCTCCCCAGCCCCGGTCCGGGGGGGCGCCCTCCCCATGGGCTCCGGCGGGCCTTCCCCCGGGGGGTGCGCCTCCCTGCCCAAAAGCACCTCACCCTGGGCCGTCCCCTGGAGGAAGCCCCCGACCCCGGCCGGGTGGCCATTCTGCTCCGGCAGCACCCCGGCCCCCCCTGCCGGGCCCTGGTGCACGAGGGAGACGACGTGTTACTGGGTCAGAAGGTGGGCGAGCCCGAATCGGCGCTGGCGGCGCCGGTCCACGCCAGCGTCTCCGGCCGGGTAGAGGCGGTGGAGCCCTGGCCCCACCCCGACGGGGGCGAAGCCCTGGCGGTGGTGATAGCCTCCGACGGGCTCGACCGGCGCTGTCCGGGGCTGGAGCCAGCCCCTGACCCGCTGTCGCTCCCGCCCGCGGAGCTGGTTTCCCGCATCCGCGAGGCCGGCATCGTGGGCATGGGAGGGGCCGGCTTCCCCACCTCCGCCAAGCTGGACCTGCCCGCCGGGGCGCGGATCGACGCCTACCTGCTCAACGGCGCCGAGTGCGAGCCCTACCTCACCTCCGACCACCGCCTGCTGGTGGAGCGGGCGGGCACGGTGGTGCGGGGCTTCCTGGCGCTGATGAGGGCCGTGGGCGCCCCCCGGGGCCTGGTGGCCCTGGAACGGGGCCGTCACGGCGCGGCCGAGGCCCTCAGGGCGGCTATCGAAGCCGAGCCGGCGCTCTCCGACCCGCAGTCCCGCGGGGCGGCTCCCCACATCGAGGTCGTCCTCCTCCCCGAGCGCTACCCCTGGGGATCCGAGAGGCACCTCATCAGGGGGCTCCTGGGGCGCACCGTGCCCTCGGGCTGCTTCCCCGTTCACGTGGGGGTGCTGGTGAGCAACGTGGCCACGGCCGCGGCGGTGGCGGAGGCTCTCTATCTCGGCCTTCCCCTGATCCGTCGGGCGGTAACCGTCTCCGGCCCCGGCGTGGCGCGCCCTTCCAACCTGTGGGCCCGCATCGGCACCCCGGCGGAAGTGCTCATCGAGCACTGCGGCGGCTACTCGGCCCCTCCGGCCCGGCTCATCCTGGGGGGGCCCATGATGGGCCGGGCCCAGCCCACCGCCCGGGTGCCAATCACCAAGACCACCTCCGGCGTGCTGGTGTTCACCGCGGCCGAAGACGGCAGAGAGCCCCCGCCTTCCCCCTGCATCCGCTGCGGTCGCTGCGTGGGGGCCTGCCCCATGGGGCTTTTGCCCGGGGTGCTGGCGGAGCTGGCCGAGCGGGGCCTCCTGGAGGAGGCAGACCGCTGGCACCTTCGCGACTGCGTGGAGTGCGGCTGCTGCGCCTACGTGTGCCCCGCGGGCCGGCCCCTGGTCCAGGCCATCCGGCTGGCCAAGGCGGAGCTGGCCGGGGCGGGGGAGGCCGTCGGGCCGAGGTCCGAGCCAGCCCCAGCCGCGACGGCAGGGGCGGCCGGGACGGGGACGGATGTGGCTGAGGTGAAGGGAGGCCGGGCGTCCGGCGGCACGGGAGCCGCCCCGGGGAGGCAGGGAGGTGGCTGAAGCGGAGGGTGACCTGCTCACCGTGGCCCCCGCGCCGCACCTGCGGTCGAGGGAGTCCGTCCCCCGGCTGATGCGCCGGGTGCTGGAGGCGCTCACGCCCGCGTCGGCCTTCGCCGTCTACCTCTTCGGCTGGAGGGCGCTGATGCTGATGGGTGTGGCGGTGGCCTCTGCCGTGGGGTCGGAGGCGGTCTACCAGCGGCTGGTCCGGCGCCCCGTCACCGTGGGCGACCTCTCGGCCGCCGTGACCGGCCTGCTCCTGGCCCTCAACCTCCCCGGCGGGGCCCCCTGGTGGCTGGCGGCGGTCGGGTCGGCGTTCGCCATCGTGGTGGCCAAGCAGCTTTTCGGCGGTCTGGGCCGCAACTTCATTAACCCCGCCCTGGCGGCCCGGGCCTTCCTGCTGGCCTCCTGGCCGGTGGAGATGACCAGCTTCCTCTCGCCCTTCGACGGCGTCACCCGGGCTACGCCGCTTGCGGTGCTGCTGCCGGGCGGCCAGCCCCCCGCGGGGCTCAAGCCTACCTACCTGGAGCTGTTTCTGGGGACCACCGCCGGCTGCCTGGGCGAGACCTCCGACCTCCTGCTGCTGGCGGGGGCGGCCTACCTCATCTGGCGGCGGGCCATAGACTGGCGCATTCCGGCGGCGTTCATGGGGTCGCTGGGCTTCCTGGCCTGGGCGGCGGGCGGGCCGCGTCCGTTCTCTGGAGACCTGCTGTACCACCTCCTGGCTGGGGGAGCCACGCTGGGGGCCTTCTACATGGCTACCGACTACGTCACCGCCCCGATAACGCCCGCCGGCCGTGTCATCGCCGGGGCGGGGGCCGGGGTCGTCACCTTCGTCATCCGCACGCTCGGGGCCTACCCTGAGGGGGTGGCCTACGGCATCCTGACCATGAACGTGGCCACGCCGCTGCTGGAGAGGCTGACGGTGCCCCCGCCGCTGGGCGGGGGGCGGGGGGGCGGCCGCGGAAGCCGCAGGGGGGGAGGGGTATGAGGGACGTCCTGCGGCTGGCCGGCGTTCTCATGCTGATTTCGGCCCTGTCAGGGGGAGCGCTGTTCGTGGCCTACCGCCTCACCTCCCCACGCATCGGCGCCGAGACCGAGGCCCGCAAGCAGGAGGCGCTCAAGCAGGTGCTCCCTGCCGCGTCCGGGTTCATCGACCGCACCGGCGACGCCCGCCGGCTCCTTACCCAGCCGGAGTTCGCCGACGTCCGCGAGGTCTGGGAGGGCCGCTCCCTGGGCACCAGGGTGGGGTGGGGGATCCTGGTGGCGCCGCGCGGCTACGGCGGGCCGGTGGTGACCCTGGTGGGAGTTGAAGCCGGGGGTCGGGTGGCCGGGGTCCGGGTGGTGTCGGCCTCCCACGAGACCCCGGGGCTGGGGACCCGGGTCGGTGAGCCGGCCTTCCTGGCGCAGTTCCGGGGGCTCAAGCCCCCTCCCCTGGTGGTGGTCCGCTCCCGGCCTGAACAGCGGGGGGAGGTTCAGGCCGTGACCGGCGCCACCGTGTCGTCCCGGGCGGTGGCGCAGGCGGTGCTGGTGGCAGCCGGGTTGGCCGAGAGGCTGGGGCGTCAGTAATCCCAGCGGGCGGAGGGGTGTGGATGGCTCATCCCGGGCGGGACCTGCTCAAGGGCCTGATCCTGGAGAACCCGGTGTTCGGCCTGGTCCTGGGGCTCTGTCCCACCCTGGCCGTCACCACCGGGCTGAGCGAAGGCTTCTGGATGGGCGTGGCGGTGGTCTTCGTGCTCACCCTGTCCAACGGCCTCATCTCCGCGCTCCGCCGGTTCATCCCCGATCACGTCCGCATCCCCGCCTTCATCGTGATCATCGCCACCTTCGTGACGGTGGCCGACCTGGCCCTGCACGCCGTCCTGCCCGGGGTGTACCGGGTCCTGGGGCTGTTCGTGCCGCTCATCGTGGTCAACTGCATCATCCTGGGGAGGGCCGAGGCGTTCGCCTCCAAGTCGCCGCTGCGCCGCTCGCTCGCCGACGGCCTGGGGATGGGGCTGGGGTTCATGGGGGCGCTGATCGCAATCTCCGCGGTTAGGGAGCTCCTGGGGACGGGAAACCTGGCCGTGGGCGGGCTGCGCCTCCTGGGGGAGGGGCCGGCGTTCCCGCCTGCCCTGGTGATGGCGCTCCCGCCCGGGGCCTTCTTCACCATCGGGGCTTTGCTGGCTCTGTTCCGGTGGGCCCGCGGGGCAGCGCGGGGGGGCGTCCGGCGCCGCCGGTCTTGACCCGGCGTGGGCCCCCCGCTTTGATCGGCCGTCGGCATCTGACGGGGCGGACGGGTGGCTGGGAGAGGTTCGATCGTCGGCTGGCACCGGCGGTGACCGACGCGGGGCTTGCTTTCTTGGCCGCCGTTCCTTATCAGGGAGGCAGGGTGGCCGCCCACGCGGCCCTGCCGAGGGCGGTGATCGAAGGCGGAGGGAGGGGCAAGTAGTGAGCCTCAGGCCAGGGGGCCCGGCGTCCTCCCCGACCGGAACGCGCTGGGGCTTCGTGTCCCAGCCGTCGCAGCTCTGGGACTGGATCGCGGCCGCCGCCGGGCCGGAGGCGGCTGGCCGGAGCAGGTTCCTCGTCAAGGTCAACTGGTACAGTCCCCACCCGGCCAACTTCACCGGGCCGTTCGCTCTCGACTTCGTGCTTAAGGCGCTGCCGGGGCCGGCGACCGTGGTGGAGAGCCACTCGGCGGGGCGGACCGACGGGTCTCGAATGCTGGGTCCCGGCGAGGCGGTGGGCGAGGCTCGAGAGTGGCTGAGGGAGCAGCAGAGGGCGTTCCTGCGGGACACCGGCCTTGAGACGGTGCTTGCCCGGCACGGCGCCAGCTACGTCAATGTGACGGAGGAGGTCTGGTCGGGCCGAACCGTCGATGCCGGGGTGGTCCGCAGCGCGGTACAAAGCCGGTTCGGCGGCCAGCCGGCCTGCGCCGGCGCATCGTCCGCTGCGGGGGGCGCCGGCGAGGCGCCAGCCCCGGCGCCAGGCGGCTCGCGGGCCGGCGCCTCGGACGCGGCCCCGGGCAGGTCGGGCCCGGCCGGCGTTAGCGCGGCCTTTCCCGCAGGAACTTCTGGGTGCCGTGCCCCGAGCTCTGTATGAACTACGTAATGACGCCCTGTTCATTGACCTGGCCCGCCTGAAGCTTTCTGCTTCTCCGGGGGGAATGGGCTACAGCCTGGGGCTCAAGAACATGTTCGGCCTCATCCCCGAGCCGGACCGGTCCGACTACCACCGGAACCTCCCCCAGAGCATCCTCGATGCCAACCTGATCTACCACGCCCTCTTCGACGTCGTAGTGGTCTGCGAGGGTCTGGAGAACGTCATCGTCTACAGGGACGACGGCGCCTGCAAGGCCCCCTGGGGCGCCTATGACATCGAGTATAGGCACAGGGGCCTGGTGGTCGTCGGCTCCAACCCTCTGGAGGTGGACGCCGTGGCCGCGTCTCTCTTCGGGGTGGACATCTCGGTCCGGGCCCTGCTCCAGGAGGCGGCCCGCTTCTTCCCCGCCTACTCCGAGCAGGCCGTCGGCCGCGCCCGCGCCTTCGGAAGGGAGCACGGCCTTTTCCTCTAGAGCCGGCGGACTGTGCGCCGCCTCGCCGCCCCGGCCGGGGGGCCGCCGCGCCGGCATCCGGCCTCTCAGCCGGAGGCGGCCCCAGCCTGCCAGGGGCCTGCTGCATACCGCCTCCGCTTCCGGCGACACTATTCCCGGGGTGATGGCGCCGCGCACCCGGCCCTTTCGCGGCTGCTCCACGAGCCCCCGGGGAGGGACGCCGCTTGCGGCTTCTGGCCATCCTGCTGAGCGGCCTACTGGTCAACAACTTCGTGCTGGTGCGGTTTCTGGGTCTCTGCCCCTTCCTCGGCGTGTCCCGAACGCCGGAGACCGCGTGGGGTATGAGTCTGGCCGTGATCTTCGTGCTCACCTTGGCCTCGGGTCTCACCTGGGGGCTCGAGGCCGGGGTGCTGCGGCCTCTGGGGCTGGGCTACCTGCGCACCGCCGCCTTCGTCCTTCTGATCGCCGCCCTGGTTCAACTGGTGGAGATCGCACTCCAGCGGGGCTCGCCCCGGCTCTATCGGGCGCTGGGGATCTACCTTCCTCTTATCACCACCAACTGCGCCGTTCTGGGCTCGGCCCTGCTCAACCTGGAGCAGGACTATGGGCTGCTTGAGGCCCTGGCCGGCGGCCTTTCCGGCGGCGCGGGCTGGGCCCTGGCCATACTGCTGTTTTCCGGCATCAGGCGCCGCCTGGAGGCGGCCGAGGTCCCGCGGCCGCTGAGGGGCCTGCCGCTGGCCTTCTTCGCCGCCGGGCTGATGTCCATAGCCTTCCTGGGCTTTCTGGGCCTGGCCGCCGGCCTGGTCCAGGGGCGGCCCTGAGGCGCCGGCGGCGTGGGCCGCGGAGCCGGGAGGGGTTTCCTGCGCGGCGGGCCCGGTGCACGTCGCAGCGCGTGGGGTGGCCGGGGGGCGTTCGGCTCCGACTCTGCCGGCCCCTGTCGGCGGCCGAGGACCACTGCCTGTAGGGGGGAGGGGCGCTGGCCGCTCTGCTGGTGATGGCGGCACTGGGCCTGGTGCTGGGGGGGCTCCTGGCCGTGGCCGCAAAAGTCCTGGGGGCGCGGGGCAGTCTTAGGGCCCGCGAGGTGGAGGGGCTCCTTCCCGGCGTCAACTGCGGGGCGTGCGGGTTCGCAGGCTGCGCGGCCCTGGCGGAGGCCCTGGCGGCGGGCCGGGCCTCCCCCGACGCCTGCCCGGTCGGCGGCAGGGAGGCGGCGGCCCGCATCGCCGCGGTGCTGGGGCTGACGGCGGCCAGCCGTGGCGAACCGGGCCCCGGCGAGCCGGGGCCCTGTGGGCCTGACCGCTGCGACCCTAAAGCCGTCGGCGGGGCCCGCCGAGGGGCGCCGGCGGGCGTCGCGGGGGCCGGGCCTCTCCCTGGGGAGGGCGGCGCCTCCTCCGCCGGCGCCGGGGGATCGGCCGACGACGCCATCGATCGTGTGGCCCGGCTGCTGTGCCGGGGAGGGGCGGAGAACTGCCGCAGGCTCTACCGGTACCAGGGGCTAAGCCAGTGCCGGGCGGCGGCCGCCGGGCCGGGGGGCGGGGAGCGGGCCTGCCCCTGGGCCTGCCTGGGCCTGGGAGACTGCGTCCGCGTCTGCCCCGAGGGCGCCATCAGGCTGGGGCCGGACGGCCAGCCGCTCATCGACGAGTCTCTCTGCACGGGGTGCGGGCGGTGCGTGGTCCGCTGCCCCAAGGGCGCGCTGGCGCTCCTGCCCCGGCGCCGCACAGTGTACGTGCTCTGCCGGAATCGGCAGGAGGCGGCCCGGGTGAGACGCGCCTGCCGTGCCGGCTGCCTGGCCTGCCGCGTCTGCGAGAAGGCCTGTCCCACCGGGGCCATAAGGGTGGAAGGCAACCTGGCGGTGATCGACTACGGGCGGTGCACGGGTTGCGGGCTGTGCGTAGAACGCTGTCCGGTGGGGGCGCTGGCGGATGAGGGCCGGGCGGGCCCTCGGCCGTCCCCGCAGGCCGCAGGCTGAAGCGGCGCAGCGGGCCGCCCCCGTCCTGGCGCTCTGCCTCTTCGTTGCCTGGGCGGCCTGGGCCGGCGGGGGCTGCGGCTTCCGAGTGGCCGCTCGCGCGCCGGCGCCGGCCGAGGGCGTCCCCCGGCCCGCGCGGCTCCCCGGCCCCGGCTGCGCCGCCCCGGCCCGAGCATCGGGGTCCGCCCTGCTCATGGACACCCTGGTCCGGGTAGAGGCCTGGGGCCCGCCGGGGAGCGCCCCGCGGGTGCAGGCGGCGGTGAGCCGGGCGATCCGGGTCATGGCTGGCCTGGACGAAAGCCTCGACTTCTACTCCCCCGGCAGCGCGGTGGGGCGGCTCAACGCCCGCTCCGGCGGGGGCTGGGTGGAGGTCGGCCCCGAAGCATACGGCTGCCTGCGCCTGGCGCTGGAGCTGGCGCGCTTCAGCGGCGGCTCCTTCGACCCCACGGTGGGGCCTCTGGTGCGTCTCTGGGGCTTCGGCGGTCGGCCCCGCGTCCCGTCTGCCGCCGAACTCCGATGCGCCCTCGAGCTGGTGGGCTTCGAGGGCCTGGAGCTGGGGCCGGAGTTTCAGGCCCGCCTGGTGAAGCCGGGCGCCGCCGTGGACCTTGGCGCCATCGCCAAGGGCTACGCCGTGGATCGGGCGGCGGAGGTGCTGCGCCAGGGCGGCGTTTCGGGGGGGCTGGTGGTGGCCGGAGGCTGTGTCTTCGCCCTGGGACGGCGCGAGGACGGCCGCGCCTGGCGCGTCGCGGTCCAGGGCCCCCGGGATCCCACGCGGGCCCTCACCGATATCGAGCTGGTGGACCGGGCGGTGGACACCTCCGGCGACTACCAGCGCTGGTTTGAGTCGGGCGGCCGCCGCTACCACCACGTCCTGGACCCGACGACAGGGATGCCGGCCCAGGGGCTGGTGTCGGCCACCGTGGTGGGCCGGCGAGCGGTCGAGGCCGACGCCCTGGCCACCGCCGCCCTGGTCCTGGGGCCGGCCCGCGGCCTGGAAATGCTCCGCCGGCGGCCGGGGGTTGAGGCGCTGCTGGTCGACGAGGAGGGGAGGGTCCTCTGCACGCCGGGCTTCCCTGGCAGGGCGCCGTCCCGCTGCCCGGGGGTGGGGAAGGCGTGAGGCGCCCGGGTGTCGGCCTCCGGCCCCGGGGTGGGGAGGGCCTGAGCCGCACGGGGGCGGCGCCGGGGGGGGCGGGGCGCCGGGCGGGGGCGCGGGGGCCGCGGCCGCTCGCGGCCGCCGGCTGTCTTCTGGCCCTGGGCCTGGCGCTCCACGCCCTGGAGGGTCTGCTGCCCCCGCTTCCCTGGCCCGGGGCCCGCCTGGGGCTGGCCAACCTGGCCACCCTGGCCGCCCTGGCGCGGCTTGGGGGCCGGGCTGCGGTCGGCGTGGCCGTGCTGCGGGCGGCTCTGGGGTCACTCTGGGCCGGGGGGCCGTTCTCGCCCGGGGCGTGGATGAGCCTGGCCGGGGCGCTGGCCAGCGCCTCCGCCATGGCCCAGCTCTCGCGGCTGCCGCGGTTCTACCGGCGGTGGCGGCAACTGAGCCTTTGGGGCGCCGCCTGCCACAACCTGGCCCAGATCGCGGTCGCCTGGGCCCTGGCCGGCCCGGGCGTGCTGCCCCTGGGGGCGTGGGCACTGGGCCTGGGGCTGCCGGCGGGCGGGGTGGTGGGGCTGGCAGCGGAAGCCTTGCTGGGCCGGGGCCCTGGGGCTGCGGGCGCGAGGCCGCAAGTGCCGGCGCACGCCCCGGGCGCTCCGGCGGCTGGCCCGCAGGCGGTTGGGGCCAGCGGCCCCCGGGAGGCGGTGCTGCCGGCACCCTGCCCGCCGTCCGTCGGCCCCCGCTGCCGCCGGCCGCTGAGCCGAATCGGACTGGCGCTGGGTCTCGCGGTGCTCCTTGCTGCGCTGCCCGGGCGGCCCTGGGCCTCTCTCGGCGGTTCCGGCGGGCCGGAGGTCGGCGGCGCCGGGCGGCGCTGGTTGGTGGTGGAGGTGGCGGGGAGGGTGGTGGCCCGGGCCGGGCTGGAGGAAGAGGGGCGCCTGCGGGTGCCCCTGCCGTCGGGAGAGGCGTGGGTGGAGATAGCGGGAGGGAGGGCGCGGGTACTGAGGCTTCCCGCGGAGCTGTGCCCGCGGGGGGTGTGTGCCGCGGCGGGATGGCTGTGCCGTCCCGGGGAGGCGGCGGTGTGCGTTCCCAACCGGATGGTGGTGCGGGTAGAGGAAGGGCCCCCGGAGGCTACTGATCCCCCGGGGGCCCGTGCTTCGGGCTCAGCCCTCGGCCTGGCCGCCGCCGGGCGAGGCCTGCATCTCCGACTTGATCTGGGCCAGGGTCTGCTGGTCGGCCGGCACCGTCCGGTACCAGCCGCGGCTGGTCATGGCCTGGAAGATGCGGAAGGTGTTGTCGATTTCCTGTCGATGTATGTCCATGAGGTCGCGCCGCAGCTCTTGCGTTCCCGACTCGATCAGGAAGCTGTTGTAGAGTTCCCCCATGTGCTTCTGGCTCAACAGGCAGTCGGCCATCATGACCTTGTCGCTCATCTGGGCCTTCTGTTCCATTTCCGTCGGCGCGGGGGGGGGGGGGGGGGGCGGGGGGGGGGGTGGGGGGGGGGGGGCGGGGGGGGGGGGGGGGGGGGGGGCGGGGGGGGGGGGGGGGGGGGGGGGGGGGGGGGGGGGGGG
>JAIMBG010000051.1 GCA_023511555.1 Acetobacteraceae bacterium | reverse complement strand
ATGCACACCAACAACGCGGCCGGGGCGATAACCCGGCTTCTGGACTGGGGGGTGGAGCCGTTTCTGGTGGCGTCGTCCGTCATCGGCAGCGTGGCCCAGCGGCTGGTGCGCACCATCTGCCCGCGCTGCCGGCGGTCTCGGATCCTGGAGATGGATGCCCCGGAGAGGCTGACGTTCAGGCTGCCCCCCCGGAGGATCGAGGTTTGGGAGGGTGCGGGCTGCCATCTCTGCGGGGAGACCGGGTTCAGAGGCCGGACGGGGCTGTTCGAGGTGCTGAGGGTGACCCCGGCGGTTCGAGAGCTCATCAACGCCAGAGCCTCCTCCGATGCCGTCCACGCCAAGGCGGTGGAGGAGGGCATGGTTCCGCTCCTGGAGGACGGGGTGGAGAAGGCCCTAGAAGGGATCACCACCCTGGCGGAGGTCCAGCGGGTGGCCTTCTATGAAGAAAGGTAGCAGCAAAGGGGGAAGCCCGGTGGGCGGCGGCGGGCCCGCCATCGACGAACTGTTGCGGCAGGCGGTGGAGCTGGGCGCCTCCGACCTTCACCTTACGGTGGAGTCGCCCCCCGTGATCAGGATCAACGGGGAGCTCTGCCCCCTGGGGACCCAGGCGCTGGCGCCCGAAGACACGCAGCGCATGGCGGAAGAGCTGCTGGAGCCAAGGCTCAGGGGGCGGTTCGAGGAACTGGGCGAGGTGGACTTCTCTTACAGCCTCCATGGGGTGGGGCGCTTCAGGGTGAACGCCTACCGCCAGCGGGGCACCGTGGCGCTGGCCCTGCGGGTAATCCCCTCCCGCATCCCGGGGTTCGAGGAGCTGGGCCTGCCCCCGGTGCTGGCCGCCCTGGCCCGCAAGAACGCGGGCCTGGTGCTGGTGACCGGCCCCACGGGAAGCGGCAAGTCCACCACGCTCGCGGCCATGATCGACTTGATAAACAACGAGCGCAAGTGCCACGTCATCACCTTGGAGGACCCCATCGAGTACCTGCACCGGCACCGGCGGAGCGTCATCGTGCAGAGGGAGATCGGGGTGGACAGCGCGTCCTTCGCCAGCGCCCTGAGGGCCGCGCTGCGCCAGGACCCCGACGTCATATTGGTAGGAGAGATGCGGGATCTTGAGACCATATCCATCGCGCTGACCGCAGCGGAGACCGGCCACCTGGTCCTAGCCACGCTGCATACCCCCGACGCCTCTCAGACCGTAGACCGGGTGGTGGACGTGTTCCCGCCCTACCAGCAGGAGCAGGTCCGGGTGCAACTGGCGGGGACGCTTCAGGGCATCGTGGCGCAGCAGCTCCTGGCCCGGCACGACCGGCCGGGCCGGGTCGCGGCGTTTGAGGTCCTCATCGCCACCCCCGCCGTCCGCAACCTCATCCGGGAGGGCAAGACCCACCAGTTGCCGTCGGCCATCCAGACGGGGGCCAAGTACGGCATGATAGCCATGGACGCCTCCCTCAGAGACCTGTTGCAGCGCGGGCTCATCAGCGAGGCCGACTTTCGCCTCAGGGCTCCGCCAGACGCCTCGCTGGGGGGGCTGGTGTAGATGCCCAGGTTCCGGTACCGGGCCCGCGACCCCGTCGGCCGGCCCGTCGAGGGTGGGCTCGATGCCCCAAATGAGAGGTCGGCGGTGGACGCCCTGCGTGCCCAGGGGTTGCTGGTGACCCGCCTGGAGCTGGACAGGGACCTGGGCCGCCTGGTGGCGGCCCGCCGCCCTCTCGTCCGGCGGGGCCGGCGCATCAGGGTGCGCGATCTGGCCCTGTTCTGCCGCCAGTTCTCCACCATGATCGGGGCCGGCGTGTCGATCATGTCCAGCCTGCGCATCCTCTCTCGGCAGACGGGAGACCGGCGACTCCGGACCAGCCTGGAGGCGGTGGCCCACGACCTCGAGGCGGGCGAGACGCTGAGCGCGGCGTTCAGGCGCCGTGCCGGGGAGTTCCCCGCCGTAATGGTGAACATGGTGGCCGCGGGCGAGGTGGGCGGGATTCTGGAGGAGGTGTTCGACCGGCTGTCGGCGCACTTCGAGCGGGAGGACGGCGTAAACCAGAAGGTGCGGTCGGCCATGATCTACCCCTCGGTGGTCATCTGCCTGGCCGTGGCCGTGGTGGTGTTTATGGTTACCGTGGTGCTGCCCAACTACGTAGCCATATTCAAGGAGATGGGCGCCGTCCTGCCGCTGCCCACCCGCATGCTGCTGGGGCTGAGCCGTGCCCTGCGCGTCTACTGGTACCTCTTTTTGGCCTTTCCCGCCGTCGCCTATCTCGCTCTGCGGCGGCTCGCCGCCACGCCCGGCGGAAAGGGGCTCATAGAGCGCTGGCTGCTGCGGGTCCCCATCCTGGGAGACCTTCTGGCCAAGCTGGCCCTGGCCCGGTTCAGCCGCACGCTGGGGGCGCTTCTGCAGAGCGGCGTCCCTATCCTGACGGCGCTGGAGGTGGTGGAGAGGGCGGTTGGCAGCGCCGTTCTGGGGGGCGCGGTGCGGCGCGCGCACGATGCCGTCCGGGCGGGGCACAGCGTGGCCCTGCCCCTGAGGGCCAGCGGCGTGGTCCCGCCCATGGTGGTGGAGATGGTGGCGGTGGGCGAGGAAAGCGGCGCCATGGAGGCCATGTTGTTCAAGGTGGCTGACTTCTACGAGCGGGAGATAGACCGGCTGGTGGGTCGGATAACCGCGCTGCTGGAGCCTTTCGTTGTGCTGTTCTTGGGCGTGGGGGTCGGCTTTATCCTGGTGTCCATCGTGATGCCCATGTTCCAGATCTTCGGAATGATCAGGTAGCCTGGCGCAAGAAAGGATGTTCTCCCTCCCTTTGAGGAGGAAAAAGCGGGGCGGCGTAGAACTGACGTAGCATCGGCCCGAGCGACGGCGGGAACGGCCGAACCGGGCCGGCCGAGGTCGAGGGCGCAAAGCCGCGGATCCGCCGCAGTAGAGGAGGGAGTTCACGGGGAGTAGCCAGGTTGCCGACGGCGCCCACGGGCACCTGCCTCCCTTGCCCGAGGCGGGTTTTTGGGTGGGGCCCGGCGAGGAGAGGCGGGGGGCGGCGGCTTTAAGGTCTTAGATTGACTTTGACGGGAGGTGCTGAAGGCCCATGTTCCGACACTTTTGCAGGCGCTTCAGGGGGGAGCGGGGTTTCACTTTGATAGAGCTTATGGTGGTCATCGCCATCATCGGGCTCCTGGTCACCATCGTGGTGCCGCGGGTCACCGATGCCCTGGACCAGGGGCGCAAGACCTCGGCCTGGGCCAGTGCCAAGGGGCTCCACGCCGGCCTGGAGAGGTACTACTTCGACAACGACGAGTACCCCGGCACCGTAGGGGTTGACGTGACGACTTACGCCGCGTTCCGGACCCTGGTTCAAGACTACGTCGACCTCCCCGCAGACTCGGGCGACGCCCCCTTCATCTTCGTGAACTACAAGCACACCGACGACGACCCCGAGGACTATGAGCTCGAGATCGAGAGCAAGGACAGGTCGCACCAGGGCATTCTCATCACCCCCGACGGGGTGAGGGAAGACTGACGGGCTGCGGGACGGGGGTGTCGGGGAGGCTGAAACACCCCGCCACCCTGTTTTTGTGTTTTGTGCGGGGGTGAGCGCAGGTGCTCACGGGGCTCCTTTCGTCCGCCGCGGCTCTCAGCCCTGGGCTCCGGGCGGCCCAGGCGGGCCTCGCCGCCGCCCTGGGCCTCGCCGTGGGCAGTTTCCTCAGCGTCTGCATCCACCGGCTGCCCCGGGGGGAGTCGGTGATAAGCCCCCCTTCCCACTGCCCCGGCTGCGGCCACCGCCTGGGCCCCGCCGAGCTGGTTCCGCTGCTGAGCTACCTCCTCCAGCGGGGCCGCTGCCGCCACTGCGGGGCGGGGATCTCCTGGATGTACCCCGCCGTGGAGGCCCTCACGGCGGCCCTGTTCTTCGGGCTGGTGTGGGTGGGAGGGGGTTGGGTCCCGGCGCTCCCCGGGCTGGCCGCCTCCGCCCTGGCGGTGGCGGCCGCCGGCACCGACCTCCGCTCCCGCCTCATCCCCAACCGCCTGGTGCTGGCAGGGCTGGCGCTGGCGGTGCCGGTGCTGGGGGCGGCCCGGCCCCCCGCCGCCTGGCCCTGGCACCTCGCCGGGCTCGGGGCGGCGGGAGGGGTGCTGGCCCTGGCGGCGCTGCTCAGCCGGGGGGGCATGGGCGCCGGCGACGTCAAGCTGGGTGGCGTGCTGGGGCTCTACCTCGGCTGGCCGATGGCGCTTGTGGCCCTGTTCTGGGGCTTTTTGGCCGGGGCGCTGGTGGGGGTGGTGCTGCTGGCCCTGCGGCTGAAGGGCCGCCGGGACGTCATCCCGTTCGCGCCCTTTCTGGCGGTGGGGACCGCGGCGGCACTGTTTTTCGGGGCGCGCTTCGTCGGCTTCGTCTGGCCCTGGGGCTAAGACGCGCCCCGGCGCCAGTCCCTCCTCCCCGGGCGGGGGCGTCCGGCCCGAGGGACGGCCGGGTCTCCCGCCCGTCCGCCGGGCGCGGCGGCGGCTGGGGAGAAGGAAGATGCAGCGGCGCTGTGGAACTAGTGGTATCCAGAAAGCGGGTGCAAGGAGGCGGCCTGGCGGGAGCGGCGCCGCGAGGCGGGAGGGGATGGCCCATGCTCATCCGGGGCAGGCGCGGGGCGAGACGGGGGCGGGCGCCCTGGGCCCGCGGCCAGCAGGGTTTCACCTACCTGGAGATGCTGGTGGCCGTGGCCCTCCTGGCCATCACCTTTGTCCCCCTGCTGGGGCTGCTTACCGCTGGCCTTTACGCCAACTACCACGCCCGCTACATGACGGTAGCCGTGGAGCTGGCCCAGGCCAGGATCGACCAGCTCCGGGCCCAAGGCTTCGACGCCATTACCGACGTGCCCCGCGGGCCCGCCGACCCGGGTCCTCCGTTTGAAGGCCTCTCGGGGTACGAGTGGGAGGTAGAGGTCGAACCTCTGGGGGACGACCTTAAGGACGTCACCGTGACCGTGTTCTGGTCGCGACCCAAGAGCGTTTCGCACGTTCAGCTCCGCACCCTGGTCTGCCGGCCCTGACTGGGCATGGGGCCCAACCCGGGGGGATGCCGGTTTGCGGCTGTGGCGATGGCTCAAGGGGGAACGGGGGTTCACCGCCGTAGAGATGCTGGCGGTACTGATGCTGCTGGGCCTCGTCGTCGCCGTGGCCTACAGCTTTCAGCTCCTGAGCTACGACTTTCTGCGCACCGGCGAACCCCAGGCCCAGGCCCAGGCCGATCTGCGCCGGCTGCTGGACGGCGTGGCCCGCGACGCCCGCCAGGCGCGGTCGGTGGTGCTTGCCGGCCAGGGCGAGCTGCAGCTGCTTGACCTCGACGGCCAGACGGTGCGCTACTGGCTGGATGGGGAGGTGGCGTGGCGGCAGCGCGGGGCCGACCCCGCACAGGAAGTGGCCCGGGGGGTCACGGCGTTTAGCTCCAGCTACGACCCACAGAATAGGCTGTTGAGCTTGGCGGCCGAGGCCCGGGAGGAGGGGAGCAGGCGGTTCGGCCTGGCCTCCCAGGTCAGGGTGCGCAACCAGCCGTGAGGTGAAGCAGGTGCAGGGGCTCGGCCCGAGGATCAAGTCCGGTCGGGGCCCGGGAGGGGAGGGGGCCGAGGCGGCCCGCGGGGGCCGCGGGGCGGCATTCCTCCTGGTGTTCTTCACTATGGCCCTCATCAGCCTGCTGGGGATTGCCCTGCTGACGCTGGCCACGTCGGAGCTGCGCGGTGCCCAGTTCAGGAAGCAGCACGCCCAGGCGTTCAACGTGGCAGAGGGCGGGCTGGACAAGGCCTGCACCATCCTGGCCGACGACCCCGGATGGAGGGAGGGGCTGGACGAGCCTTTGGGCGCGGGGCGCTACGAGGTGTCGGTGGAGAGCCTGGGGGGCGGGGTGGTGCTGGTCACCTCCGTGGGGCGCTGGGGTTCGGCGGTGGAGACGGTTCAGGCCCGGGTCAAGGTGGGGTGGGGGGCCTTTTCTCACGCCCTCTATACCAGCAGTTCCCTGGAACTCAAGAAGGACGCCAACATCGTAGGCGACGTACAGATAAACGGAGATCTCGTCGGCGATGCGGACGTGTACATAGACGGGCGGCTGGCTCTCACCGGCCAGGTGGAGCTCACCGGCGACCTTGAGGCGACCGAGGGCGTCGAAGAGGGCGCCCCGGCGGTTGAGGAGCCGGTGCCGGACCTGGAGTGGTACCGGGCCAACTGCACCCAGCACCTGTTCGGCAACCAGAGTTTTACCGGCGGGTCGTACGGCGACGAGATCATCCTGGTGGAAGGCGGGCAGTGCCTGGTGTCGGGCGAGTACTCGGGCCACGTCACCATAGTGGCCACGGGCAGGGTCCACGTACCCCGAGAGCTCACCGTGACCGGGCCGGGGAGCTGGGTGGTCCTGGTGGGCCTGGAGGGCGTGGAGGTGGACGGGGCCAAGGTGGTGCAGGCGCTGCTCTGGAGCCCGGAGTCCGTTAAGGTAAGGGGAGGCGCCGTGTCGGTGGCCGGCGGGATCGTGGGGGGCGACGTAGAGATAACCTGTAGGCTGACCCTGGAGGGCGACCCCCGCTTCGCTGAGAACCCGCCGCCGGGGGCGCCGGGCGGACGGATGGAGATCCTGGAGTGGAGGGGTCACCCTGGGGACTGAGCCGTGCGCTCCAGTAACCGTCGGGAGGCGGAGCGCGGGGCGGCGCCGGGGCGGGGGAGGTGGAGAGACGGGGTGGGAGACAGGCCTTCGCGCCCAGGAAGGGGCGGGGCCAGGGTGGCCTGGGGCGTGCTTTGGGTAGGGCTCCACGCCGTGGCGTTGCTTCTGGCCCTGGCCTGGGAGGCTCTCTGTTACTTGGACGATTCTCCCCTGTTGGGTCTGGCCCTTGGCGGATACCTCTTTCTGTTGTGCCTCGGCCTCCTGGTGCGGTCTTCGGTGCTGAGGTCACGCCGGAGGGCGGCGGAGCTCGGGCCGGGCGCGCTCAGGCCGCGCGGGGCCGCGGGTGCGTGGGCTCGGGCGGCCCGGATCCGCGGCGGACGGAGCAGCAGGAGGAAGCCCGCCGCGGTTGGGGCGGGGGTAAACCCGGCGGACCTGGTCAAGACGTCAGCCGCGCCGGCGGAGGAGGATGACGAGAAGGGCTCGCAGCGGCCCGCTGTGCCCCCCTTTGACCGCGAGTCCCGGCTGGAGCTGGAACGCGCCATTCACGGGGCCTTTCCGGAGCTGAGCCCGGGGGGCGAAGCCCCCGGGCGGGAGGCCCCGCCGGGCTCCGGAACGGCTTCGGCCGTGGAGGGCGAGGCGGCTGCAGGAGCTGGGGCCCCGGCCACGCGGCAAGAGGCTGCCCCCGGGGGCGGAGTTCAGGCTTCCGGTGGGGCGGCGGCTCCGGAGCGCCAGTCGCCGGCCCTTCAGGAAGAGGCGGCGGGCGAACGTGAGGCGGCGGCCACAGCCGCGCTGGGCTCGGTGGCTGCCGGCGCTTCCCGGCCGGGCGGGGCGGGGGACGTGCCGGCGCCTCCGGCCGGGGGGAAGACAGGGGCAGAACAGCGGGAAACACAGGGCAACAAGCGGAGACTGCGGCCTTTCCGGGCGGGCAAACGGGGGGTGGGGCCGGACGAACCCTCCGCCAAAGGCGCCGTGCGGATCCGAGTTATCGAGCCGTCGGCGCCGAGGGGAGCTGCTGCTCCGCAAAGCGCGGCGGGACAGCTTCCTTCCGGCTCTGGTCCTGAGGCCGGAGGAGGGCGGGAAGAGGCCCGGCGGCCTGTCGTGTCCGGTCCTTCCGTGCCCTTGGTAGGCCTGGATGTGGGGACCAATGCCATCAAGGCCGTGGAGGTTCGGCGGGTCAAGGGCCGAGCGGTGGTGGCAGGCTGGAGCCAGATCCCTACCCCGCCGGGAGCCGTTTCGGAGGGGGGGGTGGCCGATCCTTGCGCCGTGGCGGAGGCGCTGGGGCGGCTTTTTGGCGGCGCCTTGCGCCGGCGTCCCGTGGTGGTTGCCGCAGGTGGATCGGGGGTGTTGTTCCGCACCATCCACCTCCCCCGCATGACGCCGCGGGAGTTGGCCGAGGTGCTCAAATGGGAGTCGGAAAAGCACCTTCCCCTCGAGCGGGAGGAGTCAGTGGTGGACTTCGCCATCCTGGACGGCGAGACGCTGGACCGCCAGATGCCCGTCCTGCTGGTGGGAACCCACCGCCGGGTGGTGGAGGGCTACCTCGGCGCTCTCCGGCTGGCCAGGCTGGCGGTGCGGGCTGTTGACGCCGACGCCCTGGCGAACTTCAGGGCGCTCCGGCTGTTCCCTCACTACACCGGCTCCGGCGCCCTGGCCGCCCTCGACCTGGGGGGGGCCACCTCCAAACTGGCCGTGTACCTGGAGGGTGCACCCCGTCTGGTCCGCACGCTCCCCTTCGGCGGGCGCGACCTCGCTGAGGCGGTGCGCCGGGGGGAGGCCTGTGACCCGGCGCGGGCCGAGGAGCTCAAGGTGCTGCACGGTCTCAGCCCAGGGTCCCCGGTAGCCGGCTGGCTGAGGGCCGCTCTCGAGGACATAATCGCGGAGTGCCGGCGCACCCTAGACTTTTTCCTCAACTCCAACCGGGGGGTGCCGATCACCGCCATGGCGCTTCTGGGCGGGGAGTGGCGGACCCCCGGCCTGGCCGAGGAGTTCGAGGCGTCGCTGCTGCGGGCCATGGAGGATAGGCTGGAGGGAGTGCGGGCCTGGGTGGCGGACCCCACCGACCTCCTGGGTCCCGGAGGCCCCCTGGCCTCGGTAGGGTGGGCGGCCCAGGCCCTGAACCGGGGGGGGCAGAGGCTGGGGCCCCAGTTTCTCGGTGCCCTGGGCCTGGGCCTAAGGGGGGTTTGAGTTGGCCACCGTCAACCTCATGCCCGAGGAGCTGAAGTTGCGCAAGGGCCGGCGCCGCAGCCGCGCCCTGGTGGCGCTGGGCGGGGTGCTGGCGGCGCTGCTGCTGGCCTGGGCGTCTTGGGCCGCATGGGCCCGCCTGGAGGCGCTGGATTCGCGGCTACGGCAGGCCACGGCCGAATACGAGAGTTACCGGCCGGTCCTGGCCAAACGGGCGCAGCTCTCCAGTCTGAGCAAGGAACTGGGCGACAAGAGGGCGTTCATCGCTCAGGCCAAAGGGACCGCGGCCGTTTCCGGCCTTCTGGAGCTGGTCGACACCGCCGTCCCGGGGCAGGTGCTGCTCACGGAGCTGGAAGTGAAAAGGGAGGCCCTGGTGCTCAAGGGCTCGGCACCCGACCTGGTGGAGGTGGCCCGCTTCATGTCCGGCCTCTGGGAGTCGGGGCGGTTCAAGACGGTGGAGGTCGCATTCCCTCAGCCCTTTTCAGGACCCTGGTCGGCGCATCGGCCGGTGGCGTTCGTAATCACGGCCATCCTGGCCCCCGCCGGCTCTACGTGAGGAGGTGGTGGCGCTGGCTGCCCCTCGGCTGACCCGGCGGGAGAAGGTGTTGCTGGTGGTGGCTGGGGCCCTGTTTCTCGGCTCCGCGCTCTACTTCGGCGGTTACGCCCCGTACCGGTCAAGGGCGGCGTCGCTCATGCAACGGGTCAGAGAGGAGGAGGACAGGCTCTCCCAGGCCAGGGCCACGGCAGCCCAGGAGGAGCAGCTGGACGCGCAGCTCAAGGAGGTGGCCCAGGGGCTGGCCTGGGCTGAATCCCAGATCCCTGGCAGGGCGGACGACATCGGGCTCCTGGTCTACATCCAGGTCTCGGCCCGGGAATCCGGTCTGGTCCTGGGATCGCTGGGGCTGCCTTCGGCCGAGGCCGAGGGCGCCTACCTCCGCCACCCCGTGGAGCTGGAGGCGGGCGGGCCCTACCCGGGCCACCTCCGCTTCCTCCACCTGCTGGAGTCGATGCCCCGCCTGGTGAGGGTGGAGCGGGTGTGGCTGGGGCGGTCCTCTGCCCCAGCGGCGCAGGGGGGCGGGGAGGTCCCTGTCCGCTCGGCGGCAGAGCAGGCGGCGGCCCCTCCGGGCTGCGTGCTTGGGCGCTATACCATCTGCGTCTTCACCGACCCGGAACTCAAGGGGGGGCGGGCCGGCCTCCCGGCGGCGCCCACCGGGGTGGGCAGGACCAACCCCTTCCTTCCCTGAAGAGCCGCGGCCGAGGGGGTGGCACACGGGGTGAAGCGGGACCGGCAGTGGCTGAAGGAGGTTGCCGCCCTGGCGGTGGAGGAGGTGAGGCCGCGGCTGGAGAGGCTTTGCCGGCTGATCCACGCCAATCCCGAACTGGGGTTTAGGGAGAGCAGGGCCTCGGCGTGGCTTACGGAGTTCCTGGCAGAACGCGGGTTTGAGGTGGAAAGCGGTCTCTGCGGAATGCCCACCTCCTTTCGGGCCTCGTGGGGCCGGGGGGCGCCCTGCGTGGCCTTTTTGGCGGAGTACGACGCGCTCCCCGAGGTGGGGCACGCCTGCGGCCACAACCTGGTGGGAACGGCCTCGGCTGGGGCGGCCGTGGGCCTGGCCCGGGCGCTGGAACAGGGCGGGCTGGAGGGCACCGTATGCGTGTTCGGCTGCCCGGCGGAGGAAGGCGCGGTGGAGGGCGCGGGGGGCAAGGTGGTGCTGGTAGAGCAGGGGGCATTCTCCGGGGTGGACGCCGCGCTCATGTTCCATCCCGCGGCCTATACCGCCGTGGCAGTGGCCACAACCTCCCGCGAGGCCCTGGAGTTTGCCTTCCGGGGCAAGGCCGCTCATGCCGCGGGGGCTGCCTGGGAGGGGATAAATGCTCTAGAGGCGGCCATCCAGACGTTCAACGCCATAAACGCCTTAAGGCAGCACCTTCCCGACGGGGTGAGGGTGCACGGCATCATCACCCGGGGCGGGGCGGCGCCCAATGTGGTTCCCGAGTACGCCGAGGTGCGTCTCTACGTGCGGGCGCCCGACCAGACGCTGCTGGCCCAGGCGGTGGAGCGGGTAAAGGCCTGCGCCCGCGGGGCGGCGATGGCCACCGGCGCCCAGGTGAGCGTCCGGCCGTTTGCGCGTCCCTACCAGTCCCTGCTCACCAACCGGCCCCTGGCCGAGGCTCTGCTGGAGAACCTCCGAGCTCTGGGCGCGTCCGTCGAGGACCCCACCCCCCGGGCTGCCGGCTCCACGGACATGGGTAACGTGAGCCGGGTGGTCCCTGCCGTTCACGCCTACGTCCAGATGGTGGCGGGCTGCGTGCCCCACACCCCGGAGTTCGCTGCGGCCGCGAACTCCCCGCGGGCCCTGAAGGCGGCGGTGCTGGCGGCCAAGGCGCTGGCCATGACCGGCGTAGACCTGGCGGTCGACCCGGAGCTCCGCACCCAGGTGAAGGCTGCATTCGACGCCAGCTGCCCTTAGGCGCCGGCCGCCGCGGCGCGGGGCAGGCCGGGGCCGCGGCTGTTGGGCGGAGCCGCTACGTCAGCCTCCCACGGGCGCCAGCGCCCTCCCGGCAAGTTCCAAAGGGGTTTTGGGCCCGAGCAGACTCGGCAGAAAAGTCCGAAAACGCGCCCAAAGGAGGAATTCACGAGATCGGATCCTAATAAACAAGGGGAGGCCGCGGGGGGTGCCGCCCACCGGGGCCGCCCGGGGTCCGGGACGGCGCCGGGCCTGCGGCCGGGCTGTGATGAGGAGGGTTAGGAGGGAGGGAAAGGGATGCTGCATGCGGCGCTTCTTTTGTGTTTGCTGGCCTCTGCGGCGGCGGCGGTGTTCTTCCGTGACCTGCTCAAGTCCGCCATCGCCCTGGCCGTGGCCAGCCTCACCCTGAGCATCCTGTTCTTCCTGATGAAGGCGCCGTTCGCGGCGGCCTTCGAGCTGAGCGTGGCCGCCGGACTGGTGACGGTGCTGTTTGTGACCGCCATCAGCCTGGTGGCCGGGGCGCGGGAGGGGAGCGGCGGTGAGTGAGGGCAGGGGCGCGCGCTGGGCGTGGGCGGCGGTGGCGCTGGTCCTGGTGGCTGCGGCCGCGGCGCTGATAGGCTGGGTGCTGGTGGGTGAGGCTCCCGTGCCTGCGGGGACGGCGGGGGCCGGCGATCCGCGGCAGCTCCTGTGGAACTCGAGGGGGCTGGACCTGGTGGTCCAGGCCGCCGTCGTGTTCGCCGCGGCGCTTGGGGTGCTGGTGCTGTTCAGAACGGAGGGAAGCCGATGACCTGGGACATGGCGACGCTCTGGCGCAGCGACCTGGCCGCAGTGGTGATCATGGTCGGGCTGGGGCTGTTCTGCGTAGCCACCCAGCGCAACCTGATCAAGGTCTTGATTGGTATCGAGGTCCTGGCTCGGGCCGTCACCCTGTGCCTGGTCTCCGCCGGGTTGAACCTAGACAAGCAGGGCGTGGCGTCCGCCCTCACCATCGTCTGCATCACGCTTGACGCGGCGGTGGTGGCCGTGGCCCTGGCGCTTGTGGTTAATGCGGCCCGCCACTACGGCGGCATCAGCGCCCGGCGTCTCACCCGGCTCAAGGGCTGAGAGGCGGCCCTGCGGCCCGTCACGGGGAGGGATGAGGTTTGTCGGCATACGCGTGGGTGGTCCTGGTTCCGCTGGCCGGAGCGGCGCTGGTCCCGCTGTTCGCCCTGGCCGGCCCCACGGCAAGGTACACCTTCGCCAACCTGGTGGGGTTCGCCACCGCCGGCCTGGCCCTGGCCCTGGTGCCGCTCACCTCGGCGGGGACGGGGGTGGCCTTCCGCTGGCTCCCCGGGCTGGCGGACTTCAGCGTGTTCAGGGACGGGCTCTCTCTGTTCCTGGTGCTGATCGCCGGCTGCATCGGGGCCCTGATCGTGCTCTACTCCGTAAAGTACATGGAGCGGGAGAGGGACCTCACCCGGTATTACAGCCTGCTGATCCTGTTCATCGGGGCCATGGTGGGGCTTGCGCTCACCTCGAACCTCTTGATCCTCTATGTGTTCTGGGAAGTGGTGGGGCTGTGCTCCTACGCTCTCATCGGTTTCTTCTATGAAGACCCCAAGGCGGCCCGGGCGGGGCTCAAGGCCTTCCTGGTCACCCGCGTGGGAGATGTGGGCCTGCTGGTGGGCATCCTCACCCTGTACTTCAGCGTGGAGCCCCACACCTTCGACCTCGGCCGGCTCATGGAACTCGCCGCCCAGGGGGGCATCCCCCCCGTGGCCCTGGCCACGGCGGCGTTCGGCTTCCTGTTCGGGGCGGTGGGCAAGTCGGCCCAGTTCCCGCTGCACGTCTGGCTTCCCGACGCCATGGAGGCTCCTACCACCATCAGCGCCCTCATCCACGCTGCCACCATGGTGAACGCCGGGGTCTACCTCGTGGCCCGCACCTCCCCCATGTTCGCCGGGGTGCCGGGGTGGCTGGCCGCGGTGGCCTGGGTCGGCGTGGTGACGGCCTTTCTCTCCGCCACCCTGGCCCTGGTCGAGCCCGACCTCAAGCGGCTGCTGGCCTACTCCACCATATCGCAGCTCGGCTACATGCTGTTCAGCATCGGGGTGGGAGGGGTGCTGGCCAGCCAGTTCCATCTGCTGAGCCACGCGGTGTTCAAGGCGCTCCTGTTCCTGTGCGCGGGCGCCGTGATCCACGAGGCCGGCACCCGCAACATGTATGAGATGGGTGGCCTGGGGCGGCACATGAGGGTCACCGCCCCCTGTTTCCTGGTGGGCGCCCTGGCCCTGTCCGGGGTGCCGGTGCTCAACGGCTTTTGGAGCAAGGACCTCGTCCTGAGCGCCGCCTGGCACCAGGGCCAGTACTGGCCGCTGGCGGTGGCGGTGCTGACGGCGGTGCTCACGGCGGCGTACTCGCTCCGGGCCTACTACCTGGTGTTCTGCGGCAGGAAGGGCCCGGAGGTCCACGAGGCGCCCGCGGTCATGACCGGGCCCCTGGTGGTGCTGGCGGTGGGCGCGGTCCTGTCCTGGCTGCTGGTGGGTCCCCAGAGCCGGCTGCTCGAGATGGTGGGCTACGCGCCCCACGCCATTTCAGCCCTGGAGCTCATCAGGGAGACCGGGACCAGCCCCGTCCTGGCGCTCTCGCTGGGGGCCCTGGCCCTGGGCCTGGGAATCTACGCCTGGGCCCGCGACCCGGGGGCCCGGGTGACTGGGGCCTCCCCGGCGCTGGCGCTGGTGCTGGGGCGGGCCTACGGGTTCGACGGGCTCTACCTCTGGGTCGTCCGCGGCGTGGTCAGGGCCGGACGGGCGCTGCTCCGGGGCCTGGAGGGGGCGGTGCTCGACGCCGCAAACTACGCGGTCTCGGCGCTGACGGTGGCCGGCGGGCGGGCGGGCCGGCGGGTGCAGACCGGCGACCTCAACCGCAACCTGGTGGGCGTGGCGCTGGGCCTGGTGCTGATGCTGGCCTGTCTGTTCGGCATCTTCCTGGCGTTTAGGGGGAGAGGCATATGGAGCTGAACTGGGTCCTGGCGGCGCTGCTCGCGGTTGTTTTCGGCCTGCCGCTGCTGGGGGCGCTGGTGATGGCCGGCTTCGGGCCCCGGCGCCATCCCTGCCTGGGGTGGTGGGCGTTTGCGGCCTCGGCGCTGTCAGCCGCCGCCGCGCTCGTGCTCCTGGTCCGTGTCGGCCCTGAGGGGTCTTCGGACCTGAACTTCGTCTGGGTGGCCGACCAGGGGCTGGGGTTGCATCTGCGCCTGGATCCCCTGGGGCTGCTCCTGCTCGCGGTGGTGACGGTGCTCACCTCCTTGGCCGTGCTTTACTCCGTGCCCCACCACGGCCCCGAGGGCGGGACCGGGTCTTTC
>JAIMBG010000050.1 GCA_023511555.1 Acetobacteraceae bacterium | reverse complement strand
TGCCGGGCAATGCACCGCGGCGGCGGCGGCCCGGCCGGGGCGGGGCGCCGCTGCCGGAAGACCTCGATAGCGGTGGCGCCGCCGGGGCCGGCTGGACGGCCCCGGCGGGCGCCATCCTGCCGTCTATCTGGCCCCCCTTATCCGCCACACTCCGACCGAGCCCAGGAGCAGGTACAGGAAGGCCAGGGCAAAGACCACCCGGTATCCCATCAGGGGCTGGAGCCGGTTGAAGGTGTCGATGAGGGGTCCCGATATGAGCGGCCCGACGACCTGGGGCATGGTTACGGCTATGCTCCATATGCCTAAGTCCCGCGCCGCTGACCCGAGCGACGGCAGCACGTCCACGGCGAGCGCCCAGTCCACGCTGATGAAGCTGCCGTAGCCCAGGCCGAAGACGACCCCGAAGGCCAGGATGACCCAGAACGGCGGTGCGAACAGCAGCGCCAGGCAGGTGGAGCCCATGAGCAGCCCCGCCGCGCACACCAGCGCCCTTCTGCCCAGGCGGTCGGACGCCCAGCCGCTGGCCAGGCTGCTCAGCGTGGCGCCGACCATCACCACCGCCGAGACCGTCGAGGTGGCCTGGGCGAAGTTGGCCATCTGCAGCACGTCCTTGAGGTAGTAGTTGATGAGCGGCAGCAGACTGTAAAAGCCGAGCATGACCAGGAAGCGGGTGGCCCACAGCCAGGCGAAGTCAGGGTGGCGGCGGGGACTCACCCAGAACCCCGCCAAGAACGACCGCCAGTCGAAGGGTGGCGCCTGGGCCAGCCGCTCCTCCTTCACCCCGATACAGGTGAGCGCCATGCCGACCATAATCACGGCCATCACCAGCCAGTAGAAGTGCACAAGCCACCCCTGGCCCAGGAACAGCCCCGCCAGCAGCACGCCGCCGATGCTGCCCAGCATGCTCATAAGCCCCATGAACCCTGAGGCGGTGCCCCGCTGCTCAGGAGGAACCAGGTCGGGTATGAGGCCCTGGTACGGGGAGCCGGCCATGTTGTTAGCGAACTGGACGAAGAGGTAGGCTCCAAAGAGCCACCACAGGCCGGTGGCGTAGGCCAGCGCCAGGAGCCCGGCTGCGTTCAACAGGGTGCCGGTCAGAAGGTAGGGGCGGCGCCGACCCCACCGGAAGGTGCTGCGGTCGCTTATCGCCCCCATCAACGGCTGCACCAACATAGCCACCAGCGCCCCCATGGCAAGGGTGAGACCCAGGGCGCGGCCCTTTTCCGCTTCGGCTACAAACCGCAGCATCTGGGTGGAGATGACCACGGTCAGCAGCGAGCCCCAGTGGAAGTTGAGGGAGAACCAGTACACGCTCAGGGCCAGGTGCCGGGCCAGCCCCAGTCGGGCGCGGGGCGTCTCCTGATCCACGGCTTTCTGCCTCCTTCCTCACTGAGAGTCTAGGCCCCCGACCGGCCGGGGGCGGGCCCTGCGGCGCCGCGCCCCTTCCCCCGAGCTCGGGGCCTCTGCTTCCCCGAGGCCGGCTGCCGCCCCCGGCCGCCGCGGGACCGCCGCAGCCCCGCGGCACGGCGCCGGCTTGCCGCGGCCTCCCGCAGCCGGTCCTCGGCCTCAAGCCGCTCTTCCTGGAACCAGGCCCAGACGGCGGTGGCCATGAACCCCGCCCCGGAGGCGAACGCGGCCCCCGTGCGCACCCGTCCCGTGGCCGGGTCCACCGTCTCGCAGAACAGGCCCCCGTCCATCTCGGCCTCGGCGAAGAATCTCAGCGCCTGCTGGGCCCGCGCCCGGTCCGACCGACCCAAGAGGCAGTTGGCTGCGCTGAGGGGCCACGTCGCGGGGGCGTGGCGGCAGCCGGGGCCCCGAAAGGCGGGCGCAGCGGCTCCGGCGTCCGTGCCAGCCCCAGCCGGGGCGGCTCCGGCGGGCGCACCGGCCCCGGTCCCGCCGCCGGCCCGGGACGCGCCGGCTTCGACCGGCCCACCGTCGCTGCCCGGGAAGAAGGGGTTGTGGGCCGAGTAGATCCAGGCCACGGTGTTGCGGTACACCGGGTCGTCTTGGTCGCAGACGCCCAGGTAGCTTAGGAGCTCGAGGCTGCCCGCCGGGGCGTCGTAGAGCTCCTCGCTGCCGGGCCGGTCGGGGTCCACCGACCAGGCGAACATGTCGCCCAGGGGCCCCTTCACCACGCAGTGCCGCCGGATGGCCTTCCTCACGGCCTCGGCTTCCTTGCGCCAGTAAGCAGCCCTTCCGTCATCGCCGAGGCCCTCGTCAATGTCGCCCAGGACCCTCAAGGCCCGCCAGGCCAGGGCGTTGTCGTATGTCAGGTAGGGGTTCCTGACCGGGTCGTCGCAGGGGTCGAGGAAGGTGGAGTACAGCGCCACGCGGGGGTGGCGCCTCTGCGACAGGGCGTTCTCCATGATGTGACGGCCGTAGTATACCTGCGGCTCCCTGTATATGCCCATGTCGAGCGTGGCGTGCAGGTAGAGGTCGAGGGCCACCAGCGCGGCGCAGGCCTGGTCCAGCTCGAATCCGGGGTAGAGCAGCCTGCCGTCAGGGTACAGGGCGTGCTCGCCGGGGTGACAGAGGTAGAGCTCAAGAGCCCCGAGCAGGACGCGGCGGGCCAGCTCCCGGTCGGTGAGGATGAGCGCCGGAAGGGTCCAGAGGAAGGCGTCGCGGGCCCAGAACGCGCCGCACACGTAGTAGCGGGGGCTGCGGGACGTGAGCGGCTGCAGCGTCCCGGCGTCCAGGGCCTCCCCCACCGCAAAGAAGCAGTTGAAGAACTGGTTCTGGGCTACCGCCGCGGCCAGGTCGGGCGAGTCGAACCGGAGGCGCCGCCGGGACAGCCAGGCCAGCGACTCGTGAAGCAGCGCGGCGGCGCCGCGACGCCTGAGGTGGACGGTAGTGACGGCCGCGCCGTCGCCCTCGGGAGCCACGGCCAGGAACGCCGCCAGCTCCGCCGTCTCCCCCGGCAGAAGCTCATAGGACCGCCGGACGCTCCAGCCCCTCTCGTCCCAGCGGCCGACCTCCGCGTCCGGTACCGCCAGCCCCAGGGCGAAAAGGGGCAGCCCCGACCGGACCTCCAGCACCAGGGCCCCCGTCCAGGGGTCGCGGCTGGGGTGAAGCGTCGCCTCGACGGGGCGGGGCCGCAGGGCGGCGTAGGACACCCGGCCCCACGTCCCCTCCAGGCCCAGGGACACCGGGGACGGCGCGGGCCCCCCGCCGCCCGTCGGCCGGGTGAGGCGCAGGAGGTAGACCAGCCCGCGTTCCTGCGGAGGGCAGACCACCGTGCCTTCCAGGCGCCAGCCCTCCCTCTCCACACTGAACCGCGGCACCCAGCCCTCGAGCCGCTCCCAGTCCGCCCAGCCGAGTTCCAGGGGGAACCTCCGCCCTTCCACCTCCACCCACGGCCTCAAGAGAGCCTGCCGGAACCCCCCGGCGGCGGGGCCGCCTCCCGGCGCGGGCGGCGCGTCCAGGCCGACCAGCCCCCGCTGCCGGCGAAGGAGGACGTTCAGCGAGTCGATGGCTGCATCCTGGACCCGCAGGCCCGGGACGGCAAGCACGTGGTTGCCTACGGGCAGGTAGGGCGCCGGCTCTACCGGCGCGGGGACGGTGAGCAGCTCGTTCAAGTTTCTTACCTCCATATCGGAAGAGGTGGGACGCCTGCTGTCTTCCCGCACTAACACCGGCACCGCTTCCTCCATCTGGATGAGCTGGCCAAAGGGCGGTCCCCTCACGGCCAGTGTGTGGTACTCGCCCGCTTCCCCGCCGGGGGAGAGGCCCCCGGCCAGCAGGGCCAGTTTCAGCTCTTCCACCGAGCCCCTGCCCAGCCGGCGCCCCAGCCAGTCCAGCCCCAGGGCATCCGTCCGCACGGCCGCCACTACCCCCTCGAAGCCCTGGCGGGCCCACTCCTCGAGCAGCTCCTCCTGTGACTCCCCCCATAGGGGCAGGAAAGGGGAAACGCGGCCTGGATCAATCCGGCCGGAAAGCCGTGAGCCATGGTGCGCCCGTGGCTCCTGGAGGTGGCGGTGAGCAGGCAAGCCACGTCCAGCCCCCTCTGCCGGGCCCGCCACAGCGCCAGGCAGCTGTCCTTGCCGCCGCTCCAGGAAACAAAGTACTTCATCCCGCCGCCTCCAGGCGATCAGGGCCGAGCAGGTGAACGCACCCGCGAGGCCGGCGCGCCCTTGTCCATATTCTGCTTGGGCAGGCTTTTTCCTACCTGCAAGGGGGAGGGGGGTAAGCAGGGGGTTCGGCCCGCCTCTCTGAGGCCTTACCAAGGCCGTGGCGTACGACGCTGACCGCCAGTCATGCTTCACCTGGCGCCCCCGGCAGGTGCTGGCATCCATGCCGGTGAATATGCCCTGGGGAAGGGGGCATCCAGGTTCAGGCCGTAAACGGGGAGGGTGGTGCAAGGATGATCCAGGACGAGGGCACCGAGGTGCTGGGCTGCGCGGCGCTGCAGCTCCGCGCCGGGCCCTGGGCCGGGCCCGAGGAGTGGCGGCGGCACTGCGCGGCCCTGGTGGAGGAAGCGGCGGAGCGGGGGGCCAGGGTGGTGGCGATGCCTGCCCTGACCGGTCTGCTCTGGGGGCCGGGGTTTCTGGAAGACGCCGCGTCCCTGGCCTCAAGCCACCGAGTTTACCTTGCGGCCGGGACGGTCGCCGAGCCGAGGGACGGGGGGTGGGCGCACGTTGCCCCGGTGTTCGGCCCCTCGGGAGAGCTTCTGGGCAGCCAGGCCCAGCTCCACCTCACGCCCCGGGACAGGGGGGCGGGGTGGGTGCCGGGCGCAGGCGCATCGGTGTTCCGGGCCGGACCGGCCACCCTGGGCATACTGGTCCAGGCCGACGTCTGGTTCCCCGAGGTGGCCAGGGCCCTTTGCCTCCTGGGTGCCGACCTCCTGCTGGCGCTCTGCGCCGTGCCCGCGCCCTACAGCCCCTGGCTCCAGGTGGCGGGGTCGTGGCAGGAGGCCCAGCAGAACCAGGTGTTCCTGACCGAGGCCTGCCTGGTGGGTGAGGCCGCCCAGGGCATGCCGGGCGGGAGCGCACCGCCCGGGGCCTTGCCCGGCGTCCCGCCCGGTCCCCCGGTGGCCGCTGCGGCCCGGGCCGGGACGGGGCTGCCTGCCTTCCCTGAGGGCCGGCTGGAGGGAAGAAGCGCCATCGTCGGGCCCTGCGAGATAACCCCGGGCGAGACCGGCTTTCTGGCCCAGGCACGGGATCCGGGCGCCCCGGAGGCGGTGGTCTGCGCCCTCGACTTTGCTGCGCTGGACGGCATCTGGCTCCGTTACCCCATATTCAACCAGCTCAACCACCGGCTGTACGAGGGGCGGCTGCCCGCGGCCTACGCCAGGGTAGGGGGTGAGCCCAGTGGCTTCCCTGCTTGACCGGGTGAAGGAACGGCTGTTTTCCCTTATCCTGGCCTGGGTCTCCCGGCCGGGGGCGCTGCGGTCCTACCTCGACTCCAAGGGGCTCAGGCCCAGCCACAACCTGGACGCGATCGACCGCAGAAGGGTGAGGGTGGCGGCGGTACAGATGAGGCTGGAGCTTCTCCGCCGCCCCCGGGACTACGCCGACCGGGCGCTGGCCCTGACCCGGGAGGCGGTGGATCGGGGTGCGCAGCTCGTGGCCTTCCCCGAGGACGCCGCCACGCACCTGCTGGGCCTGCTTCCCGGCATCGAGGCCCTGGCTGCCCGGGGCTCGGTGGAGTCCGCCCTGGAGGGGATGGGCCGGGGGATCAGGGTGGCCGACATCTTCCGCTTTCTGGGCCCCGCCATGCGCCGCGTCTACACCGTCACCTTCTCCTGCCTGGCGCGGGCGCTGGGGGTGTATATCGCCGCGGGCAGCGCAGTGCTGCCCGAGCCCGACGGCGGGGTATACAACACCGCCCACCTCTTCGGCCCCGACGGCCGGCTCGTGGGCACCCAGAGGAAGCTCCACCTGCTGCCCATGGAGGAGCAGTGGGGGCTCAGCCCCGGCTCGGAGTTGGCCGTCTTCGAAACCCCGCTGGGCCGGGTGGGGCTTCCGGTGTGCATGGACGCCACCTACTTTGAGACCTTCCGGCTGCTCTCGCTGCTGGGGGCGGAGGTGGCGGTGCTGCCCACGGCCAACCCCGAGCCCTACAACCTCTGGAAGGCGCTCCGCGGGGTGTGGCCGCGGGTGCAGGAGAGCGCGGTGTACGCGATCCACTCCTGCATGGTGGGGGAGTTCTTCGGCATGAAGCTCACCGGCAGGTCGGGCATCTTCGCCCCCCGGGCCCTGGCCCCGGGAGGGCCTGAGGGCGGGGAAGGCGTGCTGGCCCAGCTGGACGACCCGGAGCAGGAAGGGGTGGCGGTGGCCGACCTCGACCTGGAGGCGCTGGAGCGCTTCCGGGCGGAGTGGCTCCAGGGGGCGGGCTGGAATCCCGGCTTCTACCGGGATCATCTGCTCCCCGCCTACGCAGCCTACCGGGGGCGCTGCCCTGAGGCGCGCCGGCGGCTGGGCGCTGGGGCGGGGGCGCGGGGGTAATGCGGGGTGGGGAGGGGGAGGCGATGGACAGAAACCGGCGGGTGTTGGGCAGCATCCTGGAGGCGGTGGGGGAGACCCCCCTGGTGGAGCTGTCGCGGGTGGGCGGGGGATCCCGCGCCCGCGTCCTGGCCAAAGTGGAGGGGCTCAACCCCAGCGGCAGCATAAAGGCGCGCAGCGCGCTGGCGATGATAGAGGCGGCGGAGAGGGAGGGGCGGCTCCGGCCCGGCGCCATCATAGTTGAGCCTACCAGCGGCAACCAGGGCATCGGCCTGGCCATGGTGGCGGCAGTGAAGGGCTACCGGGCCCGCCTGGTCATGCCCGAGTCGATGAGCGCCGAGCGCCGGGCGCTGATTTCCGCCTACGGGGCGGAGGTGGTGCTCACGCCGGCGGGGCGCGACATCCAGGAGGCCATCGAGATCTGCATCCAGGAGGCCAGACGCATGGCGGAGGAGGACCCCCGGGTGTTCCTGCCCCAGCAGTTCGAGAACCCCGCCAACCCCGCCGTCCACCGGGAGACCACGGCCCGGGAGATCCTGGACCAGGTGGGGGGGCCCATCCACGCCTTTGTGGCCGGGGTGGGCACGGGCGGCACGCTCACCGGCGTGGGCGAGGCGCTCAAGTCGGCCTTCCCCGGGGTGATGGTGGTGGCGGTGGAACCCACCGCCGCGCCGCTGCTCTCCGGAGGCAAGATGGGCACCCACATCCAGCAGGGCATCGGCGACGGCGTGATGCCGGCGGTGCTGAACACCAAGGTGATAGACCGGGTGATAACGGTGGAGGACGCCGACGCGGCCGCCACCGCCCGGGAGCTGGCGCGGCGCGAGGGCCTGCTGGTGGGGGTGTCGAGCGGGAGCAACGTCTGGGCGTCTTTGGTGGTGGCCCGGGAGCTGGGGCCCGGCCGCACCGTGGTCACGGTGCTGCCCGACTCGGGGGAGAGGTACCTCAGCATGGGGCTGTTCGTGGGGAGAGGTTAAGGGCGGCTGCGTGCCGGCTCGAGGCCGCCTTCTCTTCCAGGGCGATAGACTCGCATCCCTTCGGCTGGCGGGCCTGTCTGGCCTTCCCGTGCCGGCCGTGCCCTACCCCGTGGGCCCCGCCGCCTCCGCCGGGTACGGGGCTCTGGTCCGGGCCTTGAACACCTGAAGCGCCCTTCTGAACCCCAGGTTGAGGGTCAGGAACACCCCGAAGTTGTTAAACAGGCGGGGCAGGAGCCTCCCCAGGATGGAGCGGTAGGAGTAGAACTCCCGGTATGCCCAGCGGAACCCCTCCTCCAGCCTCTCCCGGGTCATGTTGAGGGGCTCAAAGACGGCGTGGGATATGGTGTACCGCGCCCAGTCGCGCACCACGATGCGCCCGGCCTTCTCCAGTTGCCGGCGCAGCGCCGTGCCGGGGAAGGGGGTGAGGATGCCGAACTGGGCGGCCGCGAGCCGCAGGCGCTGGGCGAAGCTCACCGTGCGCTCGAACACGTCGGGCCCGTCGTGGTCGAAGCCGAAGACGAACGCCCCCTCTATCCCGATGCCCTGGTCGTGAATGCGGCGGATGGCCTCGGCGAACTCCGCCGGGCGGTTGAGCCCCGCCTTGCCCGCCTGGGCCAGGCTGGCCCGCGACAGCGACTCGAAGCCGATGAACAGCCCCACGCAGCCGCTCTTAGCCGCAAGCCTGAGCAACCCGGGGTCGCGGCTTATGTCCAGCGAGCTCTGGCCCAGCCAGCGCAGCCGGTAGGGCACGAGCGCCTCGAACAGCCGGCGGGCCCGCGCCGGGTCCCCCACCAGGTTGTCGTCCACGAACACCAGGGTGCGGGTGCCCAGCGATTCTATCTCCTTGAGCACCTCGGGGATGGGGCGGGTGCGGTAGGTGCGGCCGAAAAAGCGCGACACCGAGCAGAAGGCGCAGTGGTGCGGGCACCCGCGCGAGGTCTGTACGGTGGCCGGCACCAGATAGCGCCGGCCCTGTACCAGGTCCCGCCGGGGCAGGGGCAGCCCCTGCAGCGGGGCGAAGCGGTCCCGGCGGTAGATGCGCTGGAGCCGGCCCTGGGACAGGTCGGAGAGGAGCTGAGGCCAGGATCCCTCGGCCTCGCCTACCACGACGGCGTCGGCGTGCGCCAGGGCCTCCTCGGGGAGCGCCGAGGGGTGCATCCCCCCCAGCACCACCCTTATCCCCCGGCGGCGGTAGGCGTCGGCGATGGCATAGGCGCGGGGCGCGGCCGCCGTCAGCGCAGTTATCCCCACCAGGTCGGGCTCGTCGCTGAGGTCCAGGGGCTCGATGCTCTCGTCGGCGATGACCACCTCGTGCTCCGGGGGGACCAGCGCCGCCACGGCCTGCAGGGCCAGCGGGGGGAACAGCCCCACCGTCCTGGGGCCCGGCGCCACAAGGTTCGAGGCTGGGGCGATGAGCTTGATGCGCAACGGGCGCTTCACCTCTTGTCACACCTCGCTGGGGCGGCCTGGGACCGCCCTGGGATTGGGCTCGGGGGACCCGGCAGCAGGAATTGGGGGCCGGGTCCGAGAAGTGTCCGTTGGCTGCGGCTGACCGTCCCGTGGCGCCGCGCCTAAGCCAGCAGGAGGTGGACTGGCGTGACCGGACGCAGAGTTGTGGTGGAGACGGTGCTTGGTGCCCTGCTGTCAGCGCTGACGCTGGCGGCCACCTACTTCCCCCGGATCCCCCTGGGGCCTCTATCCCAGCAGTATTTTAACCTGGGGGAGGCCATGATTTACACCACGGCCCTGCTTTTCGGGCCCCGGCTGGGGGCGATCGCCGGCGCCGTAGGTTCGGCGCTGACCGACGTTCTGGTGGGCTCCATCTTTGCCCCCTTCACCTTCGTCATTAAGGGCGTGGAGGGATGGCTGGTGGGGAAGATCTCCACGGGCCGGCTGGGGGCCCGCGACTACCTGGGGCTTGCCGCCGGGGCCGCCTGGATGATCCCCACCTACGCCGGCACGGCAGCCCTGCTCGCGGCCTGGGGCCGCCTGGGCATCGGGGTGAGGGCGGCAGTGGTGACGGAGGTGCCCGTCGACATAGGGCAGTGTCTGGCCGGGGCGGTGGTAGCCGTGGCCCTGACCGCCGCCCTGCGCCGGGCCGTCCCCTTCATCCGCGACTACCGCGGCCACGGCGGGGCGCAGAGGCCCGCGGTGGGGTCGGGGAACGGGGGGACGGGGGGCGCTGCGGATTGAGGGCGGGCAAACTGCCCCTGGAGGCGCTCCAGGCCCGGGTTCTCCGCTACCTGGGACGCCCCAGGCCCGAGGTCCTGGTCCACGCCGCCCCCGGCCAGGACGCCGCCGCCGTGGCGGTGGGGGACTGGGCGCTGGTGGTCTCCTCCGACCCCATCACCGGGGCGGCCCGCGACCTCGGCTGGTTCGCCGTCCACGTGGCCTGCAACGACGTGGCGGCGGCGGGCGCGGAGCCCCTGGGGGTGCTGCTGACGCTGCTCCTGCCCGAGGGGTCCAGCCTATCCCAGGTCGAGGAGATCATGACCCAGGCCGACCGAGCCGCCCGCGAACTGGGGGTCGAAGTGCTGGGGGGCCACACTGAGTTCACCCTGGGGCTTGACCGTCCCCTGGTCTCCACCACCGCCCTGGGGCTGGTGCCCCGGGGGCGGCTGCTCGGCTCGGGGGGGGCGAGGCCCGGCCACGAACTCATCCTCACCAAGGCTGCCGGCCTGGAGGGCACGGCCATCCTGGCCGCGGAGCGCGGGGAAGAGCTGGTCCGGGCCCTGGGCCCGGAGCCGGTGGAGCGGGCGCTGGCCTTTGCGCGTGAGATCAGCGTGGTGAGGGAGGCTCTGGCCGCGGCCCGCTCCGGGGCCTCGGCCATGCACGACGCCACCGAAGGCGGGGTGCTGGGGGCGGCGTTTGAGCTGGCCGAGGCGTCGGGGGTCGGATTGGAGCTCAGGCGGGAGCTGGTCCCGGTGCGGTCGGAGACGGAGGCCATCTGCCGCTGCCTGGGCCTCGACCCGCTCCGGCTCATCGCCTCGGGGTCCCTGCTGGTCGCCGCGCCGCCCGGCTCCGGTGTTGTGGAGGCGCTGAGCCGCGAGGGCGTGGCTGCGGCGGTGGTGGGGCGCCTCACCGAGTCCGGGGCGGGACGCTGGCTCGTCGAGGGCGGGGAGAGGCGCCCGCTGCTGGCACCCGAGGGGGACGAGCTGTGGCGGGCCAAGGAAGAGGAGGTGGGCCTGCCCCCGGGAGCGAGCGGCCGGGCGTGAACGGGCCCGAGTCGCGTCCGGGGCGGCCCCGCGCCGTCCCGGCGCGGCCCGGGGGGAATACGCGGCCCCCCCTTCGCGCATGCTAAGGCTGACTTCTCCCGGGAGGGGGGCTGCAGATGGATGAGGCGCGCAGCCGCGCTATGCCCGAGCCGGCCATAGGCTGGACCTGGTGGTCGGTTCTGCACGTTATCGGCATCCCCGGCCTGTTTCTGCTAGGGTGGTGGCTGGCCTCAAGGTGACGGGGCGGGGCGTGTGACAGGGGACTGCCGGCAGGGGAAGCGGACCGGCCGCCCGTGTGGGGCGGCCGGCCGCCGTGCTTCAGCGGGCGCCCAGATCCTTCCCCCGCCGGCGGCGAGGGGCTGCCTCCGGCCTACCTCACCGCAGCGGGGCAGTACACCATGCCGTATCCGTACTCCCAGTCCCGCCCGGCCGGACCCAGGTCGATGGCCGTGCTGTCCAGGTTGCGGCGGACCTGCCCGTTGGTGTAGGTGGGGTGGGCGGACCACACCAGGGCCGCCGCACCCGAGACGTGGGGGCAGGCCATCGACGTGCCGCTGAGGGTCTTGTACGCGTTGTTCAGCCAGGTGCTGTAGATGCTCACGCCCGGGGCGCACAGCTCCAGGGAGGGGCCGGTGCTGGAGGGGGAATACCTCTGGAGGTTCTGGTCTATGGCCCCCACCGCGATGACCGAGTCGTACCGGGCGGGGTAGCCGACGGTGTCCTGGGCGGGTCCGCCCCCCGAGCCGCCGGAGGCGGCGGCCAGCAGGATGTTGTGGACCCCCACCACGCCGATGCCGTTGTCCAGTGCAGCGCAGGTGCCGGCCACGTGGGTGCCGTGGCCGTTATCGTCGTTGGGGTTGCTGTCCTCGTTGACGAAGTCATAGCCGCCCAGCACGGCGAGGTCGGAGTGGGCCATGTCGATGCCGGTGTCGATGATGCACAGCTTCACGTTGTCCCCACGGTTGCCCCGGGCGTGGACCAGCTCGGCGTCCACCCGGTCGATGCCCCACGGGAGGACCTCGCCCGCGGCCCAGACCAGGCCGTCGGGCTCCACGTAGGCCACCTGCGGCAGGGCACGGAGCGCCTCCAGGGCGCTCGAGGGGAGGCGGGCCGCCACCGCCGGGACGAGGCCGTAGACGTGGTCCACCCGCCCGCCCAGGGACGAAATCAGCCCGGGGTCGGGGCGGGTCTGGAAACCTACCAGCACCTGCTGCTGCGGGGCACCTGCGGCCAGGGCGGCCCCGGCCACCAGAGCCAGCACCAGCAGCAGAGCTGCCGCGCAGCGGAAGCTTAAGGCCGCCATGACAGTATTCCTCCTTCTAGTCCACACTGTCCCATAGAATAATATATCATGGCAAAGCCGAGCAAATTGTCGAATAGCAGGAGACGACCGGGTGAGGGAGGCAGGGCTGGGAGCCGAAGAGCCGACGGCGGGCCACGGCGGGTGGTTGCCGTCAGCGGAACCGCCGCGCTGTCGCCGGCGGGCACGGCGGTCTCTGTCGCTGAGGGCGCCTCGACCGCCCGCCACCGGTTTGGTATGGGGGTGAGCCGTCCGGCCGGCGGTCAAGTCACCATGGGTTCCAGAAGCTCAAGCCGGGGTGGCGAGGTGCTGAACCGCGCCAGCACGCCCTCCGGTAGGGGGAGATTCGGGTCGACGTGTCCGAAATCGACCTCTCCCAGGATCGGGAATCCGTACGGCTCCGTCACCTCGGCCACCAGGTCGGACAGGCGCAGCCCGGGGTGATCGGGCTCGCTGCAGCCGGGCGTCTTGCCCACCAGCATGCCTCGAACGCGGCCGAACACGCCTGACAGCCGCAGAGCCGTAAGTAGCCGGTCGATCTCACGCAGGGGAAGGTCTATGGCCTCCCAGAACAGGATCACGTCGTCCAGGTCAGGCCAGTAGGGGGTGCCGGCCAGGTCGACGAGTGCCGGCAGCCAGCCGCCGATCAGGCGGCCCTGGGCGCTTCCCGGCCTCCAGGACTCCCACCGGGAGAAGGCCGGCAGCTCCTCCGGCGCCTGCGCCTGCGTGGTCACGCGCTCGAACAGCTCCAGGGAGTAGGCTGTGGCGGGGTTGGCAGGGTCGCCGCCGAAGCCGAACATGAGGTCGATGTGGTGGAGGCTGACCATGGCGGCTCGAGCCACAAAGGCAAGGTGCAGGTGGGTGATGTCGCTCAGCCCCGTAAACACCTTGGGGTGGCGGGCGATGGCCGCGTAGTCCAGCCTGTCCAGCAGCCGGGCGGCCACCGACCCGCCTATCAGACAGACGATCCCGTGAACCTCGGGGTCCAGGAACATGTCCTCCAGGTCTCGGGCCCTGTCGGCGTCGCGGCCGGCCGCATAGTGGCGCCGCAGGCCCACGCTAAACCCCTCTTTCACCCTGAACGCCTTGCGTTCCAAGAGTTCTACGCCCCGCCGGTAGGCCGCGTCGTCGAACGCAAATGTCGAGGGGGCAACGATTCCTATGGTGTCGCCCTTCTTGAGCCTCGGGGGCCGTTGAAGCCGCTCAGCCACCCTGCATCCCTCCGTGGGCGGGCCCGCTCCCCGGTCGGCCCCGACTCACAGGAACCCCAAGTCCCTGTGCCCCTCCATCCCTTCCACCAGCGCGCACAGCACCCTGAACCCGTCCCACATGTCGCCCAGGTCCAGCAGCTCCTGGGCGGAGTGCGCGAACCGCCGCGGGATGCTGAGTCCGCCGGTAGGCACGCCCTCCCGGGCGAGGTGGATGGCGGCGGCGTCGGTGGTGCCGTAGCCGATCATGAGCGCCGTCTGACAAGCGACGCCGGCCCGGGAGGCTGCCTCCTGGAGGTAGCGCCACACCTTGGGGTGGGCGATGCTGCCTGCCCGGGAGCCCTCGCTGGCCAGCACCAGGGCCGGGCCCTTTCCGATCCCCACCGGCTGCTCCCGGCGCCCCGCCGTCTCCGGGGTGTCGCCGGCGGCGATGGTGTCCACCGCCACCGCATAGTCGGGGTTGACCCTGTAGGCGGCGACCTGCGCCCCGCGCAGCCCCACCTCCTCCTGGACGGTGATCACGGCCCACAGGTCGCCGGCGGGCGTAAGGCCCTGAAGGTGCCGGAACAGCTCCAGGAGCAGCGTGCAGCCGGTGCGGTCGTCTATGGCCTTCCCCGCCACCCGGTTGGGCCCCAGCCGCCGCAGCGGGGCGTGAAAGCACACCGGGTCGCCGGGCCGGATGCCCATCTCCGCCACCGCGTTGGCGTCGGGGGCGCCCACGTCCAGGTACATCTCCCGATACGGCGGCACCCGGTCCCTCTCCGCCGGGGTCATGAGGTGCGAGGACTTCAGCCCCACCACGCCGTGGTGGCGCCCGCCCACCACCACCGCCGTCCCCGGCAGGCTGTGGTCGGCCACGCCGCCCAGCTTCTCAAAGCGCAGAAAGCCAGCGTCCTCCACGCTCTTGACCAGAAGCCCCACCTCGTCGGCGTGGGCCGCCAGCATGAGCCTCGGCGCCCTGCCGGCCCCCTGCCTCAGGGCATACAGGTTGCCGAAGCGGTCCAGCTCCACCCGGTCGGAGAGGGGGCGGAACTCCTCCTCCAGCCGGGAGATCACCGGCTGCTCGAAGCCCGCCGGCCCATCAAGCGCGCAGAGCCCCTCCAGGGTCCCCACCAGCCGCTTCAGCCCTTCCTCTCTGTCCAGGGTCCCCGTCCCTGCCGCCATCGCTGCTCCCTCCCTGGCCCCCCGGCCGGCGGCCCAACCCGCCCTCATCCCGCCGCTGCCCCTGGGGGCACGAGCTTATGCACAGCCCGCAGATCTCCCCTCCCACCTCCTGGCAGTGGGAGGCCATCCACTCCGCACACCGCCTTGCGTCCACCAGCTCCTCCCGCGGCAGCCCCGGCTGCCACAGCCGTCCGATAATCGCCCCCGCCGGGCAGGCCAGGGCGCAGGCCCGGCAGCCCTCGCAGGGATGAGGGTCGGGCGGCCAAAGCCCGGCGGCCACGGCCGCCCACCCCGCGCCCGGCTCCCCCGAGCCTGCGTG
>JAIMBG010000049.1 GCA_023511555.1 Acetobacteraceae bacterium | reverse complement strand
CCTGGGTGGGCTGGGGAAGCGGTTCGGCGGACCCCCCCCCGGGGGCCGCGCCCCCCCCCCACCCCCCCCTTATTAAAAAAATCCAAGCAGCCCCCCCCCCCCCCCCCTGCGCCGGGCCGCCCCCGGGGCGGCGGCCCGGTGCGCCATGTCCTCCAGGGCATCGTCCAGCCTGGCGAGCCTAACCCCTCCCCGGCGGCGCTCGACAGCCCGGCCGAGGAGGTAGTCCGCCAGCCAGGGGTTCTTGGGCAGAAGCGACCCGTGGAGGTAGGTGCCCAGGGCGTTGCGGTACACCGCGCCCTCCGTGCCGTCCCGACCGTTGTTGCCGCCACCCACCAGCACCCGGCCCAGGGGGACCGCCCCCGGCCCCAGGAAGGTGCGGCCGGAGTGGTTCTCGAAGCCCACCAGGGTGCGGCTCTCCCCCGAAAGCTTGCTCTCCGCCAGCACGTCCCCGATGATGCGGGTGGGGCCGGCCTCGGTGCGGACGTCGAAGAGCCCGAGGCCGGGGAGCACCTCGCCGGCGAAGGTGCGGTAGTAGTGGCCCAGGAGCTGGTAGGCCCCGCAGATCGCCAGGAGCGGCACCCCCGCCTCCACCGCCGCCTTAATCCCCGGGCCCTTGGCCTGAAGCAGGTCGGCGGTGATCAGCCCCTGCTCGCGGTCCTGCCCTCCGCCCATGAATATGAGGTCGAACTTCTCAAAATCAGGGGCGTCCCCCAGCGAAACCGGCACCACTACCGGCTCCAGCCCGTGCCATCTGGCGCGGCGATCCAGCGCGATGACGTTGCCCCGGTCACCGTAGAGGTTCATGATGTCGGGATAGAGGTGGCAGATGACAAGCCGCACCGCGCGTCAACCTCCCCCGCCGCCCCGCCCGCCCCCGCCCCCGGCCCCCGCATCTCCGGCCCGGGCTCGGGCCGCCCTGCCGGCCTCCCAGAACGGCCGGGCGAAGCCCCCACGGTGTATCAGGCGTCGCAGGCCCAGCATGGCGGTGTAGGTGGGCAGCACGTAGAGCGTACCCCCCGGCGGCACCCGTTCCAGGCCGAGCTTTAAAGCCCGGCCCAGATCCGGCTCCACCGCCAGCCGCGAGGGGCCCAGCCCGGCGTACTTCAGCCGCACCGCCAGGTCGGCCGCCCGGATGCCCGAGGCCACCACCACCGGGATGGCGGGGGCGGCACCCGCCAGCCGCTCGAAGTCCACATCCCAAAGCCACGACACGTCCTGGCCGTCGGCCAAAAGGTCGTTGATGGCGATCAGCAGCGGCTTGGGCTCCTCGTCCCCCAGAACCATATCGATGACCTGGTTGAACCCCGACGGGTTCTTGACCAGGGTGAAGAAGGCGCGCCGGCCGGAGAGTCCGATGGACTCCATGCGCCCGAACCAGGGCGAGAAGCCCTCGAGCCCGGGGACCACCTCCCCCGGGTCCACCCCCAGGCTGAGCGCCGCCGACGCCGCGGCGAGCGCGTTGTAGACGCTGAACCGGCCCGGAAGCGGCAGCTTGAGCCGCAAAGAGCCGCCCGGATGGACGAGCACGAGGTCAGAACCGCGGGTGCCGCGGGGCTGGACGTCCCGGGCCAGCACCTGGGGCTGGGGACGGACCAGGCCGCAGCCGGGGCAGGAGTAGCGGCCGAGGTGGGCGTAGTAGACCTGCTCGTAGCGGAGCTCGGCCCCGCACTGCAGGCAGTGCCTTATGTCCGCGGTCTCAAACCCTGCCCCGGTCCCCGGGCCCGCCTCCTCCAGCCCAAAGTAGACCACCGGTCGGTTGAGCCCCCGGCCCAGCCCGGCCACCAGCGGGTCGTCGGCGTTGAGCACCGCCGTCGCCCCTTCCGGCAGGAGCTCCAGGCCGCGCCTCACCGCGGCCACGGAGTGGGCAAGCTCGCCGTACCTGTCGAGCTGGTCGCGGAAGAAGTTGGTGACGAGCGCCACCCCGGGGGAGAGCTCGCGCACCGCGGCCGGCACCGACGCCTCGTCCACCTCGCACAGGCCTACGTCCGCCCTGAGCCGGCCCAGGAGGTCGGCACCCTCGACGAAGGCGGCCGCCAGCCCCACCACCAGGTTGGCGCCGGTGCGGTTGTGCACCAGGGAGAGGCCGGCCCGACTGAGGATGGCGGACAGCATGGCAGTGGTAGTGGTCTTGCCGTTAGTACCGCTGATGAGCACCGTTCCCCGGCGGCACTGGGAGGCGAGCCCCCTCAGCACCCCGCGGTGGACCCGCCGGGCCACCCGGCCGGGGAGCGTGGACCCTCCCCAGCCCAAGAGGCGGCAGACCCTGATGGCGGCCTTGCCCGCCAGCACCGCCAGCCACAGCCCGCCCTGCAACCGCTCTACCCCCCCGCCCCGGTCCGGCCGGCCTCCCTGGCCAGGGCGGCCAGCCGCCGCCGGGTGTTGCGGCGCGGGTCCTCAAGCACCGCCTCCAGGAGCCGTTCGAGGACCCGGCCCACCTCGGGGCCCGCCTTGAGCCCCAAAAGCGCCATGACCTCCCGCCCCCCCAGGGCCAGCTCTTCCACCCGCAGGGGCCAGCGGCCCCGCGCCACCCGGCGGGCCCTGCGCGGCAGGGCGCCCCCGATGACCCGGCCCCCCGGCCCGCAGGCCGCGGCCTCGTCGGCAGCTCGAAGCCAGGCCAGGTCCTCCAGGCGGGGGCGCCCCACCCCGGCCCCCACCGCCCTGAGCTGGGGCCAGGGGGCGGGCGGGCAGGCGGTCAGTGTCTCGTGCCACCTCACCAGGGTCTCGACGGCGGCCGTCGTCCGGGCATCGAACCTCAGCCGCTCCAGCATCTCCCGCGCCGCCGCCGCCCCCACCTCGGGGTGGCGGCCGGGTCCGGGCGCAGCGCGGCCGGCCTCCGCCCTAACGGCGCCGGGCCCGGACCACCGCCGCTCCGGCCCCGCCGAGGCTGGGCCGGGCCCCGGCTCAGCGCCCAGCCCCAGGTCGTGGAAAAGCGCGGCCAGCCTCACCTCCAGCCGCGGCGGGGCAAGCTCCAGGGTGGAGAGCAGGTGCTCCCAGAGCCCCTGCGGACCCTGGCCCCGCGCCAGCGGCTCCAGCCGGGGGAGGATGAGGCCCAGCATCCCCGAATCGCGGAGCAGTTCCACGCCGCGGCGGGGCCGGGGCGAGAGCAGGATGCGGGACAGCTCCTCCCTCACCCTCTCGGCGGAGACGCGGGCCAGGGCCGGGGCGGCCCTCTCCACCGCCTCCCAGGTGGGCCCATCCACCTCAAACCCGAGCTGCGCCGCCAGCCGCACTACACGGAGCGGCCGCAGCGCGTCCTCGGCGAAGCGGGCGTCGGGGTCGCCCACGGCCCGGAGGCGCCGGCACAAGAGGTCCCCGAGGCCCCCCACCACGTCCACCAGCCGCCCCCGCCTGTCGGCGGCGAGCGCGTTGATCGTGACGTCGCGGCGCCGCAGATCGGCGGAAAGATCCTCCGTGAACCACACCCGGTCGGGGTGCCTGTGATCGCCGTAGGGGCCCTCCACCCGGTAGGTGGTGACCTGCAGCGGCCGCCCGCCGCTCGTCACCGTGACGGTGCCGTGCTCCACGCCGGTCGGGACGGAGCCGGGGAAGAGCCTCAGCACGCCGTCGGGGCGGGCGGAGGTGGCGAGGTCCCAGTCGGGCGGCCGCCGGCCCAGCAGGAGGTCGCGGACGCAGCCCCCCACCAGGTGGGCGCTGAAGCCCGCCGCCTCCAGCCGCGCCATGACCCGCCGCACGGAGGCAGGCAGCATCGTGGGCAAAAGCAGCCGCAGCTTGAGGCGCAAGAACCGCTCGCGCGCCGTCACGATCGCGCCCTCAATCCCCGGCGGGCCCCCGCCGCCTCGGCCGGACGGCCCAGCCTCACCAGCAGCGCCCCGTCGGCGTCGTGCAGCGTGCCGCAGCGGGCCCGGATGCTGATTCCGGGGCACTCCACCTCCAGCCCGTCGGTGAAGTGGACGGCCCGGTCCATGTGGAAGGGCTGGCCGTCCCCCAGCAGCTTGAGCTGGGCCTCGGGCAGGCAGACGTGGAGCAGCCCCTGGCGCCGGTCCTCCACCACCGGCACGCCCTCAAAGCAGAGCACCGCGTCGGTGAACGCAAAGGCAGCGGCGTCGCGGTGCACCGTCACCGCCTCGCTGATCCTCTCCCGGCCCGCCTCCACCCAGGCCTCGCCGGCGGGCTCGAGCTGGCTTACGTCGAACACCAGCCGCGTCCCCCGCGAGCCCAAGAGCCTCTCCAGCCCCTCCTGGCGGCGCCTCATCTCCTGCTGGGCGTAGCACTTCTCGTCCTCCAGGCGGGCCACGAACTGGTAGCGCATCTGCGCCGAAGCTATGGCCATATCGTCGCCGGAACCCCCGTCGAACCTCACCTGGCCCTCCAGCAGGTCGTCGAGGTAGACCCCGGGGTCGGCCAGCCGGGCCTTCCAGCCGTCCAGCAGGCGGTCGAGCAGCAGGGCCAGGGCCATGCCGGTGAACCGGAAGCGCTGGTAGCCGGCCCCGGCGCCATGGAGGTTGATGGCTCGCAGCTGCTCGCGGACCTCGCCCAGGAGCGCCTGGTACCTGAGACGGCTGCCCCCCTGGGCCACGGCGGAAAAGGCCGGGCAGGGCCGGTAGCCGGAGCGGGCGGAGCGGGCCAGGGCCTGGATCTCGACGTAGGCTCCCAGCCCCTCGGCCAGCTCCACCGACCTCTCGAACCCCACCAGCGCCTCGGGCATGTCCTTCCTGCGCTCCCGCCGGATGAGGGCGAAGGTCCGCGCCACCTCCCGCAGGTTCTCCGCGTCCCGAATCCGGGCCCCGAACAACGCGTCATAGAGCAGTTGGCCCTCCAGGTTGCCCAGGGCGTTGTTCACCGGAGAGAGGTCGGGATAGGCCGGGTTCGGCGCTACCCGGGTCTTCTCCGGCCACCGGTCGAGGTAGACCCTGAAGCCCTGGCGGCACATCCGGGCCACCAGGTCCTCGGGGCGGCTGAGATTCTTAGCCGAGGGCAGGGGGACGGCGGCGGCGGCGCGGCCGCCGAGCAGCAGGACCCCGCCGCGGCAAAGGTTAAGGAACCCCTTAAGGCCGGGCACGGCCCGGTCCAGGGCCATCCACCAGGAGGCGGGGGGGCGGCCGGGGGGGCCTCCGCCGCGCGCGCCGAACGGCAGCACCTGAAGCCCCGACGGCCACCCCGGGGCGCCGTCCCCGTCGGCGGGGAGAAACCCGGGAAGGGAGACGGGGTAGCCCACCAGCAGGCACCGGCCCTCAGCCCCATAGAGGAGGAAGGGCACCCTGGCCAGCGACCAATCGGGCCAGGGTCCGGCGCGGCGCGTAAGGTGATCGGCCTCCTCCAGGCAGGCCAGCGCCGCCCGCTCGACCTGGGTCAAAGGCACCCCGCCACCGGGCACGCTCACACCCCCTGCCGGCTCCAGCGACCCAGCCGCAGGAACCAGGGCTCAAACGCACCGAACACCGTGGACACGCCGACCCCCAGCCCGAACAGCGCCGCCGCCAGCGAGAACAGCCAGCCCACCAGAGGCACCCACCCCAGGGCCCACAGGAGGGCTACCCCTATCACCACGTCAGCAAAGGGAAGCGGCCTGACAGGGAACCTCCCCCTGCCCCGGACCAGCCGCCCCACGGTCAGGGCGACGGCGATACAGCCGAAACCCCCCGCTGCCACCAGGCCCACAGCCAGGGCAGGTATGGCGGCGATGCCCACCAGGGTGACCACCAGGGCCAGGACCGCGACGGGGAAGGCCGCCAGGCTTCCTATGCCGGCCAGGGCCACCCACCCGGGGTACCGGGCGAGGGCGCCCGCCTGGCGCTCCAGGGCGCGCGGGAACAGGAGGTAGGCCACCAGCCCCAGCGCCAGCCACGCCACCAGGCGGCCGAGGGAACCCGCCACCAGCCAGGCCCAGGGCCCGAAGCCGCGCCACGGCATCCACCAGGGCCACTCTAGCGACGGCAGCCGGAAGAACCCGGCCTCGGCCCAGCTCCAGGACCCAACCGGCCGGTCCACCGCCACCCGCCCCGCCACCCGGGCAGCGGGCGAGGCGGTGATCCGGCCCCGCTCCACTATCACGTCCCCAGCCACATACGCACCAGGGCCCAGCTCCACCTGGCCCAGGCCCAGCTCAACGCTGCCGCCGACGCGGCCGTCCACCCTGGCCCGGCCAAAGCCCACCTTGACCGAGCCCTCTACGGAGCCGCCGACCGTGGCATCTCCCACAGCCACACGGACGTCCTCCGCCACCCGGCCTGAGGGGCCTACCTCGACCCCGCCCAGGGCGGCGAACGCGCACCCCTCCACCCGGCCCGAAACCTCAATCCGTCCCACCTTGACGGTGGCGTCCCCCGGGCATACGGTGCCTTTGGGGATCACCAGGTCGCCAAAGAAGGCGCCGGTGCCCGCCGGAAAACCATGAGCGGCGGCAGCCGCCGGGCCACAGAGCAGCGCCGCGGCCGCAGCCAGGACCAACAGCGCCCCGGCGTGCGCCATCCCCGTGGGGCGGCGCCCTGCCCCGGGCCGGAGACGTTGGCCCCGCTCCCGCTCCGGCCCTGGCACCCGCCGTTTGAAGCCAGCCTTCGACACCACGCGTCCCTCCCCGTCCAGCGCCCGCGGCGGGCTGACCGCCCTGAGGCAGCGGCAATCCGCCATGAGCAGCCCTTCTGACCCGCGCCGGCGGAGGCACCCCGCCCCCGGCGGGCCGAGCCGCCCCGGAGCCCGGCCCACGTCGACCAGCGCCCCGCAGCCCCGGCAGCTCCGGCCTCACCGGTTACATTATACCACAGGCCCCAAGACGCCAGGGAAACCGAGCCGGACAACGGCAGGCCCCTCCCCAAAGGGGGCAGCCGCTGCTCCGACGAGCCCCGGCCTCGCCTGAAATAATCGTATGGTGACAAGGATCGTGAAGCGCCAGTAGAAACATATGCCTGTCTGAGGAGACAGAGGAAGCCGCTGACAGGCGCTGCCGTGGCCGCCTGCGAGCAGAGACGGCAGCGCTAACGCATCAGGCGGGCCGGAGACTGTTAGGGTGTGGCTGAGGCCGGTGCCCTGGCCCCAGCTCGCCCGGGCGTTGCTGGATACACATTAACCCGTGTTGCCGGTGGGGCCCGGGCTCAAGAAGGCCGTAGCGCGGCCGGCCGTGCGGTCGGGTGCGTACCGAATTGTAAAAAAACGGGGACCCTGGGAAGCAATGGCAGGAAACTTTGGGCGAGTCGTCGAAACGTTAATGAGGGCATGCAGCAGAAGAAGCTAGCAGGCCCTGAGGAGGTACTTCATATGTCCAATGGAGCCCCGCCACAAATCCCGCTCGGCCAGGAGCTGGCATCCCTTGACTTCGAAAACCTCATCGGCGGGCCGCTGGTAGCCGCGGTCCACGCCCAGACGCAGGCCGCCATGGCGACGGTAGACTTCATCAAGCAGGTCGGCTTTAAGGCCCCGGCTTCCACCGATCGCCAGAATCCCCGGGAGCAGATAACCGGGGAGCCGGCCACCTGCACCTTCAAGTACAAGAAGACCTTCCCCAAGACCGACGGTACAGTGGAGGAGAAGAGCTGCGAGCTTACCGTGCCCTTCCTCACCATACTGCCCATCCCCAGCCTCCGCATTGAGGAGTTCAAACTGCACTTCCTGGCCAAGCTCCACTCCATCCAGTACTCGGAGACCATAAGCAACCTCAACGTGACCGCCAGCGCCGACGCTTCTTTCAGCTACTTCTGGGTGACGGCCCGGCTCAAGGCCAGCGCGTCCTACCAGAGGAACACCAGGGAAGGCTTCAGGGTCACCCGCGACTATTCCCTGGACGTCAACGTGAGGGCGGTCCAGGACGAGATGCCCGCCGGGATGGAAAAGATGCTTAGCATCCTGCAGGGCCTCATCCTGGAGAAGGCGACGTGAACCATGGCCAGCCTGGGTCAGGTGATCGGCGCCCTTATAAGCCAGGTCGCCAGGGGACGCAATCAGGCGGATGTGGCCACGGCGCAGGTAGCCCAGCTCTACCGGGATAGTCCGCTGCTCTCGGCTTTCCCCGTGCCCCGGATGACGCTCGACGAGGTAGTCATCGACCTCAAGCTGGCGGTGGGCGCCGCGCCCGGCCGCGGGCGCATCACGGACAACGTGCGAGGCCAGGTCCTGGCCGGGCTGAGGTCCCTCGTGGCCGACCTCCCCAACACCGACCCGGCGTTCACCTCCTGCGACCCCAAGGACCTCGTCCGGTTCAGGGAGCGCTGGCAGGCCTCCGTGGACCGGGTGGTGGGCCGACTGGAGGAGCTGGTGCCGCTCCCCGGGGAGGACCAGGCGCCGCCGCCAGCGGCGGCCGTGGCCGCGGTGGTCCGGGGCCAGCTCAGCGCCGCGCTGCTGGACCCCGAGTCCGCCGTGCCCGCCCAAGCAGTGCAGAAGCTCCTGGTCAGGGACGCGCCAGGGATCGAGCGGCGGCTGGAGGAGGCCGCCAAGGCCGTCCTGGCCGAGGCCCAGCCCCATCCGGCCGGCCCGGACCAGTTGGACGTGCTGGCCACCGCGTCTGAGCTCCAGAGCATCCCGCCGGAGAAGATCTCCTCAGTCAAGCTCACCCTGCGGGAGTCGGACCTCTCCTGGACGCAGTACGAGACGGAGCCGGGGAAGACGGTGACCCGGCTGATCCCGGCGTAAGAGCCGGCTCATCCGGCCCGGGGGTGCACCAGGCGGAGGCCAGGTGGCGCTGCCACCGCTGCCGGCGGACCGACCGGTCCAGTGCTTTACCCGTTCCGGCAGCGGCGCGCCCGCCTCTCCAGGGTGTCCAGGGTACGGTTGCTGCGGGGGGCCGCCGAGCCTGAGTCAGTCAAGGTCAAGGGAAGGACTGGCGGGGAGGGGCGGGGTCCCAGAAGGGCCCCACCCCTCCCTGCCTCCGCCAGGGCCAGCGACGGGGCCGGCGGGCGAAGCCGCCCCGGGCGCAGTCCGTTGAGGCCGAGGAAAGGGGATGGTAAAGTGCGCAGAGTGGCGATCGCAGTCCTGGCGGGCGCGATGCTGGCATGGGGCCTAGCCGCGACCTGCCCCGCCCAGGCACAAAGCCGGCACGCCCTATCCATAAGCCAGACTCAGAACATCGGCGGCTTCTTCTCGGTGGTGGTGCGGTCGCTAGATTCCCGGTGGGACTTGGGGCACGACAAGCGGTTTATCCTGCACACCATGTGGATCGCCGACGACACCGAGTCCTGGATCGAGGCGGGGTTCGTCGATGGCAGCGTCCAGGTCCCAGGGGCGAATCAACCCTTCTACCACCACGGGTTTTACTACGCCCTGGGACGGTGGCAGGGCGGCAAGGTGAGCCGCTACGGGGAGTATCCCTACTACGGGCCCTCCACCGACCCGGGTACCAGGCACGGCTTCGTGATAAAGCGGGAAGAGGAAGGCGGGGTCTGGGGGGTCTACCTCGACCGGACCCTGGCCCGGAGGGTCAAGGGGCTGAAGCCCACGGCGGCCCGCATGGACGTGGGGCTGGAGACCAACTACTACGGTTCGGTCTCGTCGCACTGGTACGAGGAAGCCTTCAGCCTGCTGTACCAGGACGGGAGCTGGAGCTACTGGAAAGGGGGCCAGCTTAACCTGAGCGAGGCGGCGAGGGCGTGGGGCATGGGGGTGAAGTGGGTCACGCCCCCCAGGCAGGACGGCCTGATTTCCCCGATGATTCAGACCTGGAAGCAGCCGCTCTAGGGGTGGAGGTGCGACGTCATGAAAAAGGGAAGGGTTCTGTGGGCCGCCCTGGGGGCGGCGGCGCTGCTGGTACTGGCCGGGGCCCTGGCCTGGGGCCTGACGGCAAGGCACGCCGCGCCGGCCTCCCCCTTCGAAAACCTAATGACAGAGCCCGAGCCCTACTGGAAGGACAACAGTGGGCTCAACGGGGCCAGCCTCAAGAGCGCCGCGGACCTTATAGACGCCGGCCGCATCGCGGCCCAGGGCGGCGAGCTGCTTTCGGCGGACCTCATGAGCCACGCCGAGTACTGCAGTTCCGTCGGGGAGGAGGCCGCCGACACGGCATACATCGCCGGCGGGCGGCAGGTGTGGGTGGTGAAGATACACTGGCCGCACGGGTTCGACCACCCCAGGGTGGGCTTGATAGAGAGGTGCCTTTCCACCACCATCTACGACGCCGAGACGGGGACGCCGCTGGGGACGGTGTTCGAAAGCCAGGGGGAAGGGGGGTGAGGGGATTCACCCCCCACCCGGACCGGCCCACAGCACGGCGGGGCGCCGAGGGCGGCGCGCCGCCGCGCCTCTTTTAGGGCCGCCCGACCGCAACAGGAGCCGCGGGCTACGCCGCTGCCCACGAGACCGGGGTGGGGCCGCCTGAATCCAGCGCTGCCAGACAGTCGGCGGTCAGGCTTATTTGAGAAGGAATGCAGCTACACACGTGGAAACAAGTGGGTGGGGCCTGGCAGAAAGCCAGAGGGTGTGGAGGCGAAGGAGGCGGATTGGCTGTGCGCAGGCTGGCTGTTGCCGCCGTCGTTTTCGCGCTCCTGTGCGGTTCCTGCTGGACCCCGTGCCTGGGGAACGCGGCGCCCCGGGCGAGGTACCCCCGATGGTACGATCCTGAGGACCCCTTTGACACCAGGCCGTGGCTGGACTACCCCGTAGGTGAAGTGCCGTCGCTGCGCGGGCCCTGCGTAAGGCACACCCAGAACCCCGACTACACCATCACGGCTGAGATATTCCAGCGCCCGATTAACTATAAGGCGGCCGACGGGAGCTACGTGCCGATCGATGACACCCTGGTGCCCGGCCCCGCCCCCGACGTCTACGTGAACCGCAGCAACAGCATGAAGGTGGAGATAGTGGGACGGGGACCTGCCATCGCCCGGGTGCTCCAGGAAGGGCGCCGCATGGAGATCGGGGTGGAGGGTTGTGGGCTTGACCTGGTGACTGTGGAAGGAAACGCCGCCACGTATGCCGACTCCGGAGGCGAACGAAGCGTCAAGGTATACGTGGACGGCGACCGCGTGGCGGTTGAGGCCCGCAACGACTCCGAGGCGGAGATAAGCCTGGTGTTTGCACATTCCGGGACCGGGCCGTTCACCGTAACCGTCCCGCAGGTTGCAGCCGAGAGGAAGGCAGTTCCCCGTCCCGAGCTGCTGCAGACCCTGCCGGGGCTATACAGGGTAACGGTCCCCGGCCGCACGGCCCAGGGGCCAACGGTTCTCCTCGTGGCGACTATCCAACCCGGTCCGTCGGAAGGGATGGACGCCGAGGTCGACTCAGAGGACCCCAACCACGGCTACCCGGTGAACGCCAAGCTGTTCGTAGGGTACTTCGCCATAGAGGGCATTATGAGGTCCTACCTCCGGTTCAACGTGTCGGCGGTCCCGCGCGACGCCTTCATCGAAAGGGCCGAACTGCAGCTCTATCAGGACGGCTACGACGGAGGGACCACCTGCACTATCGTCCCCTACCGGCCCAAGTTGAGCTGGACCGAGGACACCATCACTTGGAACAACCAGCCGTCACTCGTCGACCCGCTCACCGGCGTTGCCTGCGGCACTGCCGACGGCTGGAAAGCCTGGGACGTGAAGCCTTACCTGCGGAACTGGGTCTATAACACCGAGTACGGCAACTTCGGCGTATGCCTGCGGCAGAACTATGAGACCAACAACGCCTCCCGGGCGTTCTATTCCTCGGACTACCTGGGTGACCCGACGCTCAGGCCCAAGCTCGTTGTGACTTACACATCACTGAGCCGAAAGTTCTTCGACCCCACCACCAATAACGACTATGTACCCGACTCCGGCGGGACCAGCTACTACCTCCCTGACGTGTCAAATAAGATTCTGGGGCCGCTGCGTAGCGGCGACCTTCCGGGGGCAGGGACCGACTACGCAGTAGCCATAGGATCACCCTGCGCCGCCCCTCGCAACGTCGGCGGCTCGCCCCACTGCGGCGTGGACATGGGCAACAGCAACGACTACCTCAGGCCGGTGTATCCCGTAGCCGCTGGAACAGTCAGCGGGGTGAACCCCAGCAACCCTAACGACAGCGGCGGGCTCTGGGTACGGGTCGCCCACGACGTTGACGGCGACGGCAAGCATGAGTTCTACTCCTTTTACTGCCACCTGGCGAACGTCCTGGTGACCGACGGGGCACCTGTTAGCCAAACAACGGCGCTGGGCCAGGTGGGTAACACAGGTGGGGTCGAAACTCACCTCCACCTGAGCCTGAGGACGGCCGACCCGAATCTATACGCCGACCTGCCTCAACTGGAGTTCTGGGACGGCGCTAGCGGCTACAACAGCGGCAAGGACGTCGATGCCATCCACGAGCCCTACAAATCGGGGGCGTACCTCAAGGTGGTCGCCTATCGCACCGACGGCTCAACCTACTATGATTACAGCCGCGTGTACGTATACCACCGCCGGCAAGGAAGCGGGAGCTACTACGTCAAGCAACAGATGGCCCTGGAGTCCAACCACACCTGGTCGGCAAACATGTCGTCGTACGCTGGGCAAACGCGAGAGTTCTACATTTGCGTAGAGAGGGACGAGGGCGCGAGTTGTTACCGGTCCTACCGGCCCATGTACTACGGCGCCGGCAGCCCGACGGACTACATGGTTCCGCCGCCAGACTCAGAGGTATACGCCATGAGTTTCTGAAGGGGAGGGAGGATTCGCCTTGACCCGGTGTCGCGTCATTCTGCTGGCAGCCCTGGTAGTCCTGACAGCACTCGCACCTGAAGGCTGCGGGCCTACCCTCACTGCCCCACCGCCCGCGGTTCCGCCCCCTGGGCCACCGCCTTCCAGTGGGCCTCCCACCCCGCCGCCGGACACTGCGCAGCCGCCCACGCCCCCAGAGGCGTCCGCCGGGAACGCGCAACAACCATATCCCGGGACGCAGCCCTGGGTACCGGGTTGGAGTTCCCACGTCGTGCCCTGCGCCGACCCTCTCCCATCAGTATTCCCCTACCCTCTGCGAGTCGCAACCTACGGGCCGTGTTGCACGGCACCAGGCCTCGGCGGTCTCTGGCCGCCTCGACCGATGGGTCTCCTCCTGCTTGATCTGCAGCTCCTGCTGGTCCAAGGGGGTGGGAAGGAGGCGGCAATAGACGCCGCCACCGCCGCCGCGATGCTGGCCACGGCCAGGGACCCCAGCAGCCGTCTCCCGCCGAACTGGGTGTACCTGCAGTTCGAACAGCCGGTGACTGTCCCCGTGGCCACGGGTCTGTCGCCCTCGCCTGGGGCCAAAGGCATGGCAGGCGTGCAGGAGGCCCTCTTCGTGCAGGAAGAGGGGTGCGATTACTGCACCGTCGTCTTCTCTACCGCGGCAGGAGAGAACCCCGTCGTGACCGACATCCCCTGCCCTCCCGGCTGGCTGCCTCAGACCCTGGCCATCTACCGGGCGAACGTATCGGAGGCGATCGGCGGTGACTAGACGGGTCAATCCCACCAATCGCTTGCTCGCAGCGTCCCTCGCCGCCCTGGCTCTGCTTGCCGCAGGCACGCCCCCGGCCTCCGGCGGCCTACCCCAGGTGGAGGCGGTGGTGGACTCGGTCATCGCCCCCTCCACCGTGCCCTTCCCCTCCAGCCTGACCATCGGCGGAGAGCGAGGAGCCTGGAACCCCAGTCCACCCGAGTGGCTGGGCGATGACGGCCTCCCCACGGCTTACGCCTACGCGGCGGTGCTGATACTCCGCGCAGCGCTGGCGGCCAAGGACCTGGAGGTGCTGGAGCAGGCCCCGGTGGAGCCCGAAGGGAGCCGGTGGCTCAGGGCATCGTGGCCTGAGCCGCTGCCGGCAACCCTGGAGCGCCGCCCCGGGGCCCTGCACAACGTCGAGGAATTCCTCGCCACGGTCAAGCCCGGAAGCCCCTGCGTCGAGCTTTACACCAAGATGCCGTGGGGCTGGCACCACTACACCACGACCATGGACGCCGGCTGGTTTGCCGGGACGCTCGACCTCATAGAGAGGGCGGCGCGACTGGGCAGACCGGAATGAGCGGACGGCCGCCGTCGGCTGCTCCCTGCCCTGCGGCGGGACCAACGGCGCCCCCAGACTTTAAGGCGGCGCTCCCCGCCCGACGGCGGACCTCACCATCCGCCGGAGCAAATGGTAAAGGACGTACCAACAAGCGGCGGCGGAGAGTCGCACAAAACCAACCAGCGCCGCAGCTCCCTGCGGCGCCTTCATTTCACCTGGTCGGGCTGGGCGGACTTGAACCGCCGACCTCTTGCTCCCGAAGCAAGCGCGCTAACCAAACTGCGCTACAGCCCGTGCCACACCTAGATAGATGGCACCCTCATTATAGCCCCGGCACGGGCTGACTGTCAACCTCAATCCTCCCCGACCGGGGCCGCCTGCGAGGACAGGAAAAGCAGGGCGCTCCCGTCCTTCTTCCAGCACTTCGCCCCCCAGGTCACCAGCTCTGTGACCCGCCAGGCCCTGGAGCCGTCGGCCCGGGCCACCCAGAAGCCCGCGGCGGTCCCCCCATAGTCCGGGGCGGCCTCGTACGCCAGGTGGTAGCCGTCGGGCGACCAGCAGGGACCCCAGCGGACCACGCCCTCCACCTTCGCCACTTGCTGGGGGGCACCGCCCCGTGGGTCGGCCACCCAGATGGCGCCGCCGTCCACATAGGCCACCCTCTGGGCATCAGGCGACCAGGCGTGGCGCCAACCCCGGGCCAGGCGGCGGCACTGGACGCCCGCCGCGCCGCCGGGCTGCTCACCGCCGTCACCCCCCGGCCCCGCACCCTCAAGGTC
>JAIMBG010000048.1 GCA_023511555.1 Acetobacteraceae bacterium | reverse complement strand
GCGCTGGGTGGGCGGGCCCGGCCCCTGCGGCCGGGGGATCGTGCAGTGGTGGGCAGCCTGGGGCTGGAACCCTTCAGGGTGAACCACAGCATCGCCGATGCCGTGGGTCTGGCGATTCACACGCCTTTGGGCACGGTGGTGCACAGCGGGGACTTCAAGTTCGATCAGACCCCAGTGGACGGGCAGGTGGCCGACTTCCACCGTCTGGCCGATCTCGGCGACCGGGGGGTCCTGTTGCTACTGTCCGACAGCACCAACGCGGAACGGCCCGGCTACACCCCCTCCGAGTGGGTCGTGGGGGAGTCCTTCGACCGCATCTTCCCCACCGCTCCCGGTCGGGTCCTCGTGGCCTGCTTTGCCTCCAACCTGCCCCGCATCCAGCAGGTCTTCGCCGCGGCGCGACGCCACGGGCGGCGGGTGGCGGTGGTGGGCCGCAGCTTGGAGAAGGTGGTGGAGGTGGCCCAGGGCTTGGGCTACCTGGAGGTGCCGGCCGACTCCCTCGTGCCGGTAGAGCAGATGGACAGGGTGCCGGCCAGGGGCGTAGTGGTGCTGACCACCGGGTCGCAGGGCGAGCCCATGTCGGCGCTGACCCGCATGGCGGCGGGCGAGCACAAGCGCGTGGAGATCCAGCCAACCGACACCGTGATCATAGCCGCGTCGCCCGTCCCGGGGAACGAGAGACTGGTCCACCGCACCGTAGACAACCTCTTCCGCCTGGGGGCCCGGGTCATCCAGAACTCCGTGTCCGGGGTCCACGTCTCCGGCCACGCCAGCCAGGAGGAACTGAAGCTGATGCTCAACCTGGTGCGGCCGCGGTTCTTCATCCCCGTACACGGCCAGTACCGCCACCTGGTGAGCCACGCCGCCCTGGCCGAGTCGCTGGGCATCCCCCGCAGCAACATCCTCCTGGGGGAGAACGGCACCCTGTTCCAGTTCACTGCCCGATCCGCAGCCGTGGCCGGCCGGGTGCCGGCGGGCAACGTGCTGGTGGACGGGCTGGGCGTGGGCGACGTGGGCAGCGTGGTGCTGCGAGACCGCCGGCAGCTCTCCAGCGAGGGGCTCCTGGTGGTGGTGGTGGTTCAGGATAAGGAGTCGGGCGGGCTGCTCTCCGGTCCCGACATCGTCTCCCGCGGCTTCGTGTACGTCAAGGAGTCAGAGCCGCTCCTGGAGGAGGCCAAGAGGCTGGCCCGCGAGGTGGTGGCCGAGGCGGGGGCGCAGCATCAGGGTGTCCGTGTCCAGGCCGGCGGGCCGGCGACGCAGGCCCCGGAGTGGGGGAACCTCAAGGGCCGGCTGCGCGAGGTCCTGGGCCGTCACCTCTTCGAGAAGACGGGCCGACGTCCCATGATACTGCCCATAGTCATGGAGGTGTAACGGCGGGTAGTGCACGCTCTCGGCCCAACGTCTGCTGGGCCGGGGGGGACGGGGTCCAAAGAATGGCGCGCCGCTCTTCTGTCTGAGGGGAATGCAGCAGCAACACGATGTCGACGCGACGGTTGCGGGCGCGGCTCTCCTCGTTGACGTTGGGGACCAGCGGCCGATACTCCCCGTAGCCCAAGACCACGAACCGCGTGGGGTCCATGCCCTTCTGGTTCACCAGATAATGCACCACACTGGTGGCCCGCCTGGCCGACAGCTCCCAGTTGCTGGGGAAGAGCAGGGTGTTTATGGGCAGGTTGTCGGTGTAGCCTTCGATGCTTATGGGGTTTGGCACCCGGGCCAGGTAAGGCGCCAGTTCGTCAAGCACCCTCCGACCGTCCTCTCGGAGGGTGGCCTGGCCCAGGTCGAAGAGCACCGCGCCCAGGCTGATGGTGACCCCCCTCTCGCTGTAAAAGACCGCCACCCGATCCCCCAGGCCGCCCTGGCCTACCCCCGAGGCTATGTCCTGGCTTAGGGCCTCTAGCGCCTTTTTGCCGGCGGCGTCTTGGCCTCCTGGCTCGCCAGTGGGTGGAGCCAGAGTCGGTGCCTCCGGCGGAGCCTGCTCCGCGCCGGGGAGCCAGGGCGCGGCCGGCGGGGCGCCGCCGGCCGGGTCTCCCTCGCTTGGTCCGGCGTCGATGCGGCTGCCGGGCAGGGTGATGGTGAAACTGCGGTGCAGCGACCTGGCAAGGGCCTGATAGCGGGCGAGGTCGAGGCGGGACACCGCGTAGAGCACGGTGAAAAAGACCATGAGAAGGGTGATGAGGTCGGCGTAGGTCAGAAGCCACCGCCCGCTGCCGGTGCCGGCGTGGCCGCCGGACTCGGATGAAGCCAGGGACTGCTGTCGTCTGCTCACGGCTTCACCCCCTTAGGGTGCCGGCTCCGGCTCGGACGGGGCGCTGTCAGCGTCCGCGGCGGGGCTCGGCTTTTCCCGGGCGTGGAGCCTGGGGGCGAGGAACGCCTCCACCCTGTCCCGCACCATGCGGGGGTTCTCGCCGCTCTGAATTGCCAGCAGCCCTTCTATGACCATCTCCTTGACCAGCAGCTCCCGCTGGCTGCGCAGCTTGAGCTTCTGGGCCAGGGGGAGCCAGAAAAGGTTGGCAGTGCTGATCCCGTAGAACGTGGCCAGAAACGCCACGGCAATGGCGGGCCCCAGCTTGGACGGGTCCTCCAGCTTGCCCAGAACGTGAACCAGGCCCATCACGGTGCCGATGATACCCATGGTGGGCGCGTAGCCCCCGGCGGTCTCCAGTATGCTGGCACCCACGTGGTGGCGCTTTTCCACGAACTCGAGGTCCGTCTCCAGTATGCTCTTTACCAGGTGGGGATCGATGCCGTCGACCACCAGGGTGAGGCCCCGCTCCAGGAACCGGTCCCCCTTGCCGGTGATGAAGTTCTGTAGCGAGAGTGTCCCTTCGCGGCGCGCCTTGTCGGCATACTCCACCAGCATCTCAACCGTCTTGCGGGGGTTCTTCTCGCGCTTGACGACGCTGAGCAGGACCAGCCTGGGCAGGGTGAAAATGTCCTCCAGGGGAAAGGAGGTGGCGGTGGCTCCTATGGTTCCTCCCATGACCAGGATGAAGGCGGAGAGGTTGACCAGAGAACCCAGGGTCCCACCGTCCATCCCGTTGGCCACCAGGACGGCCCCCACAGAGATCACCAGGCCCAAGACGGTGGCGAAGTCCATCCCAGACCTCCCCCCCAGAGAGTTATCGGACGCGGCGGGGGAGGAGTATAGTGCACTTCTAAGGCACGGTCGCACATTGGGTGAGGCCTAAATCAGCGATGGGCCTGAGTGTCTCCCGCCTGGGGGGAGCTGCCGGCGGCCGGAGTGGGGCTGTCTCCGAAATCCGCCGCGGCCGCGACGCCCCAGGGCGGACTGTCGGCGACCCCGGGCCCTGACGGCGATGAGCCGCCACTCTCTCTCGGCAGCCTCCACCTGGCCCGGGGGCGGGTCCGTCTCGGCGTAGCGGGCCAGGTTATAAGCGGCGGTAAGCGCCTCCGATCTGGCCTCCTCACCGCCCCAGCCGCGCCACACCCGGGCCAGGCGGGGGTCGAACTCGTCGGGCGTCTCCGAGGGCCTCCTTCCCGAGCCGGACAGCGTGGCGGCCCTGAGCACGGCGCGGTACAGCGCGCGGGCACGCCTTATCCCCGGTGAGAGCGCAGCCGGCAGCGGGCCGGGGAGGGCGTGGCGGCCCCGGTCCCGCCGCCGTCCCCGGCGCAGGATCCACCCCAGGCGGTTCCAGGACCACAGCGACTCCCGGACCTCTCCCGACGGTTCCGGCGCCCGCCGGTCCCGGCGCAGCGCCAGGGCTTTGGCGAACGCCAGGGCGGCGCCTGCGGTCAGCAAGGCTACCGCGGCCCAGCGGGCCACCTCTAGGAGCCAGGGCAGTTCGGGCGACTGGGGGCCCGCCGACGGAGGCGTGGGCGGCCCCGGCCGCCAGGAAAAGATCTCCTCCCAGGTGTGCCGTCCCAGGCGTCCGATCAGTGCCGAGCCAAGCCAGACGAGGTATCCCGCGGGCAGGAAGAGGTAGTACAGGACCGTACTCAGGAACCGCCCGACCGGCCGGAGGAGCCGTAGCGCTCCCACCACCGACGAGGGCGACACCAGGGCCCCCAGTCCCAGCGCGGCGGCTCCCACGACGGCGATCCAGGCCAGCGTTGAGGCCGCCCAGCGGAGGGGGGAGCGGGGGCCCGCTCCCAGGGCGGTGCGACCGGTCCTCGCCAGCTCGTGAAGGTTCACGGCGGAGAGCAGGCCTAGGGCCAGGGCAAGGAAGACCAGGGCCTGGCCGCCGCTTACAGCCCCACCTCGGGGAAGCCCGGAACGCCCCGCTAACGAGGCTGCAGCCAGGCCCAAAGCCAGCCCCACACCGTCGCTGAGCAGCCGCCTCCGGGTCTCGGCCGGCCCCAGGTTCCCGGCCCCCAGCGCCACGCCGCGCCACCACAGGAACCCCGTAACCAGCATCACCCGAGCTGCTGCGGGGAACAGCGGGAGGTCCCCCAGCGCTTGCCCCTCGGCCAAAATCCACTCGGCGTCCAGCCAGGGCAGGTCACCGAAGCAGGCCAGCCGTGTGACCAGCACCACCGCCAGCATTCCTCCTAGGGCGGCCAGCGCCCGGGCCACCCCAGGGCGCAGCCTGCTGGCCCCGAGCGCCAGGCCGGTCACAGCGGCGGTCGCCACCACGGCCAGCGCAGCGGCGGAGGGGAGCAGGGGCAGCGGCCGCCCCGCTGATTCAGCCTGACCGAGCAGCATCAGCGCAGGGGCGAGCCAGGCCACCTCCGTGGCGGCGGCCAGCGCCAGGATGACCCACTCCATGGCGGCAGGTCGGAGGCGGGCCCCCGCCAGCCCTGGCCCCGGGCCGCGGCGGCCCTGGCTCCCGCCCTGCGCCGAGACGCGGGGCGGGCAGGCTGGGGCGGCCCGCGGCTCAACCCCGCCCGAAGGGGGCGCTGCCTCCCGGCCCCGGTCCTGCAACCTCCTCCAGCGCCAGGCGGGCGATGTCACGCCACGACCCCTCCCTTCTCAGCCTCAGCAGTTGGATGCCCCTCAGTGCCCGCGCCAGGGCGGCGTCTCCGGCCGCCAGAGAGGTGGCTTCCTCATCCGCAGGATCCGCAGCCTTGGCCTGTATGGCTGAGGCCGCGGCCTCTCCGAGCCCCGCCGGGGCCGTCTCCTCTTCCGACGCCCCCGGCCTGGCGTGCCCTCCGGTCTCAAGGGCGGCCCCGTTCCCGGGGAAACTCGCCTCCCTAACGCCAGGCGTCCCGCCCACCAGGACCACGGCCACGGGATGGCCCCGGGCCCGGAGCGCGGTGAGCGCGGACGCCAGCGGCAGGTTAAGGTAGGCGGTGACCAGCAGGGCTGTCGCCCCCCAGCGCAACCGGTGCGCCTCGGAAAGCACCACGTCCTCCGGCCGGCAGACCGCGGGCGGCATGGCCTGGGCCAGGGCGGTGAGTATCTCGCGGAGCTGGCGCGGGTCGCGGGCGGGCGGGAGCCGGAGGGCGCGGCCGGCCCCGGGCAGGCAGGAGTTGGCCGCCAACCCCACCTGAAAGCCCCGGTCAATGCCGTCGCGGGCCAGGGCTGCGGCCAGCATGAGCACCAACTCCAGGGCGTCGGGGTGGTAGCCCTCCCAGGGCCGGGGAGTGGTGTTCACGTTGACCAGCAGCATGAGCTGAAGGCTGGAGGTGGGCTCACAGGCCTTCACCTGAAGTCTCCCCGCTCGGGCCGTGGCCTTCCAGTGGATGAGCCGGAAGGGGTCGCCGGACCGGTAGTCGCGGACCCCGGCGGAGCGGGAGGGGTCCTCCAGGATCCAGCGCCTTGAACCCCGCTCCCCCTGGGGCCGACCCCCGGGCAGGCTGGGCCAGACCAGCGGGACCAGGCGGGGGTAGACCACCAGGCGCTGCTCACCGGGGACGTCGTGGGCGCGTTCGTAGAGCCCGAACACGTCCCCGGCCAGAAGCCGGGCCGGGCCTAGGCGAAAGTCGCCCCGCTGCCGGCCGGCCAGTTCGAACCGGCGCGTGACCCGCTCGAACCAGCGCAGGCTCAGGAACATCTCCAGGTAGGCGCGCCGGGCCTTGTAGCAGGGGCGGGCGGCAGTTTCGCCGGGCTTCAGCAGGGCCTCGGGCACCTCTTCCAGGACCTCGACCCAGGGCAGGGGCAGGGGTTTGTCGTTAGTCACCCGACACTTGAGCTCCACGGCCTCCCCGAAAAAGACGGACCTCACCGGGACGTGGCGGGAGTAGCTCACCCCCTTGAGGCAGTACCGCTCGCCTGCCCAGGCCAGAAGGGCCAGGAGTCCCACCCCCGCCCCCAACAGCACCAGCCCCGCGCTGCGGAGCAGGCCGCCCGCCAGGGCCAGGAGGAGACAGGCCCAAAGGGCGCCGCGGGTAAACACTCTAAGCCCCCTCCTCCACCGGCACCTCCACCCCGGCCACCAGCTCCGCCGCGATTTCGTCAGCAGTGCGGCCCTTCAGCCCGCTCTCCAGCCTGACCATGAGCCGATGGGCGATGACCGGCACGGCGAGGGCCTTCACGTCGTCGGGCTTTACGTAGTTCCGGCCCCGGATGGCGGCCAGGGCCTGAGAGCCGTGGTAGAGTGCCAGCGAGCCGCGGGGGCTCAGTCCCAGCTCCACGTCGGGGTGCGAGCGTGAGGCACGGGCAATGGCCACCACGTAGCTCTCCACTGCCTGGCTCACCGTGACCTGCCGACAGAGCGCGGTGAGCTCCAGGAGCTCGTCGGCCGCCAGGACCGGCTCCAGATCGGCCAGCGGGTCTTGGTCGCGGAAGCGGCGAAGGATGCCGATTTCCTCGGCTTCGTCGGGGTAGCCCAGGCGGACCCGCATCATGAAACGGTCGAGTTGGGCTTCGGGGAGGGGGAAGGTTCCCTCGAGCTCGACGGGGTTCTGGGTGGCCAGGACCAGGAAGGGCCGAGGCAGGGGGTGGGTCACCCCGTCGACCGTCACCTGGCGCTCCTGCATGCACTCCAGCAGGCTGGACTGGGTGCGAGGGGTGGCGCGATTGATCTCGTCCACCAGCACCACCTGGGCCATGACCGGGCCGGGCCTGAACTCGAACTCGCCTGTCTTTTGGTTGAAGTAGCTCACCCCGGTGACGTCCGAGGGCAAAAGGTCGGGGGTGCACTGGATGCGGCGGAAGCTGGCGCCGAGCGACCGGGCCAGCGACTTGGCCAGCACGGTCTTGCCGATGCCGGGCACGTCCTCGATGAGCACGTGGCCCTCGCACAGGAGCGCCACCATGGCCAGCTCCACCGCCTGCTCCTTTCCCACCACCACCCGGCCCACGCTGTCACGTATTCTGTCGGCGGCAGCCTTAAGCCTCTGGGTCCAGGTAAGGGACATGGGCTGTCCTCCCCCCTTGGGTCGCGCTGGGCGTCGCAGGCCCGGCGCCTGGCTCCGCACCTCCGGCGGGCGGGTCGTCCCGGACCGCGGCGTGCCCTCTCGCCGGGTGTCAGCCCGGCCGGGTCGCACACCGGGGGAGTGTTCGGCGCCCATCCCGGAGGCACCTGCCTGGCCCGTCCCCCGGGGTCCTTCACTGGGCTGGTCGACCAGGTTGGTCGGAGCCAGCCCCCGCGGTGAAACTGCGGCTCCCGCCAGGCTTGAGTCCGCGCGCACCACCCCCCACCCCCTGACGTCCCGGCGCGGGCTAGTTGTCTCACCGTGGGTCCAAGAGGGAGCTAGCGCCAGACCTGGCGGTTCAGGGGCTCAGCACCCCACCCTGCGGAGCATCTCGTCCAGCCGCATGAGGCTCTCCCGCCCATCCGGCTCCTGAAGCGCCGGACACGTCCGGGCATCCAGCTCGCCGGAGGCCGCCTTGGAGGCGAAGGCCAGGCAGGTTGCCTCGCCACACCGGCGGCAATTGGACCGCGGGAGCAAGCGGTAGATTTCGAGGGCCGTCACCTCAGTGCCCCGCCGGTAGCTGGGCCGCATGCGATGGCGGTTGGCTTCTGTGTCATCGATCAGTTGCGCCAGCCAGTTCATGACCTGCACGGCCTCTTGCCGGTCCTGCACGCGGGTGATTGTTATCTTGCGAGGATGCAGGGTGATGGCCCTGGAGTCCTTGAAAAACCTCAGGTACGGGGCATCGGGGTTATAGACGCAGCCCTTGACAGCGGCGTTCAGGTAAGGCAGCAGCTCCGATATGTCGGCAGCCAGCTCCACGACGGCGTTGACGGTGGTGGCGTCCGGGACGCACTCCGGCATGACCGTCTTAAGCGTGTAGCCTACCACTGACCCACACCCCCGCCTGCAACCGGGTCGCTTCAGTCCTCCTCGCAGGCCTTCAAGATCGCTTCAACGGCTTTCGCCACGTCCGCGTCCGCCACATGGTTCATGGGATCGTGGCACACAGCCCCATCCTCCCTGAAGAAGGGTACTTTGACGATTCCCAGGTCGGGAGACAGTACGATCCCCTTGTTGACGGCCAGTCCGGCGGCTTCGACCACTTTTCGGGCGCATCGATTGGCGCAGCCGTCGACAGTGATGATTCTCTTGGCCCTTGCGGCTCGGCCGGCAACGGATTTCACCCCAGCGGGCAGCCCCGCCAGGCACATAATGGCGGCCTTTCCTAACCCTTGCCTCCTCACGGCCTCCGTCGCAGCCAGGGCCGTGATGTAGCCGGTGTTGGAGAGCCCCCCGAAACAAACAAACAGTGCGTTGACAGGCTTTCCCGCCCCACCTTCATTCACGGAATGACCCATGCTACTACCTCCCCCAGTCACCGGTTCTTCGTCTCTGGCAGCCGGGCCCTATGACCTCGATCCTCACGACGCCCTCCCCCATCGCTCAGTACTGACCGCATCCGCGAGAGACCGATCCGGCTAGTCGGTATCGTTGGCCGTCTTGAAAGTCTCCACCAGCCTGCGAGTCTCGGCGAGCTCAAAGAGGCATAGCTCCTCCGCGAGCCTGACCAGCCGACCGATCGCAGGGTGCGCCAGGGAATAGAGGACTCGGCGGCCTTCGCGCCGCGCGGAGAGTATTCCCTGTCCACGCAGGATGGCCAAATGCTTGGAGACCGTGGACTGGTCGACCCCCACGGCGGGAATGATCTCGCACACGCACCTCTCCATACCCGCCGAGCCGCTGCTAAGCAGTCCTAGGATCTTCATCCGGACCGGGTGGCCCATGGCCCTCAGAATCGATGCCTGGCGACGGACGACATAGTCAAGCATACCCGTTGATCCCCCTCGCCGGAGAGTTCAAAACCCACATCTGCTCTTATGCTCATATTACGCTATTATCGCATCAGCGGTCAAGGCCTTTGTAGATGCGGCAGGGACGGAATTCATCGATTGCCTCAAGCGGACGAACTCTGTAGCCCATTCATGCTTAAAGGGGCATATTGACACCTTTCTCAGCCCTGTGCTATAATGGATATGGTATTGGCTCCCAGCCGGGGCCGACCCGGGTCCGGTGGGCACGGGGAGGGGAGCGGGGCGTGGACATCAGAATCCTGGGGGCCTCGTGCGCCAAGTGCCGGCAACTGGCCGCCAACGTGGAGCGGGCTGTCAGGGATCTGGGCCTTGCGGTCGAGATCACCAAGGTGGACGATGTGGCGGAGATGGTCAGGTACGGCATTCTGGCCGTCCCCGCCATGGTGGTAGACGGGGAGGTCAGGTCGGTGGGGCGGGTCCTGACCCCCGACCAGGTGAAGCGCATCCTGGTGAGTCTCGTCGGCCAGTCCCGGGGGCCTGCGGACTAAAGGGGCCGGGCTTCCGGGGCCGGCTGAGGATCGGGGGCAGTAGCGGGGAGGCGAACACCACGGGCAAGAAGCGGCTGGGGCTCACGGTGGCGCTGTTATTGACCGCGTCGGTCGCTTGTTTGGCAGCTTCCGGGGCGGGGTGCGGCTGCGACCGGAGGGACGGCGCGGCGGCTGCGCCAGGGCTGCCAAGGCTGGTGGAGCTCGGCTCCGACCAATGCGTGCCTTGCCAGATGATGAAGCCCATCCTGGAAAACCTGCGGCGCGACTATGCAGGCTGCGTCATAATCGAGTCTATCGACGTATACACCGACCCGGGTGCGGCCCAGAGGTACCGGGTGAGAGTGATTCCCACGCAGGTCTTCATCGACGCCTCGGGCCGGGAAGTGGCCCGCCACGAGGGCTACATGGAACAGGCGCAGATCGAGCGCGCCTTCCGCGACCTGTTCGGCATACAGGCCGGTCCTTCCTAGCCGGGGAGGCTCGCGCGCCTCGGAGGGGACTTGAGGTGGAGGGCACGGAACTCGGAGGTCTGGTGGGGGTACTGACCCGGGTCATCGCCGAGGACCCGTGGCTGGGCCCGCTCGCAGCCCTGACAGGCGGGGCGCTCACCGCGCTGAATCCATGCGTCCTGGCCACCATTCCCCTCATCATAGGCTTCGTGGGAGGCCTGGGGGCCAGCGGAGGGCCCGGCCAGACCGGCCCCGGCCTCTGGCTAAGGCCCCTGTGGCTCTCGCTGCTGTTCGTGGCCGGACTGTCGTTGGAGCTGGCGGTGCTCTTTGTGGCGGCGTCCGGGGTGGCCTGGGTGGTGCGGGGTGCCTGGTGGGTTTACGTGGTAGCCTTGACCTGCTTCGCCCTGGGTCTGCACCTTTTGGGGGTCTACCACCTGCCACCGGCTGTGATTCCCCGCCCGGCATCACGCTACGCCGGGGCGGCGGGCGCCCTGCTCTTGGGTTTCCTGTTCGGGCTCATCTCTCTGCCCTGCACCGGGCCCGTGCTGCTGTTCCTGGCTGCACTCGTGCCCGCTCTCGGCCCGACGCGCGGGGGCGTACTGCTGTTCATGTACGGCGTGGGCCATTCCCTGTTGATTCTCGCCGCCGGCACATCGGCGGGCCTAGCCGCCGCCATCCTCCGGTCCCGCCGGCTGGCCCGGGCCACCGAGGCTATGCGTAAAGCCGCGGGTATCGTTATAATCCTGGTGGGGGCCTATCTCCTCTTCCGCTAGCGCGCCCGGCCAGCCGCTGTTGTCCCTGCCGCCCGAAGGCCCCCAGCGACCCCTGCCCTAGTTCCGGTGTGCTACCACCACAACCACCCCCCCCTTTCCCCCAGTCCGGTCCTCCCAACCCTGGGGCACCAACAAGCAGCACTCCTCCGAGGGCTGCCAGCGCCGCCCACCCCCCCGAGGCGAAGCTCTGAGAAAATGTCACCTCCCCGGGGGTGTCCCCGCCGGATCATCATGGAGGTGGCCAGCTGTCAACGCCGGGACAGAATTGATCCACTGGCGCCGGTTGGGAGTTGACCCACCCCCGTCTCCCTCAGGCTACGGTAGAGAGGTCTGATCCGTCTGGCTGACCACCTCCGTGCCCCCCTGGAGCTCCAAGAAAACATCCCCCCTCATGGTGATATTCTCTCAAACCGGTTCCGGGGTGACAATATCAAAGACCGATCACACCTTTGTAGGGCCATGGATTGACATGGGGCCCAAGCATGGGTATATTCATAGTATGGTGGAGATAAGTATCCAACCATCACCAGAGGGCCTGGGCTTGCGGGCCGGCGGTGGCCGCGAGTGCGCACCCGCCGAATAAAACACGCGGGGGTGGGGAAGTGCAGCAAAACGAGGTGATGGCCGCGTTCGAGATCCTGCTGGAAGAGGTCGAGGCGGTCATCGATGCCTGCAATGAGGAGGGCGCTGCGGCGTTTCGGAAGAGCCGCTATGAGGCGGCGCGGGAGGTAATGGAGCGGGCCGCTCAGATCATGGCCTTCCGGGACAGGGTCAAGACGCTGCAGAAGGACTGGGAGACGTTGTTTGCCAGAAAGGCCGCTGAGACCCTGCGAAAGGCCTCAAGGGGCAAGGTGAGAAGCCGCCGCCTCCGGAAGGGCCTGAGGACGCCGGAGGACGCTTATCGCTTGCCTATCCTGGAGGTATTGTGTGAGCGGGGTGGGTCGGCCCCCATCGGTGAGGTGCTCGACGCCGTCTATGAGAGAATGAAGGCGATTCTTAATCCATATGATTTTCAGCCGGTGTCGTCCAACCCTGACCAGCCGCGGTGGCGAAACTCCGCGCAGTGGTGCAGGAACACCATGGTAACAGAAGGCCTTTTGGCAACGGAGTGCCCAAGAGGCACCTGGAGGATCACCCAGGCGGGGCGCGCTGAACTTGTGCGCCTCAAGGCCGAGCCGCAGGATAGTGGGTTGACAGCCCCGGCGCACCCTCAAACCGGTTCCTGAGAACCGGTGTCCCTGCCGGTGTAAGGCCCCAGGGTTGACACCCGGTCCCCGCTGGTCTATGCTTAAGCTATGGGTAGCGTTTTGTCCTGCCCTAGGGAGGGCTGGCGGGCGGCGCCCTTTTGCCGGGTGCGGGTCGGCAGTTCCGAGAGGGCTCGACACAGCGGGGTGAGCCGAGCTGCTCACCCCAAAGGAGGAACAGGGATGGGCCGGATCTATAACGCCGTGTTGAAGTTCCTCCGGGAGGATAACTGGCGGTTTTCCGAGATCGAGGGGATGCCGGCGATTCGGCTGGGCATGTCGGGCAGAAACGGGAACTGGCTTTGCTATGGCCATGCCAGGGAGGAGCAGCAGCAGTTCGTGTTTTACTCGGTGTGTGCCGTGAAGGTTCCAGAGGAGAAGCGGCAGGCCATGGCCGAGTTCCTTACCCGGGCCAACTACGGAATGGTGATAGGCAACTTTGAGATGGACTTCTCCGACGGGGAGATCCGGTGCAAGACCAGCATAGACGTAGAGGGCGAGCGCCTCACCTCCGCGCTGATCAAGCCTCTGATCTATGCCAATGTGGCCATGATGGACCGGTACCTGCCGGGCATTAACGCCGTAATCTATGGTGGCGTCTCCCCTAAGGAGGCGGTCGCCCAAGTGGAGGGGCGATAGGCGGGGGAGGCCCCCAGGGCCATGCTGCTGGGCCGCCTGGAGTTCTCCTGGCCGTCGGCCACGCCCTGCTAAAGGCGGGGCGCGACTTAAGGCCCTGCCGCGTCCGTACAGAGAGGGCCTGAAGGGCGGGTAGGGCTGAGCGCCTGGCCGGCTGCTGGGCCGCGCCGAGGTGGGGCCTGACGCTCCATGGGCCCTTTCCGTATTGCCCCCCGGCGAATTCCCCATACTATGCCTGTGGCGCGCCCCGGGGCGGCCGGAAGGCTCCCTCCGAAGAGCGGCTGCCCCAGCGTCTGTGCCCACCCGTGCCCGGCTCCAGTCCGCCCGGGGGGTGTGAGGATGCCCAGGCAGCGAAACCGGCCGCCGGCTCCCGGTGAGACGACCCGCTGGAATGACAACTCCGACGAGCCCGCGGTCCCTCCCGAGCCGCTCGTGACGCCCGAAATACCGGTGGAGCCCATCCCCACCCCCATCCACCACCCCGAGCTGCCGCGGCCGCACCGCGGCCGCTGAACGCAGCGGTCGCCCGGTCTCGCTTCGGACGAGAGCAAAGCCGCGCGCGAGCACCCCCTGGTAGGACAACGCATCCAGCAGCTGGCTCAAGCCGCCAAGCGTCGTCCTGCGCCGCTGCAATGCCGCGATGACTGCGCGCCTCGCGCGCTCGAGCAGCCCGCGCACTGCATCCTGATCTCGTCTTATTCTGTCGATCTGACGAACGCGATACGTGTGCAGGGCGACGGCAAGATGACGAGATGCGACCGCGAAGCGATCACTCTTTCTCGTCAACACAACCCTCAGTGCCCGCTGCGCGCGTGCGGTGAGGCTTGCGACCCGTTCCTGTGAACGGACCGCCTGTGCCCGCAGCAGTGCAGGGCCGAAGCGCCCCGATGTGCGGATGAAGCGTGCGTGGTGGACGTGGGCGTTCGCTCGCAGTGCCCGCGGCAGCCGCTCGCCTGCAAGATCCAGACGCTGTCGCGGTACCTGCAGCAGCAGCTCCGCCGAGGGCAGAGCACGCGTTGCCGCACGCAGCTCGCGTCGCCGCATCTCCACGGCGCGCCTCCACCCCGCGATCTGCCGGCGACCAAGCTCTGCCACCGTGGCAGTCAGCTCGCTGCGCACAGGCACTGCCATCTCCGCGGCCGCGGTCGGAGTCGGCGCCCGCTTGTCGGCGGCGAAATCGATCAGAGTCACATCGGTCTCATGACCGACCGCCGCAATCAGCGGGATTGTGCTTGCCGCAGCCGCTCGAACGACAATCTCCTCGTTGAAAGACCACAGATCCTCGAGCGAACCACCCCCGCGCGCGACGATGATCAGATCCGGCCTGGGCACCGATTGGCCGATCCCAAGCGCGTTGAAACCTCGGATGGCGGCCGCCACCTGCTCGGCCGCGCCCTCGCCCTGCACCCGCACCGGCCAAACCACGACGCGGCGCGGAAAGCGATCCGTCAGGCGGTGGAGAATATCGCGGATGACCGCTCCAGTCGGCGAGGTGATCACGCCGATGGTATGCGGCAGGAACGGCAGAGGCTTCTTCCGCGCCTCATCGAACAGCCCTTCCGCCGCCAGCCTCCGCTTGCGCTCTTCGACGATCGCCATCAGGGCGCCGAAACCAGCCGGCGCGACGGTGTCGATGATGAGCTGGTACCTCGACTGTCCGGGGTAGGTGGTGACCCGTCCCGTCACCACCACTTCGAGGCCGGCCTCAAGCCTGAACCTGAGACGAGCGGCCGTGCGGCGCCAGATGATCCCCACGATACACGCCCTGTCGTCCTTGAGGTCGAGGTAGATATGACCGCTCGAGTGGTACGTGACGTTCCCGAGCTCGCCCCGCACGCGCACGTATCCGAACGCGTCCTCAAGCGTTCGCCTCAGCTCCGCCGAAAGCTGCGAAACCGTGAACTCGGGGATATTGGCACGCACCTCGTCCATTGGAAGAGCATAGCGACTGCGTCGGCAAATGTCCTGTCCGATACTGACGCGAAGCCGGTTGCTGGTCGCCCGGTCGCTCAAGTGCGGGGGCGGCTCAGGTGGACAGCCAGAGCCGAGGCGGCGAGGCTGAGCGCAATGATCGCAAG
>JAIMBG010000047.1 GCA_023511555.1 Acetobacteraceae bacterium | reverse complement strand
GCTGAGAGAGCTCTCCCGCATCAGGCCTATCGCTGAGCTCAAGTCGGGGATGGCCCCTACTGAATGTTGACACGCACAGCCCCTTGCGCCGCCTTGACAAAACGGCGGGGGCGGGTTAGAATGTTCGTACAGGCCGAAGGCGCCCGCTGGGTCCCGGCGCTTTCTCCCGGTGGCGCGCCGGAGGTCTCTCGGGGCGTATAGCTCAGGTGGTAAGAGCGCACGCCTGATAAGCGTGAGGTCCCTGGTTCGAGTCCAGGTACGCCCACCATGCAGAAGGTTGGGGCCGCGCCCGCGGGGTGGCGCGGCCCCCGGCGTGCCATAGAGCTATAGCTCCAGACCGACCAGCCTTCCGCCGTCCACCACCGTGGCCCCGTCCACGGTGACCGTTGGGTTCAGCACCATGGCGTCGTAGTGGCCGGAGGCCTCCACTTCTCCTCCCAGGGCCAGACTGTTGCCCAGCCCCAGGTGCACCTGGCCCGCTATCCGCTCGTCCTCCCCCAGGTCCCCGCCTAGACGGGCGCGGGGGTTGATCCCGATGCCGAACTCGGCCAGATTGAACATGTTAGGATCGCGGGGGGCGCTGAGCGCCTCCCACCAGCGGCTGGCATCCCTGGCCCCCTGCCTTATGGCGTCCGCGGACCGCAGGTACCCGCCCTCGAAGCGGCCTTGGATAGGCCCGTCCAACAGCCCCAGCGGATCGGCGCTTCCGCTTATGACCACCGTTCCCCGCGCCGAACCCTCCCGGGGCGCCACCGCCACCGTTCCCGGCGGCAGGAACTCCCACGTCCCCGGCTCGTGGCAGGTGCCGGTGACGATTACGGGCAGCCGATCGCAGAGCTCCAGGGTAAGGTCGGTACCCAGGGGGCAGGTCACCCGGCACTTCCGGCCCCGGGCGAAGATCCGTCCCAGGCTTTGGGCCGTCGCCCGCATCTTGGGGTAGTCGACCGGCACCAGCCGCAGGAACGTGTCCTCGCTGACCAGGGCGCACATCACCCTTGTCCCTGCCCGCCGGGCCTGGTGAACGGCCCGCTCGTGGCAGAGCTGGCTCAGTGAGAACACCACGTCGGCCGCGGCCATGGCGGCGGCCACGCAGCGGGGCGGCTCGACCCCCCAGCCGGTGTAGTCGTAGCTGATCTCCTGTACTATGGCGCCGGCCGCCCGGGCGGCGAACCCCACGGCGTCGACCAGCTTGCGGCTGGCCCGGCTGTCGGTGACCAGCAGCAACTCTTCCCGGGGCTTGAGCCTCAGGCACTCCTTTGCCACCAGGTCTGCGACGGATGCGAACTCCCCGAAGCCGTAGTTGGTGTTCATCGACTGCTGCTACCCCCTGTGCCGGAGGCCTGCGGGTTAAGGTCAACCGCGGGGCCGTCCGCTGGCGGAGGCCAGGCTGGCGACCTGCTCCAGCGCGCGGTCAACCTGGGCCTCGGTGTTGAAGTAGTGAAGGCAGAATCGGGCGACGGATGCCACGCCGAACAACCGGAGCGGCCCGGGGCAGAGGAAGTCGCCGGCCTCGATCAGGGTGCCTTCGCGGCGCAGTGCGTCTGCCACCTGGGCAGGCTGCATCCCCTCTACGTTGAAGGCCACGACGGCCCCCCGGCCCTCCATCCCCTGGGGCCCGTACACCGTGACTCCGCCGATGCCGCGGAGGCCCTGCAGCAGCCGGGCAGTGAGCCCCCTCACCCGGCGCCAGGTGGCCTCAGGCCCGCCCAGCCCCTCCAGGTAGGACAGGGCCCTTCCCAGACCCAGCAGGTTGGGGAAGGCGGGCTCTCCGGTGCTGAAGCGCTCCCCTCCCCGGGCCAGGCGGAACTCACCGGTGCCGTAGTCCCATTCGCCGCTGTTCCAGCCCACGCCGGGCGGGCTCAGTCTCTCCATGAGCTCCCTCCGGGCGTAGAGGAATCCGGTGCCGGTGGGGCCGCGCAGGTACTTCCTCCCCGTGCCGGCCAGAAAGTCGCAGCCCAGGAGGCGCACGTCCAGGGGGACCATCCCCACCCCCGGGCACGCGTTCAACAGGAAGAGGGCCCCCGCCGAGTGGGCGAGCCGGGCCGCATCGGCCACCGGCTGGAGGGTGCCCAGGGAGTTGGGCAGCAGCGACAGCGCCACCAGCCGGGTGCGGGTGGTGAGCAGCGAGGCCAGGTGGTCGAGGTCCACCGCCCCAGGCGGGCGGCCCCGGGCCAGCCGAAGGCCCAGGTTGAAGCGGCGGGCGGCCCACCACCAGTTGGCGTAGCTGGAGACGAACTCCAGTTCCGAGGTCACGATGGCGTCACCGGGGCGCCAATCCAGCCCCCCGGCGACGAGGGCCAGGGCGTCGGAGCCGCAACTGGTGAAGGCGATTTCGGAGGGGTCCGCGGCCCCCACCAGCCGGGCCAAGAGCGTCCGGGCCTCCTCGCGGCGGCGGTAGCACTCGGGCTCGGTGAACGGGCTGGCGCTACCCTCCGCCAGGACGGAGTCAAAGTACCGGTTCACCTCCTCCACCACGGGGAGCGGAGGGATGGAAGCGGCCAGGTGGTTGAAGTACGCCAGCTTGATGGGGGTGTCGGCCAGCACGCGCTCCAGGTCCAATCCCTCACCCCCCGCACCGTATGAGCGCCCGTGGCGCCTGATTGAGCCGCTCAGCCCCGGACGCGGTGACCACCACGATGTCCTCCAGCCTCACCCCGAACCGGCCGGGAAGATAGATGCCCGGCTCGATGCTGAAGACCATGCCGGGCTCGAGAATCGTGTCGTCCCCAGGGGCGATGTAGGGGGCCTCGTGGCCGCTCAGCCCAATGCCGTGGCCGGTGCGATGGATGAAGGCCGCGCCGTACCCGCGTTCCTCTATGTGTCGGCGGGCTGCGGCGTCCACCTCGCCGGCCCGGCGGCCTGGGGCCACGGTGGACAGCGCCAGCCTCTGAGCCTCCTCAACAATGCGGTGGACGCGCTCCAGTTCGGGTTCGGGCTGTTTCACGCACAACGTCCGGGTGATGTCGGAGCAGTAGCCCTCGACCCTGCACCCGAAGTCCAGCACCACCGCGTCGCCCGGCGCCAGCCGGCGGTCGCCCGGCGGCTGATGCGGCATGGCCCCGTTGGGGCCGGACTGGACGATGGGCGGAAAGGAGAGCCCACCGGCGCCCGCCTGCCTCATGGCCAGCTCCAGGGCCAGGGCCACCTCCCGCTCGGTGGACCCGGCGCGGCAGGCCCGTATTCCTGCCTCCAGCGCCTGGTCGGCCAGGGCGGCGGCCCGGCGCAGCAACTCCACCTCCTCGGGGGACTTCCTCACCCGCAGTTGGCCCAGCACCGCCGAGGCTGGCGTCATGCGGGCCGGCCGGGCGGCCTCCATGAGGGTCAGGAGGTAGTCGGCCCGCATCTCGTCGTCCACCGCCAGCGCGGCGCCGGAAAGGCCCAGCTCCTCGATGAGGCCGCACAGCGCGGGCTTTGGCCCTTCCGCCTCGGGCCATACCGCCATCCTCCCCTTCCACCCGGACGCCCTCACCTGCTCCTCATACAGCGCCGGCACCAGCAGGGCGGCCGGGCGCTCGAGGGGGAAGAACCCCAGGAGCACCCGCTCGTCCGGCTCGGAGCGGAAGCCGGTGAGGTAGTAGAGGTTGTCCGAGGGCGAGGCCACCACGGCGTCCAGGCCTGCTTCGGCCAGGGCCTCCCGCAGCCGGTCGTACCGGGCCTCAAAGGTGCGGCGCCGGCCAGCCTCGCTCGTCCCTTCCATCACCCGTCCCCTCCCTTCGCTGCCCCGGGCGTCACGCCGCCTCCCCCGGCGGCTGGCCCAGCTCGGCCAGGACCTCGGCCACCCCCACCGCGGCCGCCAGCGGCTCCACCAGGGGGATGCCGGGGAACCGCCGCCGCAGAGCCACGGCGGCCTCCATGGCCCCGCCGCAGCCGAACGCCACCGCCTCGTCCCCCGGCTCCCTGACCGCCCGCCGTACGCCGTCTGCCAGGGCCTCCTGGGCGTCCTGCGGCGCCGATAGCAGCTCCTCCACCCCCAGCCGGGCCTCGACCACCCGTGCCAGGGACGGCGCCAGGCCCAGGGCCCGGACCTGATCCCGGGCCGGGCCGGCTCCCCCCCTGCCCACCGCTACGACGCTGAAGCGCCGCGCCAGGAGCGCGGCCACCACCGACGAGGCCGTGCCCAGCCCCACCGCGGGCACGGAGGGCCAGCCGTCTCGGCACCCCCAGAGGCGCCGAGACGCCTCCTGGACCGCCTCCAGACCGGGGTCGGCGTAGCAGTTGACAATCAGGGCGTCGGGGCGAGCCGATCTTCCGGCGCGGGCTTCTTCGGCCAGCGCCTCCACCAGCTCCAGAAGTCCCGGGGCGGCCTGCGCCGCATCAAGGGCGCTCTCGATGAACGGCGGCCCCACGCGTATCGACTCCACCCGGACCTCCGTCTTCTCCGAGACCAGCCCGGCAAGGTAGCGGCTCACGCGGGGGGCGAGGTCGCTGCGGGTAACGGGGTTCAGCACCACCAGCCTCCGCCCGGCCGCCTTCCCGGTGCCCAGGCAGGTCACCGGCGGCGCCCCGGCCGGGGGGCGCTCCGCCGGGAGGTTCAGCCGGGCGTGGGAGAGCTTGAGCCTGACCAGGGCCTTTGCCGCCGCCACCGCCGTGCTGAGCGGCTCAAGCACTGGGATAGGCGTCCGTCCGCAGAGCTCCGCGAAAAGCCGCGACATGCCGGTGCAGCCCAGCACCGCGGCCCCGGCGCCCCGGGCGGCCAGGCGCTCGACTGCCGCGAGCATCTCGCCTGTGGTGCGCGCCGGGTCCTGGCTCAGCCCCTCCACGGGGATGGGGAGCGGCTCCACCCCGACCAGGCCGCAGTCCGACCCGGCCGGCTCCAGGTTTCTCTGCACCACGGCCAGGGACCTGCCCCCGGCCGCCACCACTCCGAATCGCCGGCTCAGCAGCCTGACCAGCTTGAGGCAGGTCTGCCCGGGCCCCAGCACGGGGGCGGTGGACACCTCTCGGGCGGCCTCCAGCCCGGGGTCGGCGAAGCAGTTGATCACCACGGCGTCGTGGCCCGGGGAGAGCGCCGCCACCACCTCGGCCACCCGGGGGGCGGCCAGCGCCAGGGCGTGGAAGTCGTGCAGGTACGTTTCCCCCTCGGGCAGGGAGGCCACCGACACGGAGTCTCCCGGGGCAAGCCGTGCAGCCACGAACTCCGCGTCGGAGAGGTCGAACCGGTCGTGGCCTAACGGGTTGACTACCAGCAGCTTCAAGGCCCCTCAACCCCCTTTCTGATTGGCGCCGCCCCCGCCGGCGACGGCCTGGGGTCCCCCTGGGGCGTCGGCCCGGGTTCCCCCGCTGCCCGCAGCGGCCCGGGGCCCCCCGCCGCCCCTGGCGGCCACCAGGTGGCAAGCTACCCAGTGGCCGGGCTCAAGCTCCCTGAGTTCCGGCGACTCCTGGCGGCAGCGGGACTCTGCGCCGGGGCAGCGGGTGTGGAACCGGCAGCCCGGTGGGGGCGCTGTGGCCGAGGGGACCTGGCCCTCGAGCACCGCCATCTCCTGCCTCCGGGTGGGATCCGGCGACGGCGAGGCGGAGATCAGCGCCCGGGTATAGGGATGGGCTGGAGACGGGAAGACGTCGCCTCTGGCTCCCACCTCCACCAGGCGGCCCAGGTACATCACCGCCACCGTGTCGCTCAGGTACTCCACCAGCGGAAGGTTGTGGGAGACGAACCAGTAGGTCAGCGAGAACCGGGACTGCAGGTCCCTCAGCAGGTTGATGACCTGGGCCTGCACCGAAACGTCCAGGGCCGAGGTGGGCTCGTCAAGTATCACCAGGCGGGGGTTTAGGGCCAGGGCTCGGGCGATGGCCACCCGCTGGCGCTGACCGCCGCTGAGTTCATGGGGAAAGCGGCGCAGGTGGGCGCTGGAAAGCCCCACCACCTCCAGCAGCTCTGCCACGCGCCGCTGCAGCGCCTTCCCGCGCAACTCGGGGGCATGGGTCCAGAGCGGTTCGCTCACTATGTCCCCCACGGGGAGCCGCGGGTTGAGGGACCCGTAAGGGTCCTGCGGGACGAGCTGCATGTCCCGGCGCAGCCTCCGCAGCCCTTCCCCTGCCAGGCCGAAGATGTCCCGGCCCTCAAGCAGGACGCGGCCGGCCGTAGGTGGGAGGAGCCTCAGCACCACCCGAGTCAGGGTGGTCTTGCCGCAGCCCGACTCGCCGACCAGGCCGAAGGTGGTGCCCCGCCCGCCGATGTCGAAGGAGACGCCGTCCACCGCGCGCACCCACGCGGTGGCCCGGCCCAAGATCCCGGCGCGCACGGGAAAGTGCTTCTTGACCCCTCTTACGCTGAGGAAGAGGGGAGCCAGGGGGGCAGCCGCCCCGGCGGGCCCTGCTCCGGCGAAGTCCGCCGGGCGGTGCCCCGACCCGCCGGCTCCGAAAGTTGCATCACCCGCTTGCATCAGGCCGGTCCCCTCCTTCGTGCGGCCCCCGTGCATGGCAGGCCACCTCCTGCTCGGGCCCCACCGCCCGGGGCCGGGGCCGCTCTCGGGAGCAGCGCGGGGCCGCCAGGCTGCACCTGGGGTGGAAGCGGCATCCCGGCGGGGGATGGATGAGGCTGGGCACTGTGCCCGGTATGGCAGGCAGCGGCCGGCCTGAGGCGCCGCGGGAGGGCAGCGAGGCCAGAAGCCCCTGGGTGTAGGGGTGGAGCGGCCGGGCCAGCACGCGGGCCGTGGCGCCCTGCTCCACCACGTCGCCGGCGTACATGACCGCCACCCGGTCGCACACCTGGGCCACCACCCCCAGGTCGTGGCTGATCAGCAGCACGGCGGTGCCCAGCCGGTCTTGCAGGTCGGCGATGAGCCGGAGGATCTGCGCCTGGATGGTCACGTCCAGGGAGGTGGTGGGCTCGTCAGCGATGAGCAGGTGGGGGCGGAGGGCCAGGGCGATGGCGATGCCTATCCGCTGGCACATGCCCCCGCTGAGCTGGTGGGGGTAGCGGCGGAGAACCTGCTCCGGGTCGGGCAGCCTCACCAGGGAGCACATGTCCAGGGCGGCCTGGCGGGCCGCCCTCGAGCCCACCCGGCGGTGCCAGCGGATCACCCTGGCAAGCTGCTCGCCCACAGTGAAGGCCGGGTTCAGCGAGGAGACGGGGTCCTGAAAGATCATGGAGATCTCGCGGCCCCTAATCCGGCGCATCTCCGCCGGGCCCCTTTTCAGCAGGTCCCGCCCCCTGAACCAGATCTCGCCCTCCACCGTGCCGGGTGCCGAAGTCGGGAGCAGTCCCAGGATGGAGAGGCCGGTCATGGTCTTGCCGCAGCCCGTCTCGCCCACCAGGCCGCAGGTCTCGCCCCGGCCCACGGTGAGGTGGGAGAGGTCCACGGCGTGGACCAGGCCCCGGTCCGTACTGAGCTGCACCCTGAGGTTGCGGATGCTGAGCAGCGGCTCAGAGACCATGGTCAAACCCTCCTGGCCCGGGGGTCCAGGGCCTCCCGGAGCCCGTCCCCGACCAGGTTGAACGCCAGCACAGTGGCGAAGATCGCCATCCCGGGGAACACCACCACCCACCAGTCGGTGAGGAAGAAGTTGCGCCCCAGGCTCACCATCAGCCCCCACTCCGGCGTGGGCGACTGCGCCCCGAGCCCCAGGAAGCTCAGGGAGGAGAGGGTGAGGACTATGGCGCCGAAGTCGAGGGAGCTCTGGACAATGATGGGCGCCAGGCTGTTCCTGAGCACGTGGCGCCAGATTATCACCGGCGCCGGCACCCCAAGGGCCTCGGCCGCCCGGACGTACCCCGACTGTCTCACCGAGACGGCCTGGCCCCTGGCCAGCCGCGTGTACCACGGCCACCACGCAATGGTGATGGCGAGGGTGGCGTTAGCCAGGTTGGGCTTCAGCGCGGCGCAGATCACCATGGCCAGGAGGAGCGAGGGAAAGGCCAGCATGACGTCCGTCACCCGCATCAGCGCCTCATCCACGGCACCGCCCAGGTAGCCCGCCACGAGCCCCAGAGGCACGCCGATGACCAGGGCCAGCCCCTGAACCACTACTCCCACCGCCAGCGAGATCCGCGCCCCGTAGAGCACCCGGCTCAGGACGTCGCGCCCCAGCTCGTCGGTGCCGAAGGGGTGGGCCGGCGAAGGCCCGAGCAGCTTGTGGACCGGGTCCACGGCGCCCGCGGCGTGCTCGGGATAGGGCGCGACGAGGGGGGCGAGCACGGCCAGCGCCGCGAGCGCCGCCACTACAGCCACCCCCATGGCAGTGAGCGGGTTGCGCAGGAGCCTCCGCACGAACCCCGCCCCCGGCCACCGCCGAGCGGGCGCGTCACCAGGTCCTTCTGCGGCCCAGGGCGGCTCGCCGACCTCCAGGGCCGCGGACCCCAGCGGCTTCGGGGAACGGCCGGCCGCGTCCAGCTTCGGGCCTTCAGTCCGAAGGTTCATGGGCCTCACCCCAGGCTGATGCGGGGGTCGAGCAGCGCGTGCACGATGTCCACCCCCAGGTTCAGCAGCGCGTAGGCTGCGGCCACCAGCACGGTGCAGCCGATGATGGCCGTATAGTCTACGGCGATGACGGATTGGGCCATGTAGTAACCCAGGCCCGGCCAGGCAAACACCGCCTCGATCACGAAGGTGCCCACGAGCGAGTAGGCCAGGCACAGCGCCAGGACGGTGACGGTCGGCGCAATCGCGTTCTTCAGCGCGTACCGGAGGACCACCACCCTCTCCGGGAGCCCGTAGGAACGGGCAGCCCGGATGTAGTCCTCATTAAGCACTTCCAGGAGCGAGGACCGCGTCATCCGGGTCACCACCCCTATGGTGTAGGAGGCCAGCGTGACCGCGGGCAGCGCCAGGTGGAGGAGGGAGTCCCACAGCACCGGCCAGTTGCCCGTGACCAGCGCGTCCAGGGAGTAAAGCCCCGTGATCTCCCGGAGCGGGTGGGCCAGGCGCACTGCCGTCTCCAGCCGCCTGCCCAGGGGGAGGAGCCCCAGCCATTTGAAAAACACAAGCTGCAGTATCATGGCCAGCCAGAAGGGGGGGAGCGACACGGCACCTATGGACAGGACGCGGCCCAGGTGGTCCACGGCGCGGTCCTTCTTTATGGCGGAGGCCACCCCCAGGGGGATGCCGACGAGGAGGGCCAGGATCATACTGGCCAGCACCAGCTCGAGGGAGGCGGGCAGGTGCCCCAGCATGTCCTGTATCACCGGCTGGTGGGTCCGGATGGAGACCCCCCAGTCACCGCGCAGCAGGCCCCGCATGTACCGGTAGTACTGAACGTACAGCGGCTGGTCCAACCCCAGCTCCTTCCGCGCCTGCTCCACCTGCTCCAGGGTGGCCCGGGGCCCGACCCAGCGGGCCGCCGGGTCGGAAGGCACCACCCGGGCCAGGACGAAGGCTATGGTCGCCGTCCCCCAGAGCACCAGAAGGGTCAGGGCCAGCCGCCTGGTGATGAACCTCTGCATCTCTGCACCCCCGCTGCACTCCGGCTCTCCCCCGGCCTGGCGCCTGGGCCGGGGCCCGCCCCGGCCGCGCGGTCGGGACGGGCCCCCCTCTCAAGGGCGGGACCGCAGGACAGCCGGAGGTGGGCCCGCGCCCCCTGCTCCTCGCACCCCTGGGCCGCCAGGCTACTACAGGCCCCTGCGTGTGGTCCGTCCTCCGGCCCGGCTCACTCCCCCTCACGGTAGGTGTTGTAGAAGAACACGACGTTGGGGTAGGCGGGGTTGTCCTTGAACCCCTTGAAGCTGGCCCTCATGGGGCGCACGTAGGACTGGTCGAAGAAGAAGATCGCCGCCGCGTCCTCGATGATCATCTCCTGGGCCTTGCGATAGCACTCGATGGTGCGCGCCCTGTCGGCCCCGGCCCACTCGATGCCCTCCTGGACCAGGGCGTCGAAGGCGGGGTTCTTGTAGTAGCTCAGGTTGAAGTGGATCGGCTCCTGCCACATGAAGACGCGGGACAGGTAGCTCTGGGGGTTGGCGTTGTCCGGCCACCAGTAGAACACGAAGATGTCCTGACGGTCTTCGGGCTTGGGCGCCTTGGCCAGGTCCCACTGGGCCTCCCAGGGCATGCCCCGCACCTCCAGGTTGATGCCCAGCTCGGCCAGCTTAGCCTTGACCAGCTCACCGGCGCGCCGCTCGTTTTCGTCACCGGCGACGTAGGTCATCACCAGGTTCAACCCGCCGTTTCCGTAGCCGGCCTCCTTGAGCAGCGCCCGGGCCTTGTCCAGGTCGAGGCTGTACTGGAAGAGGTTCTCGTCGTGTCCCCACAGCCCGTGGGGGATGACGCCCTTGGACTGCTCGGCGTAGCCGTACATCACGTGCTGGATGATATCGGAGTAGGGCACGGCGTAGCATATGGCCTGGCGGACCCGCTTGTCCTTGAGCGCGCCCTTCTGGGTGTTGATCAGGCCTAGCATGTTCTGGTAGGACGGCGTGACCTCTATGTGGATCTTGGGGTTGCCCTCCATGGCTTTAACCATCTCGTAGGGCAGCATCTCGGTGAAGTCGGCCTGGCCGGCCTCCAGTATCTGGCGCCGGGTGGCGGCCTCGGGCACGGTCTTGAATACGACCTTATCGAAGTGCTTGCCCTGCCAGCCGCGCCAGTAGTCGGGGAACCTGGTCAGCACCAGCTCCTGCTCCGCCTGCTTCCAGCTCTCGATCATGTAGGGGCCGGTGCCGAATGCGTGGCCCTGGAGCAGGTAGTCGTGGCCCTTGGCCTCAGTGCATACCGGGCACATGATGTGGGCCCCGTAGCCGGCGGCGAGGGCCACGTCCAGCGGCGAGCTGAACTTGAGCTTGAACTCGACCTTGTAGGGGTCCAGGACGCTGATGGCCTCCACGGGGTCCCAAAGCCAGGAGGCGCCCTTGCCGCCGTTCTTGGTCCGCTCGATGGAGTACTTGACGGCGTTGGCGTCCATGGCGTGGCCGCAATGGAACTTGACCCCCTTGCGGATGTCGAAGGTCCAGGTCTTGCCGTCGGGGCTTACCTGAAACGAGGTGGCCAGCACGGGGTCGCACTCGCCGGTCCCCGAGTTGTAGTAGAGCAGGGTCTCGTAGATGTTGTTGAGCGCGATGATCTCGTTCGACCCGCTCTCCGAGGGGTCCCAGAACACGATGATCTCTGAGTTGTTAACGTAGGTGGCCACCTCAGCCTTGGACGGTGCCGGGGGCGCGGCGGGGGCAGCCTTCTTGGCGCAGCCCGCCAGGGCACCCAGGGCCAGGGCCCCGGCCAGTGTCACGCAGAGCATCCCCGCCCAGTAGCGGCGAAAGTGCATGGGAATTCCTCCTGAGATGGGTTTTCGCTGGACCGACGTCGCGGCGCCCCGGCCGCGGCCCTGACGCCCTTCCGCCCTGCGGCGTGCCGGCTGCCGGCCGCTTATGGGGCCGGGTCCCTAAGCACGGGCAGAGTGCTGCAGTGAATCCCTCCCCCCGCCTTCTTAACCTCAGAGTAGTCCACCGTGACGACCTCCACTCCCCGCTTCGCCAGAAGCTCCGCCGTCCGCTCCGCGCCGTCGCACATCAGCACCCGGCCCGGCCGCACGGCGAGGCAGTTTACGGCAAAGAAGTCGTCCTGGGGGTGGGCTTCGACGGCCACTATGCCCAGCTCCTCCAGCCGCTGCAGCAGGAAGAAGGGGAGCCGCGGGGTGGCCAGCAGCGCCTTATCCCTGTCCACCATCACCAGGCAGCCGTCGATGTGAAGGCTGTAGCCGGTGACGGGCACGGTGATGACCTCGATGCCCATGGGGGCCAGGACCTCCGAGATCTGGCGGATGGCTTCGGGGTTGGTGCGGCAGGACTCGGCCACGGCGGCGTGGCTTCTGTCCAGCCGGGCGAAGCTGCCTCCCTCGAACAGGCCGGTTCCACTTATGGTGCGGAGGATGGGCACCCCCAGGGCGGCCAGCTTCCTGGCCATGTATATTTCCTCGCCCCGGCGCATAAGGGGCCCCATGCGGGAGACGATGGCCCCACCCCTCACCACCGCGGCCTGGTCGCGCACGAACATGGCGTTGAGCGCCCGGCCGTCCTGAGGGGTTTCGACCACCTCCACCCGCACGCCCTCAGCCTCCAGGGCCCGCCGGAGCCCCTGGTGCTGCAGGTTGATCAGCTCCACGTCGGGAGGCCGGTCTGAGCGCCAGTACCACCGGCCCTCGGGATCCACCAGGCAGCCGGTGGAGGGGTCGTAGGCCCCCCGCTCGAATGGGGCGGCGCTGGAGGGCGGGCGCCCCACCAGGCACACCCTGAGGCGGCCCACGTCGTCGTCGGCCCCCCAGGCGGCCCCCCAGAACCGCTCCAGCGACTCGGGGTCCTCGTGGGGAGGCCGGGGGGCGGGAGGGATCCGGCGCAGGATGCCGTAGTAGTCGTGCATGCTCTTTATCACCGTGGGACTCTCCCCTCTCGGTGGCCTGAACCCGGCCCGGTCCCTCTTGCAGGAAGGCCCCGCTCCGCGCCCCGGCGCCGGAGCGTGGGCCCGTCTCGTCCCACTCCAAAGAACGTGGCATCCGACCCCGCTGCCTAAAGCCCGGCCAGGGCCTCTTCCAGGGGCACAAAGTCCAGGTCCAGGCCGAAGTGGCGGGGGGAGAACAGGCTAAGACCCTGGGGGGTCCTCCATACCGGGGCCGCGGGCACCCCGAACACGGCCACGTCGCGCCCCTCGGCAAGGTAAGTGTTCATCACGCCCTGGCCGGTGCGGGCGTCGATCACGCAGATGAGGTCGGGGCAGACCACCGCGGGCCGGGCGTCCACCCAGGAGACCAGATTCTCGTTCTTGAGCCAGATGCGCAGACGGCGGCCCGCCCAGCGCCCCGTTCCCTCTACGTGGGTCTCTCCCCAGAGGAAGCCGCCCTCGTCCCTCCAGGAGTACCGCACCACCCGGCCGCGGAAGAACTCGCGGCCCTGGGCGGCCTGGATGACCGGCTCCACGGGGCAGGCACCCGCCTCCTCGGCCCGGCGCAGGGCCCGGCCGATGTCCATCGCGCGGCTCACCGTACCGGCCACCAGGAGCTGTCGCAGGGTGCGGCCGTCGGTAGCTGACGACGTCATCTCCGAGTAGCCGCCCAGCACCGACATGAACCGGGCGATCTCCTCCGCCTTCTGGTCGTCCACCACGCTGACGCCGATTACGGCGTTGCCCCACACGTCGACCAGGGCGAACGGCGCCGCGCTGACCTGGAACAGGGTGTAGGTGCTTAGCGTGGCCTCGGGGACCGCGCGGCCCACCACGTCGCCGTCCACGAAGGGGATGCCGGCCAGGGCGGCCACGACCGCGGCGACGGCGGTGTTGTAGCCCCCGATCTCGCAGGCCACCACGGCGTCGGCTCTGCGGCCCAGGTGGGCCTCCAGCAGCCTCAGGCTTTTAAAGGACGGGTTCTCGGGGGTGGCCGCCACGGCCTCGTAGGCGCGGGTCTGGGCCTTTTTCAGACCCGCGTCGGGGGCGATGGAACCGATGGAGCCGGGGCAGAGCACCAGGGCCGAGTCGGGAAGGTCGGAGGCGTCGATCAGCCGGATGCGGTGCCCTGCGTCGAGGAGGGCATGCAGGTAGCGGATGCCGGGCTCCGGGGAGCCGCCACCTCCGGTGCCCAGGATGGCCGCCCCGCGGCAGAGGTCGACGGCGTCCTGGCGGGTAAGGCGCGTTTCAGCCATAGCCTTTGTCATCCTCTTTCGCTTGGTCCTGATGTTCCGCTGCCTTTCCTTCCCTTACGCGCCCCTTGTGCCGCGCGGCGGGGCGCTGGGGTGGGGCCGACGTGCAGCCGGGGGCGAGATTCTTCCCGGCGCACAGTGCCGCAGGCCGGTACTGCCGCCACAGGCAGGCGGCCGGGGCCGCCGCGCTGCACGCTCGGGCCGCCGGTCAGGGCGCGCGGCCGGGCATCCGGCCCGGTGCGTGCGAGACCCTGCCCCCTGACCTGGTTGAGTGTGCCCATCGCCGCATAATTTTTCACCTTAATTCGGCGGGGTCCGCTGTTTTCCTGCCCGGTCTTACCCGCCAGACTGAAAAAATTTTGGCGGACTCGAGGGCAGTCATCGCCTGCCGGCCGCGTGGAGCCGCTTCGTCCTGTGCCGCCAGGGGATTCTGGCCGCGCGGCTGGCCCTGAGGCCGGCGCTGGTGCGGTTCGGCGCGGCCCTGGCTGCGGGCGCTGACGCCGGTGGCGCGGGTGTGGCGGGGGGCGGTGCTCTACCAAGCGGCGGCATTGAGGAGGTGAGGGTTCGGGGAAGGTGCAAAGGCGTGGGGTAGTGCGGAGGAGGTGAGGCAGGGGGACCTCATGTGCTGCCGGTGGGGCAGGAAAGAGCCGGGGGCGGGAGAAGGATATGACCTGAAGACGAGGGTGACAGGGAGAAGCCGGGTGTCGGGGCAGAACCCGCAGGGCTGGCACCGGGCAGTCGAGGCTGCCGGGTTCACCCCGTCGGATGCGGGAGATACGCACGGCCGAAGGGGGGCGAGGCCGCTGCGAATCGCGTCTGACTTCGATCCTCAGGCCGAACTGGTGCTGTACCCGGGGGACTGCCGGGATCTTTTGCGACAGCTCCCCGACGGGCTGGCCAGGCTGGTGGTGACCTCGCCGCCTTACAATCTGGGCAAGCCCTACGAGCGTCGCCGCAGCCTGGGCCAGTACCTCGAAGAACAGCGCGGGGTGATCGCGGAGTGCGCGAGGGTGCTGGACGCTTGCGGCAGCCTGTGCTGGCAGGTGGGCAACTGGGTAGAGCGCGGCGCCATAGTCCCCCTGGACGTGGCCCTCTACCCCATCTTCAGCTCGCTGGGGCTCAAGCTGCGGAACCGGATCGTCTGGCACTTCGAGCACGGGCTCCACTCGGCCCGGCGGTTTTCGGGGCGGTACGAGGTGATACTGTGGTTTACCAGGTCGGACGCCTACGTCTTTGACCTCGACGCCGTGCGGGTGCCGCAGAAG
>JAIMBG010000046.1 GCA_023511555.1 Acetobacteraceae bacterium | reverse complement strand
CTGGGGGGGTGCCGGGGGTGGACTCCAACATCCCCGCCTACCAGGCCCAGTCCGCTGGTGGCGGCCAGGGCGAGTACGAGCGGCGTGAGGTCAGCCGCACCATGGAGCTCAACCAGATAAAGGAGCGCATCGTGGTGGCCCCAGGGGCGGTGGAGCGGCTTTCGGTGGCGGTGGTGATCAACCGCGACCTCACCCCTCAGCAGCGGGACGCCGTCCAGGCCATGGTGGCCTCAGCCATAGGCTACGACCAGTCTCGCAATGACCAGATAACCGTCATGGGCTTCCCCTTTGACACCTCGGTGGCCGACGAGATGAAGGCTCAACTGCAGGCGGAGGCCCAGGCCCGGGCGCGGGGGAAGAGGCAGCTTGCCTGGGCGGTGGCGGCCGGGGCTGCCCTGGCGGGAATGGCGCTGCTCGTAGCCTTCCGCCGCAGGTCGGCCCGAGTCGCCGACCAGGCCGTCCGCGCCCCTGGGGGACCCCCGCCCGAGGCCCCGCCGGGACTGGAGGAGGCGGCCAGGGAGACCACCGCGGAACGAGCTCTCAGGGAGCTGGAGAGGCTGGCCAGGCAGCAGCCGCAGCAGGTGGCGCAGTTGCTCCGAACCTGGCTCGCTGAGGAGTAGACGGCATGAAGAAGCCTGGTGAAATGAGCGGAAGAGAAAAGGCGGCCATGCTCATGATCGCCCTGGGGCCGGAGGCCTCCGCCCAGGTGTTCAAGCACCTTCGGGAGGACGAGATCGAGCAGCTCACCCTGGAGATCGCCTCAGTGCGCTCCCTCTCGCCTGGGAGCCGGGAGAACGTGGTGGAGGAGTTCTACCAGATGTGCATGGCCCAAAACTACATCAGCCAGGGTGGCATTGAGTACGCCCGGGAGATCCTGGAGAAGGCCCTGGGAACGCAGCGGGCTCTCGAATTCCTGCACCGGCTCACCTCCACCCTGCAGGTCCGGCCTTTCGACTTCATCCGCCGGACCGACCCCGCCCACCTGATCAACTTCATCCAGAACGAACACCCCCAGACCATCGCGCTCATCATGGCCTATCTGAACCCCGATCAGGCCTCGGTGGTGCTCTCCTCGCTCACGCCGGAGCGCCAGGCTGACGTGGCGCGGCGCATCGCCATCATGGACCGGACTTCCCCCGAGATCATCAGGGAGATCGAGAAGGTCCTGGAGAGGAAGCTGTCGTCGCTGGTGATGGAGGACTACGCCAAGGCGGGCGGCTTGGAGTCGGTGGTGGAGGTGCTCAACCGCGTCGATCGGGGCACGGAGAGGACCATCATGGAGACGCTGGAGGTGCAGGATCCGGAGCTGGCCGAGCAGATAAAGCGCCGGATGTTCCTGTTCGAGGACATCGTCTACCTCGATGACCGGTCGGTGCAGAGGGTGCTGCGCGAGGTCGACCTCTCCCGCGACCTGCCCATGGCACTTAAGGCGGCCAGCGAAGATCTCAAGTCCAAGATCTTTAAGAACATGTCCAAGCGGGCGGTGGAGACGCTCAAGGAGAACATCGAGTACCTGGGGCCCGTCAGGCTGCGTGACGTTGAGGAGGTCCAGCAGAAGATCGTCAACCTCATCCGCAAGCTGGAGGAGGAGGGCGAGGTCATCATCGCCCGCAGCGGAGGGGATGAGATCGTTGTCTAGGGTGCTTAAGGCCGCCGCGGTCAGCCTGGGAAGCCCGCGGGAGATCCGCGCCCGCCTCGGGGACCAGGGCAGGCCGTCTCCCGTCGCAGGGGTGTTCGGTCCCGCCGGGGCGGCGGCCCTGACGCCCGCGGGCCTCCAACCCCCCGGTGCCGAGGGGATGGAGGCTGGCGAAGAGCCCGCCGGACAAGCTGCCGCGGCGCCGGCGGTCCCCGACCCCGTGGCCGTGGCCCGGGAGGAAGCCGAGGCGCTGCTGGCTGCGGCCCGCAGCCAGGCGGAACAGATCCTTACCGAGGCCAGGGAGCAGGCAGCGCAGGAGTTAGAGAAGGCCCGCCTCCAGGGGCGGGAGGAGGGGAGGCGCGAGGTTCTGGCCCCGGCCCAGGCTGAGGCCGCCGCCATCCTGGAGGAGGCGCGGGCGGCCCTGGCGGAGGCCGAGGAGGAGGGCCGGAGGATGATAGAGCGCTCCAAGGAGGACCTGGTGCGTGTGGCCACGACGGTGGCGGCCAGGATCGTAAGGAGGGAGCTGGCCATCCGCCCCGAGACCGTTGTGGGGCTGGTGGCCGAGGCCTTGGCCGGCCTCAAGGAGGACCGGACGGCCAGGGTGCGGGCGCATCCCGGCGACGTCGTCCTCCTGGAGTCGAGGCGGGCAGAACTGCTGCGGTCCGCGCCGGGCATGGAGTCGCTGGAGTTCCAGGGTGACGAGGCCATGGAGCCGGGCGGCGTGATGATTGAGACGGAGCACGGCCAGGTGGATGCCAGGGTGGAAACGCAGTTGGGCAATCTGGCGGCCTCCATGATGGAGGTGGTCAGGGATGGCAACTGATCGGGGGGCGTCGCTGAACTGGCAGGCCGTCCTTAGGGCGGCCCAGGCGGCGAGGTCCGTAAGCCTCACGGGGCGAGTCACCCAGGTGGTGGGACTCACCATTGAATCGGCGGGGCCGGTGGTTCAGGTGGGCGAGCTCTGCCACCTCTATCCCGACCCCGGGCGGCCGGGGGTGCCGGCGGAGGTGGTGGGATTCCGGGGCGGCCGGGTGCTGCTCATGCCCCTGGAGGAGATGGACGGCGTGGGGCCGGGCACCATGGTGGTGGCCTCGGGGCGGCCGCTCACCGTGGGGGTGGGGCCGGGGCTGCTTGGGCGGGTGGTGGACGGCCTGGGCCGGCCCCTTGACGGCAAGGGCGCGGTGGCGCTGGAGGCCCGCTACCCGGTGCACCACGCTCCCCCCCACCCGCTGGAGCGCTGCCGCATCACGGAGGCGCTGGCGGTGGGCATCAGGGCCGTCGACGGCCTGCTGACCTGCGGCAAGGGCCAGCGCATGGGCATCCTTTCGGGCAGCGGCGTGGGCAAGAGCGTCCTCCTGGGCATGATAGCGCGCAACACCGCCGCCGACGTGACCGTCATCGCCCTGGTGGGGGAGCGGGGCCGCGAGGTAAGGGACTTCCTGGAGAAGGACCTGGGGGAGGAGGGGCTCAAGCGTTCGGTGGTGGTGGTGGCCACGTCCGACCGCCCCGCCCTGTTCCGGGTGAAGTCGGCGTTCGTCGCCACCTCGATCGCTGAGTACTTCCGCGACAGGGGCAACGACGTGCTCCTGATGATGGACTCTGTGACCCGGTTCGCCATGGCCCAGAGGGAAATAGGGCTGGCCATCGGGGAGCCCCCTACCACGCGGGGTTACACCCCCTCCGTGTTCGCCCTGCTGCCCAAGCTGTTGGAGCGGGCCGGGAAGGTGCGCCAGGGGAGCATCACGGGGTTCTACTCCGTCCTGGTCGACGGCGACGACATTAACGAACCGGTCACCGACGCGGTGAGGGGCATCCTGGACGGCCACATCCTGCTTTCGCGGGCGCTGGCGGCTCAGAACCACTACCCGGCGATCGACGTCCTGGGCAGCGTGAGCCGCCTCATGCTGGACGTGGTGGACGAGCGCCACGTGCAGGCGGCGGCCAGGGTGCGGTCGCTGCTGGCCTCGTATCGTGAGGCCGAGGACCTGATCAACATCGGGGCCTATGTTCCCGGCTCCAACCCCAGGATTGACGAGGCCTGCGCCATGGTGGGAGAGATAAGCCGCTTCCTCCGCCAGGGCATCTGGGAGCGCGCCGAGTTCAGTCAGACGCAGGAGAGGCTCTTGGCCTTCGCCGCCCCTACCTCGGCGGGCCCGCGGGAGGGTAGGGCCGCATGAGGCGGTTCCGTTTCCGCCTGGACCGGGTACTGCGAGTGAGGGAGGTCCGCGAGAGGTTGGGCCAGGCCCGGCTGGCGGCCGCGGTAGGCGTAGAGCTGGGGGAGCTGGGGCGCCTCCACTCCCTCAGGCAGCGCCTGCATGCGGCGGGCGCGCGGCTGGAGGCGCGGCTGGCTTCCGATGCCCGGGTCGGGGAGGTGGGCGCCAGGCTGGCCCAAATCCACCGGCTGGGCAGGGACCAGGCGGAACAGGAGGGCCGCCTGGAGCAGGCCCGTCGGGCAAGCCAGCTCCGGAGGACGGAGTTGGTCGAGCTGTGGAAGGCCCGGGAGATCCTGGAGCGCCTGAGGCGGCGGAGGCTGGAGCAGCACCGTATGGAGTGCCTTCGCGAAGACCAGGTCTTCCTGGACGAGGTGGGGGCCGCCCGGTCGGGAGGGGCGCGCTCAGCCCGTGGGGGTGAGGTCTGATGGCAGAGGCGACGACGGCTTCGGTGGCCGCAGCCACCGGGGAGGCGAGGGCTCCCCGGCGCGAGGCGGCCGGGGCCCGGAAGCGGGCCCGGCGGCGGGGGTCGCCCCTGGTCCTGGTCGTGGTCGTCCTCATGGCCGTATTGGCCGGGGGCTACCTGGCGGTGAGCCGCGGCCCGGCGCTCAGGGCGAGCCTGGCCGGCCTGCCCCTGGTGGGAAGATACCTGGCCCCCGCGGCCCAGGCGCCGGCAGTGGAGCCCGGGCAGGAGGAAGCCTCTCTTGAGTCGAGGGCGCGGGCCCTGGACGAGCGGGAGCGCGCCCTGGCCGAGAGAGAGAGGGCGTTGAAAGCGGGAGAGCAGGCCCTGGGCAGTCGTCAGGCGGAGCTGGACGCCCTTTCAGCCCGGCTGGAGGCGCTCAGGGCGGATCTTGAGGGCAAGAGTTCGGATCTGGAGAAGCTGGTCAAGGTCTATGAGGAGATGAAGCCGGCGGAGGCGGCGGTTATCATGGCCCAGTTGGACGAGGACCTGGCGGCCCGCATCCTGGGGAGGATGGACAGCGCCAGTGCGGCACGCGTCTTGGGCCAGATGGATCCCCGCCTGGCGGCCCGCCTGACCCGCAGGCTGGGAGGGTGAGGTCGGCGCCGGCCACCTTGGAACGAGAGGAGGTGAGAGGATGGAGACGGCGATGTTGAGCGACGCGTGGGCGCCTGCCGAGACGGCTCCGGCGGTCGTGGGGTCCGGTCCCAGGGCCTGGGCTGGCCCCTCCACCCGGCTGGCCGCGCCGCGGCAGGGGGCGCAGGGCGGCCCGCTGGCGCAGGCCTGGGGAAGGGCCCTGCTGGCGGCCCTGGCTGGTCCCCGGGCAGCCGGGGAACCGGCGGCCCAGGCCCCGGCCGGCTGGCTCGCGGAGGGCTCCGGTCCTGTCCCCGCAAGGGGCGACGGGGGCTCGGCTATCGCGTCGGGGCCCCTGCCGGCCCCCGTGCGGGGCGACTCCCCAGGGCGCGAAGGCGAAGAAGCGGAGCTGCAGTCACTCCTGCCGGATGGAGGAGGGACGGGGCTAGAAGCCGCCGTGGGCGGGATCGTCCAGTGGCTGGTGCCGGCGCTGGGCCCGCCGGCCCCTGGGGCGGGGCAGGATATGGGCCCAACGGTCCGGGCGGCTGCCCAGGTGGCACCTGGGACTGCATCGGACGGCCCGGTTGAGGGCGTAGGGTGGGTGGCAGCGGCAGGGGCCCAGGCACCGCTGGCCGCTTTGGCGCCTGGATCGGCGGGGCCCGCGGGACCGCCCGCCGGGGCGGCGCAAGTCGAGGGGCAGCCGGCGGCCCTGGCCCCCGCCGGCACGGCTGAGGCAGCCGCCGCCCCAAACCAGACCGGGGAGACGGAGCACGGCGAAGCGGCTGCAGCCGCCGCAGAAGGGACCGAAGCCCCTGCGGAAGCCGGCGGCGGGCCCGCGGCGGCGTACCGGGCGGGGCTGTCCCTGCCGGCAAGGGAGGGCTGGAGGTCCGTGGCGGGCCCTCCTGCCCCCGGCCGCGCCGCGGGGCCGGGCACGGTCCCAGCGCCAGGGCTCCGACAAGTGGCGGACGGCGTGGTCCCTGAGCGAGCCGCCGGCGAGGCGGTTCCCCCGGAAGGCGGGGGCGGCCCGAGCCTGCGCGCAGCGGTTGGTGCGGCTCCGGCAGAAGGGTCCGCTGGTCAGAGTGGATCCGAGGCGTCTGCGCCCGGGTCTGACCCGGCGGCGCGCGGGAAGGACGACCGGGCACAGCCCGGGCGCGGGGACAGCCGGGATGGCCTGCTGCCATCGGTGCTCTCCCTCGACGCGAGGGGCGGCCCCGCTGCGGTCGGGCCCACGGCCCAGAGCGGGCCCCGGTCCCCGGACAGGGAGACGGAGGCCGGCCGGGCGGGCGTTGAGCCCCCTGCGTCCGATGGGCGCCATGGGGAGGCCTCCCCGGAGGATGCCCGGGTGGGCGCTCCGGCGGGTGTCCAGGGGCCTTCGAAGGCTGAAGACGCGCGCCCAACGGGCGGCGGCGCGCGGCAGGCGGCCGCGCCGCGTACCAGCCTCAGCGGTCCGGAGCTGGGGCAGGCCGGCCCGCATCCCATCGCAGGCGCGGCAGCCGCTGCCGCTGACGTCATGGGGGCGGGGCGGCGCCTGGACTGGGGAGCTTCGGCGGCGGACGCCGCCCCCAGGGCCGGCGGGCTCAAGGACCCGGACGCCGCGGCCGGCGAGGTGGTGCGTCACGCCCAGCTCGTCCAGAGGGAGGGCGGCGCCCTGGAGCTGAGGCTGCGCCTGGAGCCCGACCACCTGGGCGAGGTGAGCCTGAGGCTCGTGTCACGGGAAGGGCGGGTGGAGGCCGAGGTGCTGGTGTCAAGCCACCAGGCCCGGCAGGCCTTTGAGGCCGAGCTGCCCCGGCTCAGGGAGTCGCTGGCCCAGCAGGGCGTGACCCTTGGCGAGTGCAGCGTGGACGTGGGCGGCAGGGCCGCCTCGCGGGGCAGCCCCGACGGCGTGCCCGTTCTGTCACGCCCGCCGGGGTGGACGGGGCCGCGGGAGCGTGACCCCGCCCCTGAAGGCGGCGCTGCGGCGCTGCGTCCCTGGAGCAGGTGGCTGCTTCCCGAGAGCTCGTTCGAGTATGTGGTGTAAAGGGGGTAGCGGCGTGGAGGTCAGGGCGTTGGACGGCCTGGTGCAGGGCTCGGCGGCTCCGGCGGCCGCGCTCCTGCCGGGAAGGGACGAGTTCTTCCAGCTCCTGGTGACCCAATTGAGGCTACAGGATCCCCTGCAGCCGTTGCAGGACAAGGACTTCGTGGCCCAACTGGCCCAGTTCAGCACCCTGGAAGAGCTCCAGGCCATGAGGCGGTCCCAGGCGCTGCTGCTGCTGGGGCGGACGGTGACCGCCCGGGACGAGGAGACCGGCGGCCAGATCACCGGCCCGGTGGAGCGCATCGTGTTCGGCCCCGGTGAGGTGCTGCTGGTGGTGGACGGGGGCACGGTGGGGCTGGACGACCTGATCGACGTGGGGCTGGAGCAGGAGGCTTAAGCCCAGGCGAAGGGAGGTGGCGCCATGGCTGAGCGTCTACCGTCTGTGGCGGGGCCCAACTGGGACGGCCGCCTAAGACCCGTCGATCGCCCGGCTGCGGGCTCCCCCGGTGGGACAGGCCGGGCAGGAGCTCCGGGGACGGCGGGGGCGTTTAAGCAGGCCCTGGTCCGGGAGCTGGAACGCGGGGTGCGGTTCTCCCAGCACGCCGAGCAGCGGCTGCGCTCCAGCGGCATCGCCCTGAACCCTGAGGAGCTGGAGCGGCTGCGCCTGGCGGTGGATCAGGCGGAGGCCAAGGGCGCCAGGGAGTCACTGGTTGTGATGGATCGCCTCGCCCTGGTGGTCAGTGTGGCCAATCGGACGGTCATCACGGCGATTAACGGCGAGCGCATGAGGGACAACGTGTTCACTAACATCGACAGCGCCGTGATACTGGGCCCGCCGGGGCGGGCGCTAAACGAGTCTCAAACGGGGCTGGACCTCCTTGGAGGGGGCCCCGGGGCCCGCGGCTGAAGTCCGCAGGGCCCGTCCCGGCGGCTTCGGCCGCCAGGGTCCAATCTCCGTTAGGAAGGAGGTAAGAGCGCCATGATGCGCTCAATGTTCGCAGGGGTTTCGGGGCTGCGCAACCACCAGATACGCATGGACGTGGTGGGCAACAACATAGCCAACGTCAACACCGTCGCGTTCAAGGCCGGGCGCGTCAACTTCCACGACGTGTTCAGCCAGACCATACGCGGCGCGTCGGCGCCCAATACCAGCGTCGGCGGGTCCAACCCGCAGCAGGTGGGACTGGGGGTCACCGTGTCCAGTCTGGACACGCTCCACATTCAGGGTAACCTCCAGCTCACCGGCAAGATGACCGACCTCGGCATCCAGGGCAACGGGTTCTTCGTGCTTCGGGGCGGGGGCAGCCTGGTCTACACCCGGGCGGGGAACTTCGACCTGGACGGGGCCGGATACCTGGTCAACCCCTCCAACGGGCTGAAGGTGCAGGGCTGGATGGCGGTAAACGGCGTGTTCCCCAACCTGGACGAGTCCAATCTGGTAGACGTCCAGATACCTGTCGGGGGGAGCGTCCCGGCACAGGCCACCACCCAGGTGAAGTACGTATACAACCTGGACGCCAGCTCCGGGATTGGCGGCTCGCGGGTGAGTCCGGTGAAGGTCTATGACTCCCTGGGCAATCTGCACAACGTGGACGTTACCTTCACCAAGACGGGCGTCAACCAGTGGGACTGGACGGCCACAGCCCTGGGAGGGCCGGCGGGCGGCGGCACGCTGACCTTCGACCCCGACGGCAGCCTCAGTGCCGGCGGCTTGGGGACCATCGCGTTCAACCCGCCGGGAGCCGATCCGGTCAGCATAGACGTGGACTTCAGTGCGGTCACGCAGTTCGCCGCTGAGACCACCGTCACGGCTGCCGAGCGGAACGGCTACCCTATGGGCGTGCTGGATGGGTTCACCATGGACAGTACCGGGGTGATCACCGGCGTCTACTCCAACGGGCTGAACCGGCCGCTGGCCCAGATAAGCATAGCCCAGTTCGCTAACCCCGGCGGCCTGCTGAAGCTGGGCGAGGGGCAGTACCAGGAGTCCAACAACTCCGGGCTTCGCCAGATTGGACCCGCCGGGACCGGCGGGCGCGGGAAGTTCGCCCCCGGCAACCTGGAGATGTCCAACGTGGACCTGGCCCGGGAGTTCACGGAGATCATCGTGACCCAGCGCGGGTTTCAGGCCAACTCTCGGGTCATCACCACCTCCGACGAGATGCTGCAGGACCTGGTGAACCTCAAGCGCTAAGGCGCGGGTCGCGGGCCAGGAAGGCACGGTCTGACAAGGTGAGCGGGGCCGGGGAAGCCGGCGGGTCGTATTGGGCTTCCCCCGGCCGAACCGGCCGGCCAAAGGCCCCAGGCACCGGCCCCGCCCCTTGACCAGATCGGAGCCGGAAAAGGCGGTGACAGGCAAGTGATACAGGTGACCAGGCTCGGCGGCGACTCGGTGGTAATAAACGCTGAGCTCATCGAGGCGGTGGAGGCTACGCCGGACACGGTGATCACGCTCACCACCGGGCGCAAGCTCATCGTCCAGGAGCCGGTGGCCGAGGTGGTGCGCCGGGTCATCCAGTACCGCCGCGACATAGGGTGGCCCGGCTGGGAGGAGGCGCTGGCGCACAGGCTCAAGCGCCGGCAGAGCCGCAGGCAGGGGTAGGAGCGGGGGAGGCCTCCCGGCCCACGGGGGCGACGGGTGGCGGGCCGAGAGCGAGGTGTCCGCGGTGGACCTGGCATCATTCCTGGGAATCTTCATCGGCATGGGGCTGTTCGTCTGGGCCATGGCCATGGGCGGCTCTCTGCAAGGGTTTCTTAACGTGCCGGCGGTGATGATCACCGTGGGGGGGACGTTCACCGCCACCCTGATCAACTACCCCTTCTGGCAGGTCGTAAGTGTCTTCCGGGTGCTGAGACACGTGTTTTTCAGCCGCTCGCTCAAGCCCGCGGAGGTAATTGCCATTCTGGTGCGCTTCGCCGAGAAGGCCCGCCGGGAGGGGCTGCTGGCCCTGGAGGACGAGGCGGCTCAGCTCAACGACGGCTTCTTGCGCAAGGGCATCCAGCTCGTGGTGGACGGAACCGACCCCGAGCTGGTGCGCAACATCCTGGAGACGGAGCTGGCCTTTCTAGAGGATCGGCATCGGGCCGGCCAGGGGCTGTTCGAGACCATGGGGGCGTTGTCCCCGGCCTTTGGCATGATCGGCACACTGATAGGCCTCATCCAGATGCTGGGGCACCTGGACAAGCCGGAGACGATCGGCCCTTCCATGGCCACGGCATTGATCACCACGTTTTACGGTGCGATGATGGCCAACTTTCTCTTCATCCCCATCGCCGGCAAGCTCCGGGTGCGGAGCAGCGAGGAGACCCTGCTCAAAGAGGTGGAGATCGAGGGCATCCTGTCCATCCAGTCGGGGGACAACCCCCGCATAGTGGAGGAGAAGCTCAAGGCCTTCCTGGCGCCCAGCATGAGGGTGCCGGTGCGCCGCGAACCTCCCCCCCGGGCAGGTGAGGAAGGGTGAGGAAAAGGCCCAGGCGCCGCGAAGGTTACGGGCCCCGGGGGTCGTCCCCGCCGTGGATGCTGACGTACGGGGACATGGTGACCCTGCTCTTAACCTTGTTCGTGATGCTCTATGCCTTCTCACAGGTGGACCTGCAGAAGTTCGAGATGGTGCTGGTTTCGCTGCAGGGGGCCTTCGGGGTGCTGAGGGGAGGCGGCGGGGGAGTGGAGCTGGGGCCGGTGACCGAGCCGGAGGAGGTGCCCGGGGAGCAGCCCTTTCAGGTGGATTGGCAGCAGCTTAGGGCGGCGTCGGAGAGCCTGGCTGAGGCGGTGGCCAGGGCAGGCCTGTCCGGCCAGGTCCAGCTCCAGATGGAGGAGAGGGGCCTGGTGGTACGGTTCGCCGACGCAGTGCTGTTCGATCTGGGGCGGGCGGAGCTCAAGCCCGCCGCCAGGGCCATCCTGGACGAGGTGGCGCGGGTGGTGAGGCCGCTTCCCAACCCCATCAGGGTGGAGGGCCACACCGACGACCTGCCCATCAGCACCGTCCGCTTCCCATCGAACTGGGAGCTGTCCACGGCCCGCGCCACGACGGTGGTGCGGTACTTCATAGAGCACCACGGCTTCCCGCCGGGGAGGCTCTCCGCCGCAGGCTACGGGGAGCATAAGCCGGTGGCACCCAACACCAGCGATGAGAACCGGCGGAAGAACCGGCGGGTTGACGTAGTGATCCTGTTCCTGTCGGAGGCGGCGCAGGAGCCCAGGTGAGCCTGGGCCGCCGGTGCAGGAGTAAGGGGAGGGCGGCGATGGGCAAGCGGGTGGGGTTGAAGCTGCTGGTAATTGGTTCGCTGTGCGTCCTCGTCGTCCTGGCCGGGCTGGGGGCCAGGAGCTGGCTGGGGGCCCGCCAGTCCGGGCCGTCTGGCGACCAGGGGGCGGCGGCCAGGCAGGCGGTGCTGTATGACGCTGGCGAGTTCGTAACCAACCTTGCCGACACCAGCGTGCGGCGGTTCATAAAGGTCCATGTCCAGCTACAACTGGCGGACGGGTCCGTCACCGGGGAGCTGGAGCGGCACCAGGTGTCGGTCCGCGACTGCGTGCTTGGGGTGCTGCGGTCGCGCACCTTCGTCGAGGTGAGCGGTGAGCGGGGAATGGATGAGCTGGGCCAGGAGGTGGTGGGCCGGCTCAACCAGCTCCTGGGCGAGGGCCGGATCCTCGGCATCTACTTCACCGAGTTCGTCGTGCAGTAAGGCTGAACGGGGGGGCGCGGGGGATGGCTGACATACTGTCCCAGAAGGAGATAGACGACCTGGTCGGCGGCCTGGCCGCAGAGGCCGGCGCGGCCGACGGGTTAAACAAGGCGCGCCGCGGGCGGAGAGTGCGGGTCTACGACTTCCGGCGGCCGGACAAGCTTTCAAAGGAGCAGATGCGGACCCTCCAGATGGTTCACGACAACATGGCCCGGCTGCTCACCAGCTCTTTTTCCGCCTACTTCCGCACTATGGTGCAGGTGGGCATGGCCTCGGCCGACCAGATGACCTACGAGGAGTTTGTCCAGACCGTGCACGGCCCCACGGTGCTGGCGGTTATCAGCCTGCCGCCGCTCAGCGGCAACGCGCTGGTAGAGGTCCAGCCGGCGCTGGCTTTCCCTATGATCGATCGGCTGTTCGGCGGGCCGGGCCATGCCCCGGAGAAGGTGCGCCCGCTGACCGAGATCGAGAACACGGTCATGGAGCGGGTGCTGCAGGGCTTCCTGGCCAGCTTCCGGGAGGCGTGGAAGAACATAGCCGACGTCAGCCCCCGGCTGGAGGCCATTGAGACCAATCCGCTGTTTGCCCAGATAGCGTCCGCCAACGAGATGGTGGCGGCCATCTCTTTGGAGGTCCGCATCGGCGAGTCCCGCGGGCTGATCAACCTGTGCGTGCCCTACCTGGTGATGGAGCCGGTGATAGCCAGGCTGTCGGCTCACCACTGGTTTGGGAGTGCGCGCCGCCAGGGTTCGGCGGACGCCCCCGCCCTGGTGCAGCGGCACCTGGAGGAGGCCACGGTTCCGGTGGCGGTGCGGCTGGGCCAGACCCGCGTCACCCTGGGCGAGCTTCTGGATCTTGACGTAGGCGATGTGGTGCGCCTCGACGACCCTGCCGGGGGCGAGCTCAAGATCGTGGTGGGCGACGGTGTGAAGTTTACGGGCTTTCCTGGCACGCTGGGCAGGCGCATGGCGGTCCGGATAGCCCGAGTTCTGGACTAGGGGGTGATGCTCTTGGCCAAGAAGGCCGAAGCGGGAGCCGCCCGGTCGCGCGCGGCCGCCGCGCCCGCGTCCCCGCCTGCACCCAACCGAGCGGGCCAGGCGCCGGCCAGGGCCAGCTCCGTGATTCGCGCGGCACCCAGTGTAGCCCAGCGGCAGAAGTGCGGGGCCCTGGCCTCCGCCTTCGCCAGGGCCTTCCAGGAGGCCCTGTCCACCCTCGTGGGCCGGCCGCTGGTCTGCGGCCAGCCGGACGTGGCGGCCCCGCCGCCGTGGTCGGGGGGCCAGGGCAAGGAGGAATGGGTGGTAGGCCGGGCGGCCATCGCGAAGCGCGAGGCGGCGGGACGGGAGGCGGTGCTGGCGGTGCTGCCCCTCCAGGACGGCCTGATGCTGGCGGATCTCATCTCTGGGGGGGACGGGGCGGCGCTCGCCGCCGGACTTGCCGAGGTCCAGGCGGACACCCTGGGCGAAGCGCTGTCCCAGGCGGTCCTGGCCTGGGCGCCGGCTCTGGGGCTGTCATCTGCAAGGCAGGGGCCCGCCCTGGAGTGGTTGGGGCTGGAGGTCATGGACGCGGGCTCCGTGGAGCAGAGGCTGGCCGAGAGATGGACGGTGGCAGCGATCCCCTGGTCGCTCGACGGCGGCAGCTCAGGCCGGGTGTACCTGGCCCTGGAGGACGGGGTGCTGGAGTGTAGCAGGTCGGCGGAGGAGGAGGTCGGGGGCGAGGGCGCGGCTGCGGCTCAGGCCCGGCCGGTGGTCAACCCCGCCAGGTTCCCGGCCCTTTCGCCGACCACGGCCACGGGGCCGCGGCACAGCATCGATATCCTGGTGGACGTGCCGCTCCAGCTTACGGTGGAGCTGGGCCGGAGTACCCGGAGGATCAAAGACATCCTTTCCCTGGGGCCGGGGGCGGTGATTGAGCTGGACAAGCTGGCAGGCGAGGCGGTGGACGTGCTGGTCAACGGCAAGCTCATTGCCAAGGGTGAGGTAGTGGTCATCGACGAGAACTTCGGCGTGAGAATCACCGACATCATAAGCCCTATGGAGCGGGTAACCCACCTGGGTGGGTGACGCGGCGGAGGCGATGGGCTGTGGGCCTGAGGGTGCTGGTGGCTGACGACGCCGGGTTTATCAGGAGGATGATGGGGGCCATGCTGTCCCAGGAAGGACACCAGGTGGTGGCGGAGGCCGCCGACGGACACCAGGCGCTTTTGGCCTACGAGCATGCCCGCCCCGACGTGGTGATCATGGACATCGTGATGCCGGTGATGGACGGAATCACCGCCACCCGCCAGCTCAAAGGCCGCTATCCGGAGGCCCGGGTGGTGGTGTGCTCCGCCGTCGCCGAGCGGGACACCGTGGTCCAGGCGCTGTCGGCGGGAGCTGTGGACTTCGTGGTCAAGCCGGTGGCCCGGGAGCGTCTGCTCCTGGCTTTGCGGCGTGCCGTCGGCGCTACAGTTCCGCGGGCCCCAGGCGGAGCCGCTGGAGAGGCCCTACCGGCGCCTTCTGCGGGCCGCGGCGCGGCGGCGCCGCTGGCGACGGACGCGCAGCGGGAGGTGGCCCGGACGTGAACGCCGGGCACGCCGCAGCAAACGGTCTTCTGGTTGCTATGGGGCGGAACTGGGACCCACCGGCTGCCCAGGGGTTCCTGGGGTCGGCCTGGCAGGTGGCGAAGTTCCTGGCCGTCCTGGCCCTGGTGGTGGCGCTGGTGGTGATCACAACCCGCCTGCTGGGTCGACGGCTGGTGATGCAGCGGACCGGGCGCCACCTGGAACTGGTGGAGACGCTGTCGCTGGGGCCGAACCGGGCGCTGTGTCTGGCCCGTGCCGCCGATCGCCTGCTGGTCCTGGGTGTGAGCGAGGGCGGCATCAGCCGGCTGCTGCTGCTCCCGGCCGCCGCGACGACCCGGCAGGCGGCGCCGGGCGGGGGCGGACCGGCGCCGGGAGCCTCCACGGGAGCGCCGTCGACCGCAGCACAGCCGGGTGTACTGCCGGGAGAGGGCCCAGGGTCGGAAGCGGCACCGGAGGCTGGGTCACGGGGCGGGTCCCCCCCGCTCGGGTTTCTGGGTCGCCTCCTGGGCGAGCTTCGGCGGCAGATTGGGCTTGGCTAAAGGCTGGTGGGGACCCCCGGGCGGGAAGGGATGACGCCAGGATGGAGCGGTTCAGCAGGATGGCTGAGGCTGAAAGGCCGTCAGGGCGGTGGCCGGGCTGGCTCAAGGCAGCGGCGGTGCTGACCCTGGCGCTGCTGGTGCTGGGCCTGGGCGCGGGCGTGGCCCGCCCCCCGCCGGCCGGGGGCGGGGTCCCGTTTCCCCCCCCGAAGGTTGAGGTAGGCGAGGCCCCAAGCCCAAGGG
>JAIMBG010000045.1 GCA_023511555.1 Acetobacteraceae bacterium | reverse complement strand
GAACAGCTCCGTCTGGTTGGGGTCGCGGGAGCTGCAGTCGGTCAGCTTGCCCGGGAGCGCCGTGATGTCAAGCGCGGTCTTGCGGCGCACCAGCTCCCTGGCCTTCCTCGCCGCCTCGCGGGCCCGCGACGCAGTCACGGCTTTCTCCACTATGCGCCTCGCGGCGGCGGGGTTCTGCTCCAGGTACGCGGTCAGCCCCTCGCCCACCACGGAGTCCACCACGCCGCGGACCTCGGTGTTGCCCAGCTTGGTCTTGGTCTGTCCCTCGAACTGGGGGTCGACCAGCTTCACGTGCAGCACCGCGGTGAGGCCCTCGCGTATGTCCTCCCCCGCCAGGTTGGGCTCCGCCTCCCGGAGCAGGCCGCTCTTCCGGGCGTAGTCGTTCACAGCCCGGGTCAAGGCCATCTTCAGGCCCGCCTCATGGGTCCCGCCCTCCTGGGTGTGGATGGTGTTGGCGAAGGAGAACACATTCTCCAGGTAGCCGTCGGTGTACTGCAGGGCAGCCTCCACCTGGATCCCGTCGCGGGTGGCCCTGAAGACCACAGGCTCGGGGTGCAGCACCTCCTTGTTCCGGTTGAGGTGCTCCACGAAGGACACGATCCCCCCCGAGTACTGGAAGATGCTGCTCTGGCCGGTCCTCTCGTCCAGGAGGGTGATTTTTAGACCCTGGTTGAGGAACGCAAGCTCCCTCAGCCGCTGGGCGATGGTGTCGTAGTTGAAGGCGACCTCCTCGAAGATCGTGGGGTCGGGCCGGAAGGTCACCCGCGTACCGGTGTCGGCGGCATCACCCACCCGCTCCAGGTCCCCCGTGGGCCTGCCCCGGCGGTAACGCTGGCGGAACCGCCCGCCGTCACGCTTCACCTCCACCTCCAGCCACTCCGACAGGGCGTTCACCACGGACACGCCCACGCCGTGAAGGCCCCCGGCCACGCAGTACACCCCGGACCCAAACTTCCCCCCGGCGTGGAGCATGGTGAGGGCAACCTCCACCGCCGGACGGCCCACCTTTGGCTGGATCTTCACCGGGATGCCGCGCCCGTCGTCTGCCACGCTGACACTGTTATCTTCGTGGATCGTGACCTGGACGTTGCTGCAAAAACCCGCCAGGGCCTCATCGACAGAGTTGTCCACCACCTCGAAGACCAGATGGTGCAGGCCCCGCGGGCCGGTGCTGCCCACGTACATGCTGGGCCGGCGGCGCACACCCTCCAGCCCCTCCAGCACCTGGATCTGCGTCTCGTCGTAAGCCGGGGCCTGTTCGTCCCGGCGCCGCTCGACATCCGCCATCGCCCCGTATCCGCCTCCGTCTCTCCTCACTCCGGCGCGTTACGCGCCGCCGGAGTCTTCTGCCCCCAAGAGTCCGGCCCTTTTCTTCAGGGTCACAGCCGATATCGGAGAGAGGTAAACCGCCTCCTGGGTGACCACGAACGACTTGGGGGGCCCAAACGCCACCTCCACCAGCCTGCGTTCGGCCCGGGCGAGTTGGAGGAACTCCCTGGTGGCTGGCGCGCTGCTCCTGGTCCCCAGCTCGAAGATGCCCACGACACTCTCCAGCTTGACGATGGCGTCAGCTCCGATGTGCAGGAACAACGCCGCTACCTCCCTGCTTGAGCAGCCAGCCGGCCAGGGGCTCGCCTAACGCCTCGGCGCAGCGGGCCAGATCCATCTCCTCCGGGCGGCGGCCGGTGCGCAGCATGGCCAGCGCCATCGCCTGCGCCCGCCCGCCGCCGACTGAGCCGGCGGAAGCCAGGGCCAAAAGGTCGGCCTCCCACCTCCGGTCCAGGTCCTGCTTCAGGCCGTCCACCTCCTCCTCCCCAAGCTGCACCCCCAGCTCTCTCTGCAGTCCCTCCCTGTCGAGCCAGGGGCAATGAGCCAGCAGGGCCTCCACCCTCCGCCGGACCAGCCCCCGCTCCTCCCTGGCGCACGCCGGGCAAAGCTCGAGGCCGGGCTCATGCGGGGCGCCGCAGCCCCGGCAGCGGCGGTAGCCCCTGCCCAGGCGGCCCTCTCTGGCCCGCTTCCAGGCGGCCAGGAACCTCTCCCAACGGTGGGCCAGGACCTCCGCGTCCGCGACCTCCTGCGCCCCCGTCTGGGCCGCGGAACTGCGGCCGCAGGGGGCCGGCAGGGGCGGGGCGGCGAGTGCTGCGGAAGGGCCGACCGGCCCCCCAGTGCCCGGCCGGTGCCGGCACCCCGCCGCTGCCGAGAACCTGATGTCCTTGACCACTTCCTGTCCCAGCCTCTGGTTGAGGCGGGAGCGGAGCTCCGGCTTGAGAAAGGACGCCTCTCGCGCCCAGGCGGGGCTGGAGGTCTGAACGTGGAGCACGCCCTGAGAAATACGTACCGGCCAGGCGTGGCGGCACAGCTCGGGCCCCGCGACCCGGGGCCACTCCTCGAGGGCCAGCTCCTCGCGCAGGCGGCTGCGCAGCCCCAGGCGGCCTACCACCCCCTCCAGGACGCCATCGAGGCGAACCGGACGCCCTCCCCTCACCCCGGCCTCACCTCCCCATCGTGCACCCTGAAAAGCCGGACGTCCGCACCCCTGGCCCCCTCCAGGCCGGCTTCTAGGGCGCCTTCCGCCGAGGTGACGAACACCTGGAGGTGGGGCGGGGTGAGCTCCGCCAGCTTGCGGCGGCGGTCCCGGTCCAGTTCCGACGCTACGTCGTCCAGCAGGAGGAGGGGTGCAACCCCTGCCCCGGCCTCCACGCACCGCAGTTCGGCTAAACGCAGGCCTAAAGCCAGGCTGCGCTGCTGGCCCTGGGAGGCGAAGCGGCGAGCCTCCCTGCCCTCCAGGATGAGCAGAAGGTCGTCGCGATGAGGGCCCACCTGCGTGGCCCCCCGGGCGCGATCGACCCCGCGGGAGCGGGCCAGCCCCTGAGCGAGCACGGCAGCCGCCTCCTTCTCGCCGATCCTCCCCTCCACCGGGGCCAGGCCCGGAGCGGCCGGCCGGTACAGCATCGCTGCCCCGCGCAGCCCCAGGTGGGAGAGGATGGCGGAGGCCGCCTCCGCCAGAACCAGAGCGGCCTCGGAGCGCCGCGCGATGATCCGGCCCCCCGCCTCCGCCAGTTGGCACTCCCACGGCTCGAGCGCGGCGTCGGCGGCGCCGGCGGGGGCCTGCAGCGCCGCGGTGCGCTGCTCCAGGGCCCGTCGATACTGGTCCCACCACCGCCGGTAGTCAGGCCGGACCTGGAACAGGAACCTGTCGAGGTACCGCCGCCGCCGCACCGGCCCTCCCTGAACCAGAAGGATGTCAGCGGGATGGAAGAGGACCACGGGGAGGAGGGGGGATATCTCCTCCGGCCTCGCCTCGGCTCCGTCGAGGAGGAAGCGCCTGCCGCCCCGGTACTCAGCCGCCAGGTGGAAGCACCTCTCGCCCTCGGCGCGGCCGGCCAGCGCGAAGGAGGCTCGGCCCCACTGAACGAGTTCCTGGTCGCGGGCGGTCCGGGGCGAGCCGCCCCGGGCCAGTACGCATATGGCCTCCAGCAGGTTGGTCTTCCCTGCCCCGTTGGGTCCCACCAGGACGTTGCGGCCGGGGCCGAACTGCACCCTGCCGTCGGCCAGGTTCCTGAAGCCCTCCCAGCCTAGAGTAGCCAGCCTCAAACCAGTCTGCCTCCCGCCGTCCGGAAGGGCGGCCGTGCCCTATGCCCCGGTGGGCCGGAGGGGCAGCACCAGGTAAAAGAAGTCCTCACCCCCCGGGGTCAGGAGCCGGCTGGGGCTGAGAGGGCCGGAGGCCTCGAACTGCACCTCGTCGGAGTCAGCCGCCCTGAGCCCTTCCATGAGGTACCGAGCATTGAAGGCGATCTCCATAGATTCCCCTTCCAGGGTGAGGTCCAACTCCTCCCGGACCCAGCCCACGTCGGGCGATTGGGCGCTGACCTCCAGGCGCTCGGGGGTCAGACTCAGGCGGACTGCGTTGCTGCCGTCCCTGGAGACCAGGGAGGCCCGCTCGCAAGCGTCGTGGAGGGCCTGCCGGCTGACGCGCGCCCGGCTCTGGAAAGAGCGGGGAATCACCTGCTGATAGTTGGGAAACTGCCCCTCGATCAGCGAGGTGCTGAGCCGCGCGCTGCCCAGGTTGAAGGCGGCCTGCCTCTGCCCCAGGAACACCCCCACGGGCTCGTCGCCGGCGCCGACGAGGCGCTCCAGCTCAGCCAGGGCCCTGCCCGGGATCAGCGCACGGGTGCCCTGGGGAGCGGCGCCGGAGGCCGCAGCCATCGGCACGCGGCTGAACGCAAGCCGGAAGCCGTCGGTGGCCACCGCCTCCAGGGCGGACTGGGCGAAGGTGAACTGGGCGCCCGTCAGAACCGGCCGGGCGTCGTCGCGGGAGACCGCGAACACCGTTTGGCGCAGCAGGGTGGCGAGCGCCCGGCGCTCGATGAGGAGCGGCCCCTGGAGGCCCTGGGCCTCGTCTGCCGGAAATTCCTGGGCCGGGAATCCGTGGATGCTGAACTCGGACCGGCCCCAGCGCAGCTGGGCGACATGCCCCGAAGGTTCGGCACTCACCTCGACCTCGCCGCCGGGAAGGCTGCGGAGAATGTCGCCCAGGTAGCGCCCAGGCAGCACCACGGTGCCTTCTTCCTTAATCTTCGCCGGGATCCAGCACTCTATCCGCAACTCGCCGTCGGTGCCCACCAGCCGAAGCTGGCTGCCCTGGGCCGCAAGCAACACCCCGCCGAACATCGGCGCCGGCGTGCGGCCGGGCAGGGCGCGCGAAGCCACCTGGACCCCGGAACAAAGCTCCTCCTGGCCCGCCAGGACGTGCATCTCGCTCAGCCTCCCCTTCCGCCATCCTGAAGGGGCGCACTGCCCTCAGAAGGAATTCGAGTCGGGAGCCGGTTTTCCTCTTGCTCCGGCTGCTGTAGATAGTAAGCATAGCAGTAGGAGTAGGAGGGGTGTGGACCCTGTGGGAAGGTGGGCGGGCGCCGCGCCGGCCGGGGGTCCGGCTTGGGGACAGGGTGGGGATGGCCCTGGGGAGGGCGGGCTGACTGTGGGGGGTGCAGGGGGGGTTCGGCAGGGAGTCGACAGGAAGTCCACACCTGGTCCCCTGGACTGTCCACACGCGCCTTCAGCGCTGGCGTATCTTCTGGATGAGGTGGTGGAGAAGCTTTTCGAGAGCGGGGTCCCTTGCTATGTCGGCGGCGATCTTTTCGCAGGCGTGGAGGACCGTGGTGTGATCCCTTCCGCCGAACTCCTCACCTATCCTGGGGAGCGAGTAGTCGGTGAGCTCCCGGGTGAGGTACATCGCCACCTGGCGCGGGAAGGCGACCGCCCGGGTGCGCTTGCGGATCTTGAAATCCTCGATGCTGAGGCGGTAGTGGTCGGCCACCACCTGCTGGATGAGCTCAACGGACACGGGGCGGCTGCGCGCGGGGGGAAGCATGTCTTTGAGGGCCTCCGCCGCCAGCTCCATGGTGAGCGGCTCGCGGGTAAGGGAGGAGACGGCGACCAGGCGGATCATAGCCCCCTCCAGCTCGCGGATGTTGGTATCGATCTTGCTGGCGACGTAGAGGACCACGTCGTCCGGCACGTTCAGGCCTTCAAGGCTGGCCTTTTTCTTAAGTATGGCCACCCGGGTCTCCAGGTCGGGAGGCTGGATGTCCGATATGAGGCCCCCCTCGAACCGCGAGCGGAGGCGCTCTTCCAGCGTGGGGATCTCCTTGGGGGGGCGGTCGCTGGAGATCACTATCTGCTTATTGGCGGCGTGAAGCGCATTGAACGTGTGGAAGAACTCCTCCTGCGTGCTCTCCTTGCCGGCCAGGAACTGGATGTCGTCGATGAGGAGCACGTCCACGGTCCGGTAACGGTTGCGGAACTCCACCGTGCGGTGGTCGCGGATGGAGTTGATGAGCTCGTTAGTGAACGTCTCCGACGAGACGTACACCACGCGGAGTTGGGCCCAGTGCAGCAGGACGTGGTGGCCTATCGCCTGCATGAGGTGGGTCTTGCCGAGGCCGACGCCTCCGTAAATGAAGAGCGGGTTGTATGCGCGGGCGGGGGCCTCCGCCACCGCCAGCGCCGCAGCATGGGCGAAGCGGTTGCCGCTGCCGATGACGAAGGTATCGAACTTGTACTTCGGGTTCAGCAGCGTGCCGGCCGCGCCGACCTCGCCGTCGCCCGGGGCTCCAGGCTGGCTGAGGAGGGGAGACGGGTGGGGGCGGTCAGGCACCCCTTCGCCGGCGTTCGACGGCACCACGAACCTCAGACCCAGGTCGGCCTGGGCCAGGCGCCGCACCGTCGAGGTTAACAGGCCGCAGTACCGCTTTTCCACCCAGTCGCGGGCGAACTCGTTGGGAACGCACACTAACAGGCTGTGGTCCTCCAGGGCGACGGGACGGGTGTTCTTGATCCAGGTCTCAAAGCTCGGCCTGGGCAGCTGTGCCGCCACTGCCTCCAGCGTCTTCGCCCAAAGCTCTGTCAGCTCCGCCGACATCTCCGTCGCCCCTCCTTGGCCGGTTTGATGGCAGGATATCCACAGGCTGTCCACAGGGAGCTCCCACCCCCTCCGCTGGACCACTCGGAGGGCAGGCCGTGACGCCTGGGTGATGGGAACTGCAGTCTCCGTGTGGGTTTCCGGCCCCGACGGGGCCCGCCGCCGGGGCGTCGCGGGACCCGTACAGGGTGGTTCGGCCGCACATGGAACGGGAGTTGCCCACAGGCGGGGCAGGCTTATACACAGGGAGCATATCTGGGTCGAATGATGTCTCCTGGTCGGGGGGAACGCCGAGCCCAGGTGCCCCGGTTCGACGGGGGCGCCGGGGCATGGGGCTTTATGTCGACGTATAGCGTATCAACATGTTGTTCACAGAATTGGCCACAGGGTGTGGACAACCGGATGGCCCAGATGCAGATGGGAGTAGGGTCCGCGCCACATTTCCATGATAGCAAATCCGGGACGGTTAATCAAGCCGGCTCGCCAGAGCCGGGGGGAGGGGGGGAAGTGAGGCGCCACGAGGGGTTGAGGGCGGGCGTCGGGGTTTGGGGGGCGGCGAGGGATGGGGGCGGGAAGGCCGCGTGGGAGGTGGGTTTGCTTGACAGGGCCCAGGGGGCGAAGTATAATCTTTATGAGTCTGGCGGGGCGGAGAGGCAGGCGGGAAGGGGCGCGACGGGGCGGCCCCGGAGGGCCGCGGAAGGGTGTTTTGTTTTTGCTCTTGGCCTGCCTGGGTACGTCTGGGAGGTGCGGCCATGAAGCGAACCTACCAGCCGAAACAGAGGCGCCGGCTGCGGGTCCACGGGTTTCTGGGGAGGATGGCTACCAGGGGCGGACGCCGGGTGCTCCAGCGGCGGCGGCACAAGGGGCGGAAGCGCCTGGCGGTGAGCTGATCCGGTGCGGGCCCGAAGAAGGCAGGGATATGGGGGTTGGAGCGCGAAGAACGGTTGCGGCGGCGCCGGGACTTCCGGGAGGTTATGTCTCAGGGAAGGGCGGCGTCCAACCGGGCGGCGATCCTATTCACGCTGCCAGGGCGCAGGGGCCGGCGGGTGGGGATCGCGGTGCCCAGGAAGCTGGGCGGCGCAGTTGTTCGCAACCGTGCCCGCCGCCTGATCCGGGAGGCTTACAGGCGCTGGCGCCCGCGTTTGGGGGTGGACCTGGACCTGGTGTTTCTGGCCCGGCCGGGGCTCGTGGGCTTGGAGTTCGGAGAGGTCGTGAGGGAGGTGGGCGACCTCCTTCGCCGCACGGGGGCAATGGGCCGGGGCGGGGAGGCGTTGCGCCCCGGGGGTGAGGGGAGGGAAGGCGGGTGGTGAGGCTCCTGGTTCTGGCGGCGATCGTGGGGTACCGCCGGTTCGTGTCGCCCTACCTGCCCTCGACGTGCCGGTTTCAGCCTTCCTGTTCGGCCTACGCTGAGGAGGCCGTTAGACGGTTCGGGGTGAGGAAGGGGCTGGCCTTGGCCCTGAGGCGGCTCCTTCGCTGCCATCCCTGGAGCCCGGGAGGGTACGACCCGGTGGTGTAGGTTCTCGGAGGTGTTCCCGAACGCCCAGCGCGGCGCCCCCAGGGGAACGGCCGCTAGGTGCAGGGGGGGCCCGGGATTGAACTGGCTGACCGACGTCATGCGCCAGGGCATGGACCTGTTCTACTCCTGGACGGGCAGCTACGGCGTGGCCATCATCCTTCTCACTCTGGTAGTCCGCATCGTGCTGTTCCCCTTCACCATCTCGCAGATACGCATGACGCGACGCATGCAGGAGCTCCAGCCGCGGCTCAAGGAGTTGCAGGAGAAGTACAAGAAGGATCCGCAGCGGCTCAACCGGGAGACGGTAGAGCTGTGGAGGCGCCACAAAGTGAACCCTCTGAGCGGCTGCCTCCCCGCGCTGCTGCAGTTCCCCTTCCTCATCGCCCTGTTCCGGCTGCTCCAAGGGTACCACTACGCCGCCGGCGCGGCGGGGTTCCTGTGGCTCGCGGACCTGAGCCAGCCCGACCGCGTCCTCATTCTGCCGCTGCTGGCGGCCGTGACGACGTGGTGGCAGAGCAAGATCTCCACGCCGGGAGCGGTCGAGGGCTCTCAGCGGTTCCTCATGCTGGCCATGCCCATCTTTCTGGGTTGGATGGCCAGCCGCTTCGCCGCGGGCCTGTCCCTTTACTGGGTGGCGTCGAACCTGCTGAGCATTGCCCAGCAGTACCTGATGGCCCCCCCGGTCAGGGCCAGACCGGCGAGGGGTGAGACCAAATGACCCGGTCCGTAGAAAGGCAGGGCCGCACCGTGGAGGAGGCGGTCGCCCGGGCTCTGGCCGACCTGGGTGCGGCGGCCGGCGAGGTGGAGGTCGAGGTCCTGGAGGGGCCGTCTCGGGGCCTCCTGGGCCTGTTCGCCGGGCGGGAGGCCAGGGTGAGGGTGACGCGGAGGCGGGGGAAGACGGAGTTCGCGTGCGACCTCCTGCGGCGGGTGGCTGAGTCGCTGGGGCTGGAGGTAACCGTCCGCGCCGAAGCCGGGCAGGGCTACACGGTGCTTCGGGTGGAGGGGGACGGCCTGGGGATACTGATCGGCCGGCGCGGCCAGACGCTCGACGCCCTGCAGTATCTCACCAATGTCGCGGCGGGGAGGGCCAGCGGGGAGCGGCAGAGGCTGGTCTTGGACGTGGGCGACTACCGCAGCCGCCGCGAGGAGACGCTGCGCCGGCTAGCGGCCCAGGTGGCGCAGAGAGTGAAGCGCATGGGGGAGAGCGTAGCCCTCGAGCCCATGGCCCCTTACGAGCGCCGCATCATCCACCTGGCCCTCCAGGGTGACCCGGAGGTAGTCACACACAGCGAAGGGGAGGAGCCTTTCCGGCGGGTTGTCGTCTCCTACCGGGCGTCGGGCCCGGGATGAGCCCGGTTATCTTTGGGGGTTGAGTGATGCAGGGCGGGGCCTGGCGGCTCCTGGAAACGGAGGCTGCCACGCTGGGGGTGGGCATCGGCCCGCGGCAGTTCGACCAGTTTCGGCTGCTCCAGGGGGAAATTCAGCGGTTCTCCCTGCGGTTCAGCCTGACCGGCCTGCGGTCGGAGGACGAGATTGTAGCCCATCACTTCCTGGATTCCCTCGCCTGCCTGGCGGCCGTGCGTCCGGAGGCCGGGGAGAGGGTAATAGACGTAGGGAGCGGGGCGGGCTTCCCGGGGCTGCCGGTGAAGATAGTAAGGCCCGACCTGCGGCTGTGCCTGCTGGAGGCCAACCGCAGACGGGCCCTGTTTTTGGAGCACGTCCGGCGCACCATCGGACTCGAGGAGGTGGAGGTGCTGTGGGGCCGGGCCGAGGAGTGGGCGCACCGCGCTGGCTATCGCGAGGCATTCGGGTTGGCGGTGGCCCGCGGGGTCGCGGCTCTGGCCACCACCGCCGAGTGGTGCCTTCCCTTTCTGAGGCTGGGGGGACGGCTGGTGGCCTACCGGGGGCCGGAGGCCTGGCAGGAGGCGGCGGGGGCGGCAGCGGCGCTTGAAGGCTTGGGGGGACGGCTTGAGCGGTTGGTGAGGCGGCCCTTTGAGCGCTGGGGCCGTGGCCGAGTCCTGGTGGTGGTCTGCAAGGAGGCGCCCACTCCGGGCCGGTACCCCCGCCGGGTGGCCCGGTGGGGCGGACGCCGCAGGGATAGAGGAACCCAGCCGCGGGCGGCGAACTAGAGAAGGAGCGGCGCAGGCGGGGCTCGGGGGGCGGACGAAGACCGAATCCTTGGGGGGCCGCGGAGGGGTGGCTATGCGGCAGGGGCAGCCGGGAAGCCAGGAACGGGCGCCGTCTCGCGGCAAGAGTGACGAGGTGAGGGACATCCCGGTGGCCAGCATACTTCTTAACCCCTTTCAGCCCCGGCGAACCGTGGACGAGCGGGGGCTGGAGGAGCTGGCCGCCTCCATCCGGGAGCATGGCGTGCTGCAGCCGGTGCTCGTGAGGCCGTTCGGCCGGGGGTACGAGCTGGTAGCGGGCGAGCGCCGCCTCCGTGCGTGCAAGCTCGTGGGATTGAAGACGGTTCCCGCGGTGGTTCGAGACATCTCCCCGCAGGAGACCGCCCTGCTCTGCCTGGTGGAGAACCTCCAGCGGGAGGACCTGGACTTCTTCGATGAGGCCGAGGGCTACCAGCGCCTGGTGCAGCAGTTTGGGTTCACCCAGGAGGCGCTGGCCGCCAAGCTGGGAAAGAGCCAGCCATCGGTGGCCAACAAGCTGAGGCTGCTGAAGCTGGACCCGGCGGTCAAGGCGGCCGTGCGCGAGAAGGGCCTCGGTGAGCGTCACGCCCGGGCCCTGCTGCGGCTGGAGGCCCCCGCGGTCCAGCTCAGGGTGGTGGAGGAGGTGGCAGTCCGGGGGCTGACGGCCCAGGAGACCGAGGCGCTGGTGGAGGAACTGGCGGCGCCGGCAGGGGAGGGTCTGGACCGAAAGGAGTCCGGTCGGCGGCGGGTGCTCAGGGTGTTTAAGGACATCAGGATATTCCTCAATTCCTTCCGGGAGGCGGTCCGTACCCTGCAAAGGGCGGGAATCCAGGCGGAGATGGAGGAGACCGATGCAGGGGGTCACATAGAGGTGCGGGTGAGGATTCCCAAAGAGAGGGGGGCCCCATCCTGACCGCGGGCGGCCAGGATTGGGGGGTGCACATGCCCAGGGTGATAGCCATCGCCAATCAGAAGGGCGGAGTGGGCAAGACCACTACGGCGGTGAACCTGGGGGCGTGCATGGCCCAGATGGGACAGAGGGTCCTGGTGGTAGACATCGACCCCCAGGCCAACACCACCAGCGGGTTGGGGGTGGACCGGCGGTCGATCCGGGAGAGCATCTACCGGGTGTTGCTGGGGCAGACGCCCCTGAGGCGGGCCATTATCGGTACAGGGGTGCCGGGACTTGACCTGGTGCCCTCCACCGTCGACCTGGCGGGGGCTGAGATCGAGCTGGTGCCCGTCCCCCGCCGGGAGCATCTGCTCAAGCAGGCGCTGAGCGACCTCCCGTCGGAGTATCGCTTTGTGCTGGTGGACTGCCCGCCGTCACTCGGCCTCATGACCGTTAACGCGCTTTCGGCGGCGGACTCCATCCTCATCCCCATTCAGTGCGAGTACTACGCTCTGGAGGGCCTGACCCAGCTCATGAACACGGTGCGCCTGGTTCAGGCCCGGCTGAACCCTGGCCTCCGGCTCGAGGGGGTGCTCCTCACCATGTTCGACGGCCGCACCAACCTGTCTACCCAGGTAGCCGACGAGGTGCGGCGCTACTTCAAGGACAAGGTGTACCAGACGGTGATCCCGCGGAACGTGCGGCTCAGCGAGGCGCCCAGCCACGGCAAGCCCATCAGCCTGTATGATGCGCAGTGCAAGGGGGCCCAGGTATACTGGGACCTGGCGAAGGAAGTGATAGCTAATGCAGAGAAAGGCCCTAGGTCGGGGGCTTGAGGCCCTCTTCCCCGGTTTGGGCCCCACCCCGGGGGAGCAGGTGGTCAAGCTTGGACTGGACGCCATCCGGCCCAACCGCTACCAGCCCAGGAGAAGGGTGGACGAGGGACGGCTGGCGGAACTGGCGGCGTCCATCCGCGAGCACGGGGTTGTGCAGCCGGTAGTGGTCCGGCCCCTGGACGGCGGCTACGAGCTGGTGGCCGGGGAGAGGCGGTGGCGGGCGGCCCGTCTGGCCGGCCTGGAGGACGTGCCGGCGGTTGTCAGGGACGTATCGGACCGGGAGCTGCTGCAGGTAGCCCTGATCGAGAACCTTCAGCGAGAGGACCTCAACCCGATCGAGGAGGCCTGCGCCTACCGCACGCTCATGCAGGAGTTCGGGATGACCCAGGAGGAAGTGGCCCAGAAGGTGGCCAGGAGCCGCCCCCAGGTGGCGAACATGCTGAGGCTGCTCAACCTGGACGCTGAGGTCCAGGGACTATTGCTGGAGGGGAAGCTGGGGGCGGGCCACGGGAAGGTCCTGCTGGCGGTGGAGAGCCCGGCATGGCAGCGGCAACTGGCCCGGAGAATTGCCGACGGCGGGTTGACGGTCAGGCAGGCGGAGGCTCTAGTCGCGGGGGCGGCGAGAGGGAAGGCCGAGGGTGGAGGAGGACCGTCTACGGCCCACCGCGGAGGAAAGGACCCCGCCCTGGCGCGCCGGGAAGAGGAGCTGCGGCAGCAACTGGACACGAGGGTAGCCATCCGCCCCCGGGGCAAAGGGGGCGTCATTGAGATAGCCTTCCGCGACGACGCCGAGCTGCAGCGGCTGGTGGCAGCGATCCTGGGCAGGGCCAGCCCGGCGCGGCCCTTAGCGGCGGTTTGAAGTGCGGCCGGAAGTGCCCGGGGGCACCCGCCGCCCCTCGCTACGTTCCACGTGGAACATCACCTGACGGAGAGGGGGACCTCCCTGCCCGTGCCAGGGCCCAGGCGCGGGCCCGGGCAGCTTCGTGCACCTCCTTTACGCTTGCTCTGCTCGCCTGTGCCACCCGGCGGCAGTCGTCGTACTCGGGCGCCACCGTGACCGTCTGTCCCCCCACCTTGCCCAACTTGACCTTCACCCTTCCCCCGCCGGCGTCCACCTCGATGAACTCCCGATCCGCGACCCTGCGCCGGCAGTAGTGCATCCGCACCCCCAGGGTGGTAGTGTGGGTGAGGAGGCACTCCGCCAGCGCCTCCGAGATCCCGGCGGGGGCCAGCACGCTGAGGAGCACCCCCGGCCGACCCTTCTTCATGAGCAGGGGGGTGAGGTACACGTCCAGCGCGCCTCGCCTGAACAGCTCCTCCATGGCTGGCTCAAAGAGCTGAGGGTTCATGTCGTCGATGTTGGCCTCGAGCACGCAGACCTCGTCCGGGGTCCCCTCCGGCGATGCGGCGGCTGCGGCCTGTCCCAGGACCAGCCGCAGCACGTTGGGCAGCCGCCCCCGGTCCTGCCGGGACCCGGCCCCGTACCCTACGGCCTCCGGCACCATGGGGGGCGGCGGGCCGAAGCCGCGGGCGATCGTGGTGAGGATGGCGGCCCCAGTAGGCGTGACCCGCTCCCCTGCCTGGCCACCGCCCCGGGTGGGGACCCCGCGGAGCAGCTCGAGCGTGGCGGGGGCAGGTACGGGGAGCAGTCCGTGGCGGCACCGCACCGTGCCGCTTCCCAGCGGCAGGGGGGACACCACCACCTCATCGGCCCCGAGCAGCTCCAGCCCCACCAGGCTTCCCACTACGTCTATCAAACAGTCCCTGGAGCCCACCTCGTGCAGCTCCACCTCGTCCGGCGGCTCGCCGTGCACCTGCGCCTCCGCCCTGGCCAGGCGCGTGAAGACGGCGGCCGCCCGTTCCTTTACGGCGCTGGAGAGGTTCAGCGCGGAGATGTCGGCAAGGAGCTGACCCAGACGCTTCCCCTTGCCTTCCCCAATCCCCGGCGGGTCTTCCACCACCTTGACAAGACTGGCGGCAATGGCCCCCCGCCGCACTCGGGAGGCCTCGAGGTGAAACCCCTCAAGCCCGCCCGCCCAGAGCTCCCTCTCCAGGCGTGAGGCGCCCAACCCGGCGTCCACGAGGGCTGCCAGAATCATGTCCCCGCTGGCCCCGCCTATGCAGTCGAAGTATGCAATCATCGCGTCGGCCTCCTCCCGTCCGGCCTCCCTGCGGAGGCTCGATCCCCGGTAGCCTCGCCGCCTGTCTCAAACCTGCGGTTGATCAGCGTGGCCATCGCCGCCGCCCCAAACCCGTTGTCGATGTTGACCACTGCCACGCCGGGCGAACAACTGTTGAGCATGGCCAGAAGCGCCGCCAGCCCCCCCAGGCTGGCCCCATACCCCACGCTGGTGGGCACGGCGATCACCGGGCGGCCGACCAGGCCGGCAACGACGCTGGGCAGCGCCCCTTCCATGCCCGCCACCACCACGAGAACCCTGGCGGCCTCCAGGCGGTTGCGATGGCCCAGGAGGCGGTGGAGACCGGCCACGCCCACATCATACAGCCGTTCCACCGGGTTCCCCAGGACCTCGGCAGTTACGGCCGCCTCCTCGGCCACGGGCAGGTCGGCCGTGCCGGCGCAGGCCACCAGCACCGTGCCCTGCGTGGGCGCCTGCAGGTTAGGTCCCAGCACCGCCAGACGGGCCAGGGGATAGTAGCGGCAGGAGCTGTCGACCTCGGCGAGGGCCCGGTGGGCGGCCTCGTCTGCCCGCGTGGCCAGCACCGTGGGCGTGTGCCGCAGCATGGCCCGGGCTATGTCGGCTATCTGGCCAGGCTCCTTGCCCGGGCAGAAGATGACCTCGGCCAGCCCGGTCCGCAGCAGCCGGTGGTGGTCGACGCGGGCAAACCCCAGGTCTTCAAAAGGCAGGGACCGAAGGCGTTCCAGGGCGCGATCGACGCTCAGGGTCCCGTTCCTGACCCCCTCAAGAACCTCGCGCAGGCCGCCCTCCATCTGCTCGCCCCCCTCGGGCCCGGAGAGTTCATCAAGCTTCGCCCCAGGTTTTAAGGCTATCGTATACCCGTTCAAGGGCGCTGTCAACGCGCGATTTCTCCCAGTGCGTGTCAACATTCAGTAGGGGCCATCCCCGACTTGAGCTCAGCGATAGGCCTGATG
>JAIMBG010000044.1 GCA_023511555.1 Acetobacteraceae bacterium | reverse complement strand
CTCCGGGCGGCACCGGGGTCCGGCGGCCGGGGGGCCGCCGGCCCGCTTCCTCGCCTCCTGCAGCTAAAGGAGCCGGTCCAGGGCCACCTTCCCCAGGGGAGACCGTGGCAGGCGGTCCCTGAACTCCACCAGCTCCGGCACCTTCCAGGGCGCAAGCCTCTCCTGGCAAAACGCCCTCACTGCCTCGGGGCCAGCACGGCCGCGGGGGGCCAGCACGGCCCGGAGCACCGAACGCCGGCCCACCCTGCCCTCGACGACCACGGCCTCGGCCACCCCGGGGAATCCCAGCAGCACCCGCTCCACCTCGTCCGGATCCACCTTGAGCCCGTCCAGATTGATCGCCCGGTCGCGCCTTCCCTCCAGGTAGAGGTAGCCCTGGGCGTCCATGCGCCCCCGGTCGCCGGTGAAAAACCAGCCTCGGGAAAACCGCCCCGCCTCCCTGCCCGAGGGCCGGAAGTAGCGGCAGGCCATGCTGGAGGTCTTCACCGCCACCTCCCCCACCGACCCGGGGGGCAGGTCTCGGCCCTGGGCATCCACCACCCGCACGCTGACCCCGGCCAGGGGCAGCCCCACCGAGCCCCGCCGCCCTGGGGACGGCCCGAGGTCGGCCGAGATCGGGCCGGTCTCCGAGGTCCCGTACTCCTGCCCCACAAACGCCCCGAACTCCCGTTCAAACGCCTCCGCGACGGCGGGGTCGAGGGGCGAGCCGGCAGAGAGGCACCGTATCGCGGGGCTGAGCCTTACCCGCCTGGGCCGGTAGCAGCGCAATAAGGCGTCAAACCAGAACGGCACCCCGGGAAAGTAGGTCACGCCCCCCTCCACCAGGGCAGACAGCAGTACCCCGGGTCCGGGCCGCTCCAGCAGAACCGCCTCCGCCCCAACCACGAGCGCGGGCAGAAGACAGGCGGCGAATCCATACGAGTGGCTCAGGGGTATGGCGGCCAGCACACGGTCGGCTGGCCCCAGCCCCACCGTGGCGGCGAAGTTCGCCGGGCCCTGGGTGAGTGCTGCGTGATCGAGCTCCACCGCCTTGGGCCGGCCGGTGGAACCCGAGGTGTAGCAGTAGAGCGCGGGCCCGCTGGCCCCGGCGGGCTCTGCGGCAACCGGGCCGGGCTCGTCCTTTGCGGATAGCACGGGGATGGGGGCCGACGGGACGAGGCTGACGGCCTCCCGGGCCAGGGGGACGAGGCCGGGGTGACAGAGCAGCGCCGCCGCCCCGGCATGCTCCAGGCAGGCCGCCACCTCCGGGGCAGTAAGCCGGGCGTCGAGGGGCACGACCGCCGCCCCGAGAAAGGCCGGGGCGAAAAACCCCGCCACCAGGGAGGGCGAGTTGGGCGCCAGCAGCGCCACCCGCGCGCCCTCTTCCACCCCGGCCTCCTTCAGCCGCCCCGCCAGGCGGGAGGCCAGCGCCCATAGCTCCCCCCGGGACACCGTCCCCGACCGGGTCCGCAGGGCCACCCGGTCCCGCCCGGGTCCACCCTTCCTCCCCAGCACCTCGAGCAGGCCCATGCCCTCACCCCCGCAGGATTCTTCCGGCAGGAGGCATCCTCTGGGCCACGTATGCCGCCAGCGCGCCGATGGACCCCAGTATCCCCGGTCCCAGGTCCTCGTCGTCGATGGTGATCTGGAACTCGTTCTCCACCTCCAGCAGGATCTCAAGCACGGTGCGCGAGTCCAGCCCCAGCCCGGTTATGAACCGCTCCTCCATCACCTCGTCGGGGCTCACCCGGCCATGCAACACCCGGGATATGATGTCGCGGATGCGCCGCGGGATGTCCGGAGACACCGCGGGGACCGGCGACTCACCCACCACCCTCACCTCCTCCAGCCTCGGCACCCAGGCGCGCCTCGAGAAACGCCGCCGTGGCCTCGATGGCCGCTTCCTTCCACCGCGGGTGGGTGAGGAGGTGGTTGGCACCCGGCACCAGGTGGAGCTGCAACTCCTCCCCCTCCGCCCCTTCCCGGGGAAGGGGGCCTAAGACCGGCCCTGCCTCCGACCCCGTCACTACCAGGAGCGGCAGGCCCGCCGCCCGGGCCAGGGCCAGGGTGTCCAGGCCGTCGAGCCCTTCCAGCAGCCTCCGGCCGGCCATCAGTCCGCAGGCGTTCTTGGGCTCCGCCCCCAGCCGGAAAAAGTAGTCCCGTGACGGCCCTCCCCCCTCCCAGTCGGCCAGGAGCGCCATGTCCACCCGGCCCTCGCGATATAAGGCCTCAAGGCCTGCGGGGAGCAGAACCCGCCGGTGGTCGGGCAGGGGCTCAAACGGCGGCGACCACAGCACCAGGGCCCCGACGCGGGCCGCCGCCCCGCCCCCGTAGGCATCCCGGGCCGCTCCGCGCCGGTCTCCGGCCGACCCCGCCGCTAGCGCCGCCACCGCCGCGCCCAGCCCGAAGCCCAGCAGGGCCACGGCGGGGCCCGACCCCGATGGCCGCCCCCGGCCCTTGCCCAGGGCCCGACCCAGCCAGGCCACGGACCGCCGGGCGTCAGCCGCCATTCGGGCCAGGGTTACGTCCTCGCTAAGTCCCGGGCTGTCGCCCAAACCACGGTAGTCGAACCTCAGCACCGCCAGCCGGCGGCTGAGGCGGCGGGCAGCCAGCACGAAGCAGAAGTCGCTCTCGGCCTTGCTCTTGGGGAAGCCCGGGCAGAGCACCACCCCGCCGGCCGGAACCGCCCCCTCCGGCAGGTGCAGCACCCCCGCCAGCCAGCCCCCCTTCCCCCCGACCTCCACCTGCTCCTCGCTCACCGCCCCACCCCCTACAGTTACAGCGTCCGCGAGAACCAGTCCCGGGTAAGCCGGATGACCTCCTCCTCCCAGGCGCAGGACTGGAAGATATGGTCGGCCCCGGCCACCTCGTGGAGCTCCAGCCGCCCGTCCTGAACCAGGTCGCCCAGTTTGCCGTAGAGCCGGGCCCTCACCACCGGGTCGTTGCCCCCCATTATGGCGCACATGGGACGCCTGATGGATCGGATCTCGTCCACCGGACGCACCCGGGCCGAGTCCTCGAAGAAAGCCCGCCCCACCCAGAACCCCGGCCGCCTGAGGTCGGTGCGGCCCTCCCTGGCGAGCTGCCTCAGCACCTTGAGGTTGAGCGCCGACACCTCCCCGGCCTCGCCCCCCGGCGACGGCGGGGTTTCGCTGAACCAGCCCTGGTCGGGATCGTGGAGGAACGGGCTCCAAAGGCACACCGACGCGGGCCGGGGGTCGCGGTTCGCGGCGCAGCCGACTATGTCCGCGCCCAGGCTGAACCCCACGAGTCCGATCCGCCCGGGGTCCACGTCGGCCCGGGCGCAGGCCCAGTCGAGCGCCGCGCAGACGTCCTCGATCTCTCCCGACATGGTCACGTCCTCGAACCGCCCTTCGCTGTCGCCCGACCCCCGGAAGTCAAAGCGCAGGGCAAGGAATCCCGACTCGGCCAGTGCCCTCGCCGCCTTGACCAGCATACAGTGAACGTCGATCTTGTCCCCGGTGAAGCCGTGGCAAAGCATCACCAGCGGCCGCCTCCATCTCCCGCGTCGGGGGTGGTGGAGGTACCCCAGCAACCTCTGGCCACGGTTCTCAAAACTCACCGGCTCCTGCCTCATCCTGCCCCTGTCCTCCCCTTGCCCGCAGGGCAGCCTCGGCCACTTCCAGAAGCCCCCGGCAGAGCTCCCACTGCGCCTGGACCAGCGCCGCCTCCATGAGGGCCCCCTTTTTGGCTTTAAACGACCTGAAAAACTCGCACAGGCGGCAGAACCCCTCCACCTGCCCGGCCGTTACAGGGGGCCGGGCCCACTCCCTGAAGAGGCCGGGCAGGTCCTTGGGCACCAGCCTGAGGGTCCCCGGGGCCCCCTGCGGGACCGCAGCCAGCAGGTACGCCTGTACGGCGCTGCAGGCGGCCAGGTGGAGGGCGCTGGCCAGAGGCTTGCCCCGCCGCCCGCCGTTCAGGTGTTCCCCGGCGCGTTCCAGCGAGCGGCGGGCCAGCTCCACCAGGTGGCGGGCCTCCTCGGGGCCGTAGCCCTGAGCGCCGGAGAATATCAGCCCCCTCAGCGCGTTGGAGAAGCCCACGTCCTCCACCGCAGCCGCGATCATGAGGAGGTTCAGCACCTGAAAGTCGCCCCGGCACACCTTCTGCCACAGCGTGCGCGCCGGGACGAGGAAGAGGTGGAAGGACACCCCGGTGCGGGCCCGCACCGCCTCCACCCCGGCCTGAACCCGCTCCGAGTCCTGGGGTGAGACCTCGTCCTCGAGCACCACCAGGAGGTCCACGTCGCTGCTGCGGTCGGGCCGGGAGGTGTAGTTGCCCGCCACATACGACCCAAAGACGGACAGCGAGATGTAGGGTGGCAGCGACCGCCTCAGCAGGAGCAGCGCCCTCTGGCCCGCCCGCCCCAGGATGCGGCGGGCTCGGGCCTTGAACAGCACGGGGGTAAGCAGTGGCACCGCCTCGGCGACCCGGCGCTGGTTCCCCCATCCGAACGTCTCTCCCGCCCTCACCACCGCCCACCCCCCTCCGCTGCAGCGGCTCTTCCGTCCACCAGCGCCACAACCCCCCACAGATCCGAGACTACGGGCCAGGCGCAGCGGCGCCGGTCCAGCTTGTGATGGCGGTCCACCAGCACGGCCTTGAGCCCCGCCGCCTCCGCCCCAGCGGCGTCGCACTCCGGGTCGTTGCCCACGAACAGGACCTCCCGCCGGCCGGCGCCGCAGGCGGCCAGAGCCAGGCGGAAGATGCGGGGGTCGGGCTTGGACAGCCCCACCAGGTCCGACACCACCACGGCGTGAAAGTGGTGGTGGAGGTTGGCCATGGCCAGGACTGCAGGTGCCTGCCGGCGCGCGTTTGACACCAGCCCCAGCCGGAGACCCCTGAGCCGGAGGCCGGCCAGCACCGGCTCCACCTCGGGATAGCGCTGAAACGGCGCCGGAGAAGACCCGCCGCGGGCCAGCTGCCTGGCCTCCCTCCACGCCTGCCCCAGCCCCCCGGCGGCGCCCAGCTCCGAGAGTGCCAGGAACCACTCCCGCTCCAGGCGGAGTCGGGGTGGGGCCTCCAGTTGCCGGAAGTGGTAGAGCCGGTAGTAGCGCTCGGCCGCCCGCAGCAGCGCCTTAGCCACCGCCTCCGGGCCCGCCCCCGGCGGCCACAGCCGCTCCGGCACGGCCAACCACGGCGGAAGGTCGAAGCCCAGGGTACCGCCCAGGTCGAACAGCACCGCCTGGACGGAGCCTGTAGAGCCGCCTCTTCCCGGCAGAGCCAGGTCCTCACCCCCCTCCCCGGCCCGCCTCGGCCGCCACGGAGAGCACAGCGTCCACCGCCCGATCCGCCCCGTGCCGGATGGCCTCCCAGTCCGCCTCGTCCCGGGGCAAAAACCCCCGAGCCGGGCTGTCGGTGATGAGCAGGAGCACGGCCCCGGCCAGCCCGCAGAAGCGGCACAGGGCCAGAAGAGCCGCCGCCTCGCACTCTACAGCCAGGAACCCCGCCCTCCTCCAGCGGGCGACCCGCCCCGGCGTCTCGCGCAGCAGCGCCCCTGTGGTGAAGACCGGACCCGACCAGCACCGCGCGCCGGCAGCGCCCGCCGCCCGCTTCAGCCGGGAAACCAGCCGTGCTTCGGCGCGGACGGTGGCGCCAGGGGGCAGGTAGTACCGGCTCAGCCCCTCCCCCCGGCCGGCCCTGGTCGGCACCAGCAGGTCCCCCGGCTCCAGCCTCCGGTCCAGCGCCCCCGCCGCCCCCAGGCCGACGACGGTCCTGACCCCGCTTTGGCTGGGAAGCACCCGCAGCAGGAGCTCCAGCTCGAAGGTCCCCGGTCGCCGGTGGCTGAGGGCCAGGGGCAAGCCCCCGACCCGGCCCAGGGTGAAGCTCCCCCAGTCGCGGGGGTCCTCCAGGCGGTCCTTCGCCTTCCCAAAGAGCAGGCCCATTCCCAGGGTCACCACCAGCACGGCCACCTCAGAGGGCAGGGGTCCTTGCGGCCCCAGCACCCAGGGCCGGGCCCAGGCCTCGATCAGCCGATCGTCCCAACCCGCCGGCCCGGCCCCCAGCCCGGCTCCAGCCGCCGGCAGGGAGCTGGCCGCGGCGCCTTCCCCGCGGGCTTTAGCCCCACCAGCTGCGGCGCCGCCTCCGACGCGGCCTGCTTCCCCACCGCCCCCGGCACCCGCACCCCGGCGCCGGATCACCGCCAGCACCCCGGATCGGGGCCGAGGTAGCTCCCCGTGGCATGGTACGCGTCGGCGCGACACCCCCGGCAGATGGGCCAGAACCCGCAGGGCTCGCACTTCTGGTACTGGCTGCGGCGCCTGAGGTTCAGGAGCACGGGGGAGTTGAGCCAGAGCGCCTCCAGGTCGTCGTCGAGTACATGGCCCACCTGGAGCTTGAGGTAGGGGCAGGGCTGCACGCCTCCGTCGGTGTCCACGTAAACGTAGGAGATGCCTGCACGGCAGCCGCCGGAGATGGCGTGGGGCTGGTCCTCGGCCATCCTCACCATCTTGGGGCGGATGGTGTTTATGAGCGGGTCCTTCAGCACTACGCGCGGCCCGTCCGACCTCTCCTGGGCCTGGCAGATGCGTCTGGCCAGCCCCTCCACCTGGTCCGACGACATGACCAGTGACCGGAACTTCACCCCCCTGCCCAGCGCCCTCATGCGCATGAAGTTGATGCCGTGCACGCCGAGCGTCTGGGCCAGTCCCAGCAGATAGTCCACCTGGCCCAGGTTTGCCGCCGAGATGGTGGTCTGAAGGTTGACCTCCACCCCGGCGTCGACCAGGGCCTCCACCACCCGCAGGGCAGCCTGGTAGGTCCCCTCCCCCCGGAGGCGGTCGTGAAACTCCTCGCCGCCGTCCAGGCTCACGCTCATGACCACCCTGTAACTGGCCAGGAGGGGAATCTGGTGGTCCTGGACCATCACCCCGTTGGTGGTGACCGTGACCCGGGGCAGGCTGGAGGCGGCGTAGCCCAGCAGCGACATGATGTCCCGACGCACGAACGGCTCCCCGCCAGTGAACGTGACGGTGTGGGCGAACGGCTTTATGCGGTCGATCACCCGCCGCACCTCGTCCTCCGCCAGCCCGGCCGAGGCCGGGGAGCCGCCGGAAGACTTAAAGCACCAGGCACAGCGCAGGTTGCAGCGGTCCGTAACCGAGACGGTGACGTTCCTCAGGTCGGCCAGGCCAATCAAACCGGGGGCACCTCCTCTTCCATCCGTCTCAGGGCGTCCAGGCCGGCCCCAGGGCTATGGCCCCCCGGACCGCCCTGGCGCCCGCGTCACCTGGCGTGCCATCCCTGGCCGGGCTCAAGGCCCGACCGCCGCCCCCTGGGAACCGGGCGACGGCGCCGGCAGGGTCGTCAGCAGGCCCTGGGCCCCTGCGAGCCCTGGGCCTGCCGCAGGTGAGCGTAGTCAGCAGCGTGGATTAGCAGGGCAGTGGTTTACTCGGTGCAGGTGCAGTACTCGTCGTTGTGAACCACTACGACCTTGGTGTCGCTGTCCATGCGCTCGCCTCCTTTCTCCCACCAGCGCCGTCCCCGGCCAAACCGGGCCGCCTAGGCCCTTCCCCACCTCACCCTGCGGGCCTCGAAGTCTACCAGGTAGGAGTCCGCCTGGAGCGGGCAGGGCGAGGCGACCCGGCGAAACTCCTGGGCAGCGGACCCCGTCCAGATCCGGGCGAGGGGCGCCCGGCCCAGCCAGCCCAGCGTCGACGAGACAAAGCCCACGCAGGGTGAAACCCTTCCGTCGCTGTGCAGGACGCAGAAAGTGCGGCCGCCTTTGCAACCCCCGAAGGGGGAGGCCGGGGGCCGCCGCTTTTCCGCGGCCGGAGGCGGGCCCTGGGACGGGGCGGCAACCCCGTCCCCCGCCGGGGCCGGCTGCGGGGCCCGACACCCCACGAACTCTAAGAGCCGCGGGTAAAGCGCCCTCCACTCAGCGTCGGAGACCCCCATCTGTCTCCGCCCCTTGCTGGCGCCGGCGAAGTAGACCCGGGGCAGGTTGAGCGCCCTTGCCCCCAGCCCCGCCGCCAGCTCCAGCATCCGGTCCACATAGGGGTAGGTAAGCGCGCTCACCACCATGGTGATTTCGGGCCGGACCCCCGCCCGCGCCAGCTCGCTGATCCCCGCCACCACCGCGTCGAAAAGCTCGGGCCGGCCGGCCACCGCCCCGAACGCCTCCGCCGAGGGAACGTCGAGGGACACAGCCACCTTGGATATGCCGCTCTTGAGCAGCCCCTTGATGTGCCGGAGCAGCAGGGTGCCGTTGGTGAACAGGGTGGTGAGCACCTGGGCCTGGGCGCAGAGCTCCAGTGCCCAGAACAGGTCGCCCTTGAGCTCCTGGCGCAGAAGCGGCTCCCCGCCGCTGAAGATCAGACTGGACACCCCGCCGGAGAGCAACTGCTCCACCGCGTCCCTGAACCCGCGGCCGTCCAGCTCCCCCGGGGCCGGGCCCCTGCCCACCGGCACGAAGCAGTAGCGGCAGCGGAGGTTGCAGGCCCGCGTGACCTCGAACAGGACCTGGAAGGGAAAGCGGGAGCAGCCGTCGGCCGGGGACTCGGGCCGGAACCGGAGGCGGGCCCGGCGGGAGAGCCGCGGCCCATCCCCGTCCGTCTCCAGGAGCCCGGACCGGTCCAGCAGGTCGAGGAGCCTCCGGGCACCCTCGCCCTCTGCGCCCTCTGTCCCCTCATCCCCTCCCGAGGCTGACCCGTCGCGCAGCCGTTCCAGCAAGCACTTGCCCGCCTGGTTCACCAGGAGGGGAAACTCCAGACCGCTCAGAAAAGCCGCCCAGGTGGACAGCCCGCCCACCCCCTCAAGGGCTCCTCTGTCCCCGCCACCGTCCGGGCCCGAGCCCGGGCAGCCGCCCTGGCGCCCGGGGCCCCAGGATCTACGGCGCCCGCTTGCTCAGCAGGAAGGGCCCCAGAAACAGGTGGTCCATCCCCGTAGAGTAAAAGCAGCGCACGGCATCCTGGGCCGTGCACACTATGGGCTCGCCCTGTACGTTGAACGAGGTGTTCAGCACCGCATACCTGCCCGTGCGCCGGCCGAAGGCCTCGATCATTTCGAAGTACCTGGGGTTGAGCGCCCTCTCCACCGTCTGGAGCCGCGCCGTCCCATCCACGTGGATGGCTGCGGGGAAGTCCGGCCGCCGCTCGGGCCGCACGGGGAGGGTCATGGACATATACGGGCTGGGGTGCTCCCGGTCGAAATACAGCCGCACCCTGCCCTCGGGAATGGAGGGGGCATAGGGCCGGAACGGCTCCCGGTGCTTCACCCGGAGGTTCAGCACGTCCTTCATCTCCGGCCGGACGGGGTCGCAGAGGATGCTGCGGTTGCCCAGCGCCCTGGGGCCAAACTCCATCCGGCCCTGCAGCCAGCCCACTATGGCCCCCTGGGACAGCAGCTCCGCGCAGGCGTCCGCGGGGTCGTCTACCACCCTATACGGCAGTCCGGCATCCTTCAGGAAGCGGTGGACCTCGTCGTCGCCCTGCTCCGGCCCCAGGAAGGGGGAAAGCCGGCCGGGCCGGCGCGGCTCGCCCAACACGGCGTGGGCGACGTACAGGGCCGCCCCCAGAGAGGTGCCGGCGTCGCCCGGCGCCGGGGGCACATACAGCCGCTTGAACCCCGTCCGCTCCAGCAGGAGGCCGTTGATCACGCTGTTCAGCGCTACCCCGCCGGAAACCACCAGGTCGTCCAGACCTGTCAGCCGGCGCAGGATGCCGGCCAGATGCAGCATGGCCCCCTCCAGCGCCGCCTGCAGGCTGGCCGCGATGTCGCGATGGCGCTGCTCCAGGGGGGCGCCGGGGGCGCGCGCCGGGCCCAGGGCGCGGAGGAACCGCTCGGAGACCCAGCCCCCGCGGCCGTGGCGGTAGCAGCCCCCGTCCCAGTTGAACCAAGAGCTGTCAACGCTGTAGCCAGCCTCCGAAAGGCGCAAGATGCCGGAGAACAGCTCCAGGTAGCGGGGCTGGCCGAAGGCCGCCAGCCCCATCACCTTCCCCTCCCCGTCGTTCTTTTTAAACCCCAGGTACTCCGTGACAAAGCTGTAGAGGTGGCCGAGCGAGTCCTGGGTGCGGAACTCCTTCAGTATAGTGATCCGGTTGCCTTGCCCCCGGCAAAGTGCAGCGGTGGTCCACTCCCCGATGCCATCCACCGTGAGCACGGCCGCCTCGGAGAACGGCGAGGTGAAGAAGCCCGCCGCCGCGTGGGCCAGGTGGTGGGGGACGAAGTGGAACCGCGCCCGGCTGCTCCCGATCTCGAGGGGGATGGCCCGGCGCCGGCCCCGCCAGTAAAGATACCGGCGCAGGTGACGGCGGAAATTGCGGGCCGAGCGGGGGAAGTACCTGACCGAGTCGCTGAACAGCCGCCTGAGATAGATGGCGGGGTCCAGGTACAGCGCCACCTCGTCAAGGTCGGCCGGCCCGATCCCGGCCATCTTAAGGCAGGCCCGGATCGCGGCTAAGGGAAAGCGGTCGATGTGCTTTATCCGGGCCAGCCGCTCCTCCTCCACGGCCGCCGCCACCCGACCCCCGTCGAGGAGGGCGGCCGCCGCGTCGTGCCCCGAGTAGTTGACCCCCAGGATGTACACGCTACCCCCTCCTCCTTCCTCCCCTCGGACTAACCTCCCCTGCCGTACCTGGCCCTTACCAGGTGGTGGAAGACGCCGAAGAACCCGGCGGCGGTCTCAGCCTCCGCCCGGTAGCTCCGCTCCACCTCCGGGCACATCCCGGGGGGATGGCGGGCCAGCATGGGGTTGAGGCGGAGAGCCCTCAGAAACTCCCGCCGGGCAGGTCCCCGCCGCCCCAGGCGTTCCAGCGCCAGGCCGCGGTTTACGCAGAGGTGGGCGCGGCCGGGGTCATAGCGCTCGGCCTCCAGGAACAGCCGCAGGGCCTCCCCTGGCCTGCCCGCCTCCAGCGCCACCTTTCCCAGCGAGTTCAGCACCAGCCGCCGCATGCGGTCCCGGGGGGCGAGCACCTCCAGCGCCCGCCGGTGCAGTTCCTCGACCCCCGACTGAATCCCCGCCCTCAGCCGCACCTGAACTTCTACGATGTACCCCCAGACCTGGCCGGGGTCCCTCTCCCTGGCCTCCCGGCACAGGGCCAGGGCCCGTTCCGTCTCCCCCAGCCGGGCGTAGCGCTCGGCGAGCAGCAGCCTCAAGATGGTGTCGCCGGGACGCTGCTTTAGCTCCTCTTCCTCAGCCCGGGCATACCAGCGGTCCCGCGCCTCCTGGCGGGCCAAGGGCTTTAGAAACCCGTAGTGGTGGATGGCCACCGTTGCCTCGGCGATCCGGCCGCCCAGCGCCGAGACCGCCGGCTCCACCGACTCGTGCATCCGGTGACTGAAGCGGATGCGGGGGTGGTTGCGGAACAGCCGGGCGAGCAGGTGCAGGGACCACCCGTTCCCCATGTAGTTGTAACGCCACAGCCGGTAGGCGTCGGCGCCCCCCCGCCCCGCCAGGCGGGCGAGCCTCCCCAGATCCGAGGGGTGCAGTTCCTCGTCGGCGTCCAGCACCAGGATCCAAGGCTGGGTAGCCTGCTCCAGGGCGAAATTCCGCGCCCTCCCGAAGTTGCGGCCAAAGTCCCGGTCGAAGTCGCTGAAGAACACCTGCGCCCCCAGCGCCCGCGCCAGCTCGGGGGTAGCGTCCCGGGAGCCGGTGTCGAGCACGACCATCTCTGCCACCGCCGGCCGGACGCTCAGAAGACAGCGCTCCAGAGATTCGGCCTCGTCCTTAACGATCATGCACAGGCTGATCATGCCCCTTCCCCCTGCGCGCCCCGCTCGTAGATGGCCCGGACCACCGACTCTATGTCCGGCTCCTCGATGGCCACGTCCCGGACCGGCCAGCGCTGGAGCACCGAGGCAACGAGCCGGGAGGCGCTCTGGGAGGCCCGGTCGAACTCAAACCAGCGCCGGCGGTCCTCCGACCGCACCAGCCGCGCCCCGGGAAGCTCCACGTCCCCCACGTCCTCCTCCAGGTCCACCACCAGGGTGCGGGTAGGGCCGTACAGCTCCCGAAGCCGGCCTATGGTGCCGTCGTAAACGATCCGCCCCCTGTCGATCACCAGCACGCGCCGGCAGAGCCGCTCCACGTCCCGGAGGTCGTGGGTGGTCAGGATGACCGTAGCGCGGCGCTCACGGTTCAACCAGGCCACGAACTCCCGAATGCGCTGGCGGCCCACGACGTCCAGCCCGATGGTGGGCTCGTCCAGGTAAAGCACGGACGGGCCGTGAAGCAAGGCAGCGGCGAGGTCGGCCCGCATCCTCTGCCCCAGGCTGAGCAGCCTCACCGGCGTGTCCAAGAGGGGCCCAAGGTCCAGGACCTCGCACAGCTCGCCCAGGTTGCGCCGGTATTGCTGAGGCGTGAGGTCGTAGATGTGCCTCAGCAGCTCAAACGAGTCCCGCACCGGGAGGTCCCACCAGAGCTGGGTCCGCTGGCCAAAGACCACGCCGATGCGCCGGCTGTTGTGGGCCCGCCTCTTCCAGGGCACCATTCCTGCCACCCGCACCTCGCCCCGCGTGGGCACCAGCACCCCCGAGAGGAGCTTGACGGTGGTGGACTTCCCCGCCCCGTTGGGCCCGATATAGCCCAGGAGCTCCCCCTCCTCAATGCTGAAGGTGACATTGTCCACCGCCACCCGGGGGATGCAGCGCGGCCGGAGCAGAGCCTTCAGCGCCCCGAGCCTGCCCGGCTGCGGCGCGGGGACATAGAACACCTTGGTCACGCCGCTGAACTCTATGAGCGCCACGGCGCCACCCCCTGCCCCTCAGGACCCCGCGCCCTGGTAGCGGGCCAGCCCCGCCCGCCAGAGCCTCCAGGCCCCGTACATCACCGCCGCCCCCAGGGCCGGGGTGAGGTAGGCCAGCCAGGGGGCGAACGGCGCCGGCCCGGGCCGGAAGAAGTGGTGGGCCGGGTAGAAGTTGATGAAGGCGAACGGGAGGACGAAGGTCAGCAGGAGCTGCAGCAGCGGATGGTATATGGTCAGGGGATACGAGGTGTACTCCTGCGTGGTGAGCATGAAGGTGCGGAGCGCGCTGCCCCGCAGGGTGAAGAAGCACGCGGCCCCCTGGGCCACCATCAGCCCCAGGTAGATCATGGTTCCCCCCGCCAGCGCCGCGGCCAGGTATAGCACGTCCAGAGCCCCGAAGGCCAGCCGGAGCTGGTGAGCGCTTGCGGCCAGAATCGCCAGGCCGGGCACCGCCTCGCCGAAGAACGACGCGAAGTTGCAGCGCTCGGCGATGGTCTGGCACAGCACGTCTCTGGGCCGCAGCAGGAACTTGTCCAGGGTACCCGCCAGGATGTAGTTCTCCACGAACATCACGCTGCGGAACACGTAACCTATGCCCTGGGGGACCCGGATGAGTCCGTTCAGGAAGGCCAGCTCCCAAAAACCCCATCCGTTTATGCGTCCAAAGCGCTGGACCAGCATCCAGACGAACGCCAGGGTCAGAAGCTGGGTGGGGAGGATGGTAATCATCAGCAGGATGTAGTTGGCGCGGTACTGCATGCGTGAGCGAACATCGGCCAGGAGGAGGAGCCCATACAGCCTTGCGGACCTTACCGCGCTAGCCACCGTGCAGCACCACCTTCCTGCAGCCCAGCCCCCACACTGCGCGTCCCACCAGGGCGAGGGCCAGCCCCCACCCTGCCTGGAGAAGGAGGCCTTGCACCAGCGCGGGCCCCGTCACCCGGCCCAGGTAGACGGAGACCGGGAACTGATAGGCGAACTGAAACGGCAGCCACCTCGCCACCGCCTCCAGCCAGGGGGGGAAAAACCACAGCGGCACCACGGCCCCGGAGAAGAAGGTGATGATGAGGCGGGAGCCCAGGTAGAACGCGAACACGTTCACTACCCAGAAGGCAGCCAGGCTGACCAGGTAGAAGAAGTTAAAGAGGATGAAGAACCCCAAAACCGCGGCCAGGAGAAACCAGCCCGCCTGAGCCCAGGACGGCGGGAGCAGGGCGCCGAAGCCCACCACCGTGACCAGCCCCAGGGGCAGCAGCCGAAAGAGCAGATGGGAGAGGTTGGTCCCCGCCACGTCGGCGAGGAGGTATAGCTGAAAGGGCACCGGACGCAGCAGGTCGACAGCGATCTGACCCGAGTGCACCCTCTCCTCCACCAGGGGCTCTAGCTCGAACTCGTAGGTGGAGCGAAGTGCCAGGGCGACGAGGGCATAGGTGGTCATCTGGGGCAGGGTGAGGCCTCCCGCCTGGGGCAGCCGGCCATACAGCGCCCGCCACAGGCAGACCAGCAGCACCATGCGCAGCAGCGTGGCCGGGAACTCGAGCCAAAAGTTGACCCGGTACATTCGCTGGCGCAGAAACGACCGCCTCGCCAGCTCCACGTACTTGCGCATTTTGGCCCCCTCACCGTGGTTTGACAGCTTTGGGGGCCATGTTCTACCGAAAGGTTATGCTTCCCTATTAACAATTGTCCCTGTTCTGACCCGGGACAATAACCAGGTGTCCCGGCACTCCCGCCTCCCTCGCCAGCCGGCCCCTCCAGTGCCGGCAGCTCAGCCGGCCAGTCCCGACCCAATCAGAAACAGGGCCGCCTCCGCCCGGGTTCTAACGCCCAGCTTGCGGTACAGGCGGCTCACGTAGTTGCGCACGGTCTTTTCGGACAGGAACAAGCTGCGGGCTATGTCCGCGTTGCATCGGCCGCGGGCCAGCAGCCGGGCCACCTCGCGCTCCCGCTCGCTCAGCCGGCAGCGGCTGTCGGGCCCCCGCCACGGGGCCAGCCCCAGGGACCGAGGGCGGGCCGACGCCAGCCCGGGCAGGAGCACCGCCAGCCCGCCACTGCTGACCAGCTTGATGCTCTCCACCAACTGCTCGGGGGACACGCTCTTGAGCACGTAGCCGGACGCCCCGGCCTCAAGGCACACGGCCACCGTGGAGGGGTCGGCGTAGCTGGTGAGCACCAACGCGCGGCTGCCCACCAGGCGGGAGCACACCTGCCTCAGGTAGCTGACGCCCATGTCCCCAAACGCCAGGGCGTCCATCAGGACCACGTCCGGCCTGGGCTCCCCGGCACGGCGCAGGAACCCAGGGACATCGTCGGTCTCGGCTACCAGGTTGAGCCCCGGCGTCGCCGCCAACAGCCGGCCCAGCCCCGCCCGCGCCCCGGCGGCCGCCCCCCCCCCCGCCCAGGGGGCCCCCCCCCGCGGGGGGGTGGCGGGCAGCCGCCCCCACCCC
>JAIMBG010000243.1 GCA_023511555.1 Acetobacteraceae bacterium | reverse complement strand
GCCGCGGCCCGAGAGGCGGAAGAAGTCGTCGGCAACCTCCGCCACGACACGGGCGGCGCCGTTCATGGCCTCTGCCTGCTGGCGCTTGTGCTCAAAGTAGAAGTCGTAGAGGTCTAGAGGGCCGAAGGTCACGGGCCGCGCGGGGTCGAGCAGGGTGACGTCCGGGCGGTACTCCCCCACGAACTCCGTCACCGCCTCCTGCCCCAGCACCTCCAGGTTCTCCAGCGCGTGGCTGATGATGAACCCGTCCAGACACACCATGACGGGCAAAAGCACGTCGGGATGTTCAGCTATCTTTACCGCCTGCAGCAGGTTGTCGTACGCCTCCTGGGCGTTCTCGGAGTAAAGCTGGATCCAGCCTGAGTCGCGGGCCCCCATGCTGTCGGAGTGGTCGCAGTGGATGTTGATGGGGGCGCTTAGTGCACGGTTAACCACCGGCATCACAATGGGCAGCCGGTTGGAGGCAGCGATGTACAGCATCTCCCACATCAGGGCTAAGCCCTGCGACGAGGTGGCGGTCATGGCTCGGGCCCCCGCCGCAGCCGCCCCTATGGTAGCGCTCATGGCGCTGTGTTCGCTCTCCACGGTAACGAACTCGGTGTCCACCTCGCCGTTGGCGACGAACGTAGAGAAGAACTGCACGATGTCCGTCTGAGGCGTTATGGGGTACGCCGCCACCACGTCCGGGCGGACCTGCTTCATGGCCAGGGCCACGGCCTCGTTTCCCGTCAGGGCTACCCGGGTCGAGGCCGCCCGGGGCCGCTGCTGCGCTTGCATCGATCCCTTCCCCCCGGTGTAAGACTGCCTGGGGTTTAGGCCGCCCCGGCTAGGGGCGGGCCTCGCCCTCGCTGGTCATCCGAATGGCGGCAGACTTCGGCGGGCACTCGTGGGCGCAGATGCCGCAGCCCTTGCAGTGCTTGTAGTCGATGCCCACCACCTTGCCCCCCTCGACCATCACCGCTCCGTCGGGGCAGTACACCCAGCAGAGGAGGCACCCGGTGCACCGCTCCCTGCTCCAGACCGGCCGCTGGCTCCGCCAGTCGCCGGTCTCGTAGTCGACCGCGTTGCCGGCCGCGAGGATGAGGCCGGCCCGCGGGATGTCGCGCCAACCCGGCCCGGCCCGGCTCACTCGCCCCGCACCTCCCGGTAGGCCCTCTCAATGGCCTTGAGGTTGCCCTCCACCACGTCGCCCTTGGCCTTGAACTTCTCCTGCAGCTGGACCTTCATGAGCGGCAGGAACTCGTCCAGCCCCATAACGCCGGTCACCCGCACCAGGGCGCCAATCATGGGCGTGTTGGGGATGTTCTTACCCAGGGTGTCCACGGCGATCTGGCTGGCATCCACAGTGAAGACCCGGCCGAAACTCAACCCCAGCTCCCTGCGGATCTCCCCGGGCGGGCGCGGCGTGTTGACCAGCACGCTGCCGTCGGCGGCCAGGCCCTCGCTCACCCCGGCCTTGCCCAGCAGGGTGGGGTCGAGGACCACCACCACGTCGGGCTCCGTCACGTGGCAGTGTAGGTCAATGGGGCGGTCGCTTATGCGGTTGAAAGCCAGCACCGGGGCGCCCATCCGCTCAGGGCCATACTCGGGGAAGCCCTGGATGTAGCGGCCGGCCGCGGAAACCACCTCGGCCAGAAGGACAGCGGCGGTCTTCGCCCCCTGCCCTCCCCGGCCGTGCCATCTTATTTCCAGCAGCTCGCTCAAGCCAGTTCCCTCCTCGCCCGGAACTAGGGATGCTGTAAAACCCCCGCCGGGATACCCCCAAAAAGAAAAACGCTCGTGACCCGCCGGTCCTTCACCCAGCTTCCGCGACCCTCAGCGGTCACTTCGTTACTAGTTTAGCAAATGCTGGCCCGCCCCGTCAAGGGCGGGCGCAGGACTGGACCGTGTCACGTTTCGGTAGGGGCCATCCCCTGGTTGTATGGGACTACGGGGTGGATATGGGAAAGGTGTCTTATGACCCTGGCGTACGGCCGGCTGGCATGGGGCCCGTAGAGCACAGGCATGCGGAT
>JAIMBG010000242.1 GCA_023511555.1 Acetobacteraceae bacterium | reverse complement strand
CTCCTACAATGCCTATTGAGAAAACCCCGAAGCCCGCCGCGCCACGGTGCCGCACCACCCATGAGCCTCGCCGTGCTCGAACAGCGCACCCAGCAGATCGGCCGTATCCTCTTCGACCGGATCGGCCGCGGTCCCCGCATTTGGCAACGCGCCTGGTGGGACGACCAGGCGATGGCCCTCACCAGTGCCGACCCCATCACCAAAATCCAACTCTTCCGCTTCATCGACGCTCTCCCTACCCTCCGTTCCGACGCCTCCGTCCGCCGCCACCTGACCGAGTATCTCGACGAAGCCGGCCCGTCTGTCCCCCTGCTCCTGAGCCTGCCGGTGCGTCTAGCACCTCCAGGCCGCCTGGGCGACCGCCTGATCGCACGACTGGCCCGCTGGTCGGCCACCCGCATGGCCCGTCGCTTCATCGCCGGCGCCAACCCCGCTGCCCCCACCCCCGGGCCCCGACCCGACCTCGCTGACCCCAGCGGAGGCCAGGCTGTTCGAGCTCATCAACCAGGCCCGGGCTGAGGCGGGGCTGAACCCGCTGAAGATCAACTACACCCTCGTCAGGCTGGCCCGCATCAAGAGCCAGGACATGATCACCAACCGCTACTTCGGGCACGTCTCACCCACGTACGGCCGGGCCCGCGACATGGTCAAGGCCGCCGGGCTGAGTTTCAAGCACGTGGGGGAGTGCCTGGCCGGGACATCCAAGCCGGACGTGGCCCACGCAGCGCTCATGCGCAGCCCGGGCCACCGGACTCACATCCTGGCGTCGGCCTACGACGAGGTGGGGGTGGGCATAGCCTACGGCGGGCCGTACGGCGGCATGGTCACGGAGATCTTCCTGGCCCGCTGAGCCGGCCGGGCCGGGGCTGCGGAGCGCACCAGGCGGGGCCCGGCCCGCTCCGTCCCCCAAGCCTCCTGCGGCGGGAGGCCCAGGGCAGCGGCGGCCCCCCAGAAAGCCCGGGTGTTAAACATAAGCCCCGGGTTATTGTCACCCTCCTCCCTGCCCCAGCATAGGATGGTGTGCCCAGGTGAGGAACCAAGCCGCTAGCAAGCGGCTACCCCAACTCCCAGGGGCAGAAAGGAGGCTGAACCGTGTTCCGCAGCTTCATGAGCCGCAGCCCACAGGCCGAGACCGGGGACCCGCTCAAGCCCATAGCCGGCGCCCAGAACGCTCCCCGGGACGAACCGCAGCCCCAGCAGGAGACATTTCAAATTTACGTAAAAAGCATCGAGGGCGCCTGCAGCCAGCTGGAGAGCGTGGAGAACGTGATCACCATTCCGGTGGAACTCCCCGACGCGGTGGCGGTCGAGGACTGCCTCATCCGCAACGTGACAGTGGAGGCGACGATCACCGGCGCCGACACGGTGGCCGTCAGGGTCCGCTACGACGTGATCATCACCTATCGCGACGCGACCGGCACCGTCCACGTTCTCCAGGAGAGCTTCGCCTTCCCGCCCGACACCGAACCGCCCAAACTGGTACAGCTTATTGGCGCCGACCCCGTCATCCATCAGCCGGTGGTGGAGGTCAGCATCTCCTGCTACTTCACCCTGATCGAGCAGAACGGCCGGGCCATCCGGGCATGCGTGCAGATCGACATGATCATCAAGTTCGGCAGGCACATCCAGATCGAGGTGCTGGGCACGGAGGTGCCGCGTCCGGCCGAGTGCACGCCTGTGGCCGCCGAGTGCCCGCCACCGGGAGCCTTGCGCCTCGCCTCCCGGAAGAGGTGGACGACGTAGCGGCGGTGGGGCTCCCGTGGGCGGGAGCCCCCCACTGTCTTTCGGCCGCCCCGACGCCCTGCGTCCTCCCTCCGCGAGGGGATGCGGCCCCTGCCTTACGGTCCCAACCGCCTCAGCACCAGCCTCCGCGGCCGCGGCCTGAGGCCCCCGATGCGGAAAGCGGCCGCCACGGAGGCGGGGGGCGCCCCCCCCCCCCCCCCCCCCCCCCCCCCCCCCCCCCCCCCCCCCCCACCCGCGGCCCCCCCCCCCCCGCCCCCGCCCCCCCCCCCCCCCCCCCCCCCCC
>JAIMBG010000043.1 GCA_023511555.1 Acetobacteraceae bacterium | reverse complement strand
CCGCCGGCTTCGAACCCCGGCGGGCCCGGGGATTTGCCCCCGGGCCCGCCTCCCGTAGGCTTCCGCGCGCTGCAGCTTAAGGTGCCGCTACCGGGGCGGCCGCTGCCGCCCGTATCGGCGCCCGCCGGGTGGCGGCCGCCGCCCTCAGGGCTGCGGCCTTGCGGCGGACTCTACGGCATCAGGTTGTCCTCCGGCACGTACATGGTCAGCGTGTAGTCGTCAGTGATGCCGAAGTAGAGGTTGACCTTTATCTGCCAGGCACCGACCATGTCGATGGTCTGCCACAGCGTCTCGGGGTTCCATATGGTGTAGGCGCGGCTGCGGTACGTCCCCGTGGGATCATAGACGTAGAAGTCGAGGTCGTCGTACGTGGGCCAGGACAGGACGATGTACGAATTGCCGGTGTAGTCGCACTGGAAGGTGTGCCACTTGTCGGGGGTGATAAGGTCGACGTGGCCCGTCTGGGTCTTGGCCTCGTAGCCGTCGATGGTCAGGGTGTAGTTGCTGTCCGCGCCGCTGTAGAGGTTGACCTTGATAGAGTAGGTGCCCGTGGTGTAGTCATCGGTCCAGATGCGCAGCGTCTCTGGCTTGTTCAGGGTGTACGCCCGGTCGATGTAGGTCCCGTCGGGGGCGTAGACGAAGAAGTCAAGGTCGGCCGAGGTGTCCCAGTTGAGCGTGATGTAGATGTAGCCCAGCGTGGTCACCTGGACGGTCTGCCAGGAGTCCCTGGCCGTGGACGTCACCCTGCCGGTCTTGGTGACGGTGTGCTGGTAGCCGCCGCCCCCGTTGGACACGGTGACGTTGACCGGGCTGGCGTTGGTGACTTGGCTGGCGTTATCGGTGGCCCGGGCCTTTATGGTGTGGCCGCCGTCAGGGACGGTGGTGGTGTCCCAGTCGTAGAAGTAGTAGTTGCCGTCGAAGTTGCCGGTGATGTCGATGTACGACCCGCTGTCGATGGCGGCCTCCACCTTGGTGAGGCCCTTGTCGTCCGAAGCCGACACCTTGATCCGCACCGTGCCGCTCACCACCGCCCCGCTAGACGGGTAGGCGATGGAGCAGGTGGGCGGGTTGTCGGGCGGCGGCGTCTCGCCCAGGCCGGCGGAGATGTCGAAGAAGTAGCTTCCCGAGCCGGCCGTGGAGCTGACCTTTACCTTGTAGTTGCCGGTCACGGACGGCGCGTAGTTGATGGTGTCCTGCCGGGTGGTCGTAGTGGAGCTGGCCACCTGGGCCCCGGACGGGTTGTAGAGGTAGAGGTCGAAGTTGGGGTTGGAGCTGCTTGCCCAGTTGGGCATGATCAGCGTGACGGCGATGGGATAGCTGGTGGTAGTGATGTTGAAGGTGTACTCGTCGTAGTCGCCCGTCCCCGTAAGGCTGGCCGAGCGGTAGTCGTGGCCGGGGACGGCCGGGCCGGTGCCGGTGAACCCGCCGGCGGCTTTCACCGCCGCGTAGGCATCGAGGCGGCCCCAGCCGTAATCCACGTCCTTGCCCGCAGGACCCCAGTCAATGGCGGTGTTGGCCATGGTGTCCTTGATCTGCTGCGGCGTGAGCGAGGGGTTGGCGTCCAGCATGAGGGCTGCTGTGCCGGCGGTGAACGGGGTGGCCATGCTGGTGCCGCTGTAGGAGACGTAGCCCGTCGTAGTGCCTCTCTGGGCAGCCATGATGTTCACGCCCGGGGCGCAGATGTCCGGCTTGGTGCGGCCGTCGGCGGTCGGCCCGCGGCTGGAGAAGCTGGCCAGCGAGAAGCCGTTGTGGCCCGGGTCCGTCATGGCGCCCACGGTGATGCACTTCTCAGCCGCACCGGGGGAGCCGATGGTGTAGCGGGCCGGGCCGCTGTTACCCGCCGCCACCGTGGCGACCAGGCCGTTGTCCACCGCCTTGTTGACCATCTGCGAGGTAGAGTCGGTGCCGTCGGAACTGCCGGTGGTGCCCAGCGACAGGCTGATGATCTCGATGCCGTAGGTGGCCTTGTTGTCGATGCACCACTGGATGCCGGCCTCGACGTTGGCCAGGGTGCCGCTGCCCGCGCTGTTAAGCACCTTCACGCCCACCAGGGCGGCCCCGGGGGCCACCCCCTTATAGTTGGGGTTGGCCTGGCCCTCGCCGGCGGCGATGCTGGCGCAGTGTGTGCCGTGGCCGTGGTCATCGTAGGGGCTGGTCTGGCCGTTGACGTAGTCCTTCCACCCGATGATCTTGCCGCCGTCGAGGTCCTGGTGGCCGGGGTCGATGCCGGTGTCGATGATGGCCACCACGATGTCGTCCTTGGTGTAAGACGTCTCGTTGCCGTTCCTGTCACCGGTGACGCCGAAGTCGGCGCGTGCCTTCTGGACGCCCTCCCAGTAGGTGGCGGTGTCCAGCAGCGCGTACACCGGGGCGTCGTACTCCACCTGGACCACGAACGGCAGGCGGGCCAGCTTGTTGATCAGGCCCTTGTTAAGGGTGGCGGCGAACCCGTTTATGGCGGGGAAGGTGAACCGTGGCTCGAACTTCCCCACCGCCGCGTGAACTTCTCCCAGGCCGTGGCCCTTCTCCAGCATGACGATGACGCCGACGCCTTCGTCAGGCTTGGCCCTGGCCAGGATCTTGTCCAGGTCGTCGAAGATCCGGTTGCGGTCACCGTCCATGGCCACGGTCGTCCGCACCTTCTCCCCCCTGAGGGCGGTGGCGGGCTGCCCGGCCATGGCCCCGGCCGAAACCAACAGAACCAGGAGCAGCACGGTAGCCACTGCCACGAGGCTGCGAGCGCCTTTGCGCACTGCACTATCCCTCCTCAGTCAGATTTCGACGCTGCAGGTCGACACAAACCCTCCGAGCTGCCACCTCCTTCCATCCTATGGCTGACTACAGAGCCAAGCGAGGCCTGCTCGATGGCATTCGCCGCCATAGCAGAGAATTCCTGCCATGGAAGCTGGAGCAAAAGATTTTATTATTTGCATAAAAATGCGGACGCCGCCGCCCGGCGTCCGCATTGCTGCCCTTCCCTTAAGCCCTTGATCTCCTTCGGCGCCCCGCCCTTCAGCCGGATGCAGGACCGCCCGGCCGGGGCACCGGCCTACACTACAGCCCCAGCCGCTCGCTCCTGACGGTCCTGACCAGGATAAGCACGATCACCAGGCTCAGCGCCAGCTCCCCCGCCAGGTAGGTGCCGTTGTATACCGCCGAGTACAGCCAGGGGTTCTGCCCCTCTGGGGCATAGCTGGCGAAGAACACCACCCCGGACAGGAGGTGCGACACGAACCGCCCTGAAATGCCCACCAGCACCCCGAGCAGCGGCAGCCGGGGGAAGAACCCGGCCAGCCCCAGCAGGCCGAAGGCCAGCGGGTAGTCCAGAATCACCTGGACGGGGTGCACCGCGTACTGGTCGAGGAGGAACTGGATGACGCCGTGCAGACCGCCCGCGACCACGCCGACCGCCGGCCCGCGCTTTACCGCCAGGTAGAGGATGGGGACCAGGCTTGCCGCCGTTATCGACCCGCCCTGGGGCGCCTGGAACACCTTTATCAGGCTGAGCACGGTGGCCAGGCCCACCATGAGGCCGACCTCCGCCACGGTGCGAGCCGAAAAGCGCGTCCGGGCCCTGGCCTTCTGTTCCATGGAAGCCTTCCCTCCTTTGGGGTCCCGGGAGGGCCGGGTCCTTGGCCTTTCCCGCCCCGCCGCCCAGCATACGGCGCACCCCTGGGGGGTGCGCCGTCCGCTCCGAGGCTATTTCCCTCCGCGGGCATTACCCCACAGGTTCAAGGGGTCAGGTGCTATCCAGCCCTTTCTCAGCCCCTGGCGCAGGAGCTCCCCCTTTTCTACAGGGGAGGTTCGACGGGCGGCAACGAACTCCTCCTCCCCTCGCCCCCCAGGTGTTCGGGAAAGGAGTTTGGCCGGAGGGGTAGAAGTGAGTGACGGGCTATCGCGCAAGGGAGGCCGGGGACGGAAAGGAAGGGTCAGGCATGCTCGAGCTGGTGGGTCTGGGGGCGGCCCTGGTCCTGGTGCTGGTGCTGGTCCGATTCAGGGTGACGCTCGGCTACGCCATGGTGGGCGGGGCCCTGATCACGGCGCTCTCCCTGGGCAAGGGGCCGCTTTACGCGGGCCGCCTGGTGCTCCGCGCCCTGTCAGAGTGGCCGACCATCGAGCTGGTGGTGGTGGTCGCGCTCATCAGTATGCTGGGCCGCGCCATGAAGGAGTTCGGGCTGCTCAGCCGCATGGCGGCGTCGCTGACCCGGCTCCTGCGGAGCGCCCGGGCCGGCATCGTGCTCATCCCGGGGATAATCGGCTGCCTGGCCGTGCCCGGCGGGGCCATACTCTCCGCCCCCATGGTGGACAGCCTGGGAGACGTGGTGGGCCTGAGCCCGGTGCGCCGGGCCGCCGCCAACCTGGTCTTCCGCCACGCCTGGTTCTTCGTCTTCCCCTTCGTGCCCACCCTGGTGCTGGAGCGCCAGCTCACCGGACTGAGCCCCGCCGTCCTCATAGGGGCACAGGCGCCGTTCACCTTCACCGCGCTTCTGGTGGGCTGCCTGCTCTTCCTGTGGCGCCCCGACGCCCCCCGCACCGCCGAGGTGCCCTCGGGCCAGCCTCGGGGCAGAGCCGCGCTGGAGTTTCTCTGGACCGCCGCGCCCATCGTCCTGGCGCTGGCCCTCAACCTGGGGGTCGGGGTGCCGCTCGCCGCTGCCCTGGCCCTGGGGTTGGGCCTGACCTTCGGCCAGGCGGCGCTGGCCCGGCAGCTTACGGGGGCCCGCGCCCGCAGTGTGCTCCTGGACAGGCTGGACCTGCCGCTGCTCATCCTCATCGCCGCCATAATGGTGTTCAAGGCGGGGGTGGAGGAGATGGAGTCCATACCCCGGCTGATCCGCGACCTCAGCACCCGCGGCCTGCCCTCCGGCCTGCTTCTGGTGGCGCTGCCCGGCATCGTGGGGTTCGTCTCCGGCTCCCAGCAAACCGCCCTGGGCCTCGGCATCCCGCTGCTCCTTGGCCTGGCCCCCACCCCCGCCCACCAGCCGGCTTACGCGGCTGTGATCTACGTCGCCGCCTACATGGGCTACCTCTGCACCCCGCTCCACCTATGTCAGGTGCTCAGCGCCCAGTACTTCAAGGTAAGCATGGGCAGCCTGTTCCGGCGGTACGCCCCCGTGGTGGGGGCGGTGCTGCTGGTCACGGCGGCGGTGTACCTCCTGGCGGTGCGCTAGGGCCTCGCGGGGCCGGGCGGTGCGGGGGGTAGCATATTTATGTTTTCATAAATACTAATCCCTCCGGCCGCAGCGCCTCGGCCTGCCCCGGCCTCAGTCCACCCTGACCAGGGGCCTCAGCCGCTCCAGGGTGCGCGGTCCGATGCCCTCCACCTCCAGAAGGTCCTCCACGCGGCGAAACGGGCCGTGCTCCTCCCGGTAGCGCAGAACCCTTTCCGCCAGCCTGGGGCCTATGCCGGGCAGGGCCTCCAGGGCCTGCCGCCCCGCCGAGTTCAGATCCAGGGGGTTGTCCGGAGTGGGAGGAACAACCCCGGGCGCCCGGGCCGACGGGCCCTTCGCCTGACCGCCGGGCGGCTTCTCCGGCACCTCCACCTTCTGACCGTCCCGCAGGGGGGCGGCCAGGTTGAGCGCCTCCAGCGCCGCGCCGGGTGCCGCCCCGCCCGCGGCGGTGATGGCGTCCTGCACCCGGCTGCCGGGGCGGAACCGGTAGACCCCGGGCCTGGCCACCGCCCCGCAGACGTGTACCGTGACCTCCGCGGGGGCCGAAGCCCCGTTTGCCCCGTCGCCTCCGCGTGCCAGCCCTTCAGGGGAGTCGGGGTCGCCGAAGCCGGGGGCCGGCCCTGCAGGGATCGGCTCCCCGCGTCGGGCGAGGGCCTGCCAGGAAAGCAGCCCGCACCCCGCCAGCAGCCCGGCAACCAGGAGAAGCACCACCACCTGCTCAGCTCGGGAAAAGTAGCCCACGGACCCACCCCCGCCGGGCCTAAACTCGCTCCGGTCCCACGCCCGGCCGAAGAGCACCCTCCCCACTCATTCGACCCCCCTGCCCCGTCCCCTCCAGGGGCAAGACCCGAACCCGCCGGGCCAGGTCCCTGTCCAGGGCCAGGACGGTGTGGCCCAGCTCCAGGACGTAGGCGGGAAAGGCCTGGACCAGGCGGATCCGCGCCCCCGGGAACAGGCCCAGCCCCGCCAGGCGCCGGAGTGCCACAGGATCCCCGCCGCCCACCTCCAGCACCAGGGCCTGCCTCCCGCGTTGGAGGCCCGCCAGGCTGAGCGCCCCCCTCAGGCTTCCCCCCTCCTGCCCCTCGCCCTCGCAGGCTCCCGACCGAGCGCGACCTGGCAAGGAACCGCCTCCCCGGGCCGGACGGGACCGTCGCGTCACGGCCCACGCGCGCCGCCCCCGCAGCACCCGGGGGCCGAAGCACTTCCGACGGGGCCGGCCCAAACCATGATATTCCGGTCCCCACTCCGGAGGTCACGTACGCGGGCCTACAGCCCCAGGGGCAAGACGCTCAGGAGCAGGTTCAGCAGGCCTCCCAGGCCGAAGGCGATGGCCCCCACCACGGTGGCGATGGCCAGGGCGGTGAGCGCCCCCCGCTCCCGGATCATGACCGCGAGCTGCGCCACGCAGGGGATGAACAGGGTGAGGGTGGAGGCCGCCACCACCAGCTGGCGGGTGGTGAGCTGGGACCGGAGGTCGAAGAGCCCGGCGGCCCCGTAGTCCCGGCGGAGGAAGCCCAGGAGCAGCACCAGCGCCATGCCGGGCGGGAGCCCCAGCCAGGCGAGCACCGGGCCCAGGGCCCGCTCCAGCCAGGGAAGGGCCCCGGTGACGCGCCCCGCCCAGATCGCCAGGCTCGCCAGGCAGAAGACGGGGATGACCTCGGCAAGGTACCAGCGCAGCCTCGCCCCCATCTTGGCCAGCAGGTTGGAGAGGCGGGGAAGCCTCAGCGGCGGCACCTCCAGGTAGAACGCGGGGCGCCGGCCGGGAAGCAGCCGCCCGGCCAGGGCCCCCACCCCCAGCGATACCCCGCCCACGAACAGCGCCCAAACGGCAAGCCCCCGAGGGGCCGGGGACAGCAGCGCCAGCATCACCCCGAGCTGCGCGGAACACGGGACCGCCAGCGCCAGGAGGAGGGTGGCCAGCACCCGCTCCCGCCGGTCCTCCAGGGTCCGGCTGACCAGGGTCGCCATGGTGTCGCAGCCGAAGCCCAGGCTGAGGGGGATCACCGCGCGCCCGCTCAGCCCCAGGCCTTTCAGGAGCCGGTCGCTGAGCAGGGCCAGGCGGGGAAGGTAGCCGGTGTCCTCGAGCACCGAGAACACCAGGAAGAAGGCGCCCACTATGGGGAGCACGATGGCGAGCGAGTAGCGAAGGGCCAGGGTGAACAGGCCGAACTCGCCGCCAAGAAGGTCGCGGACGGCGGGCCAGGGCACCCAGCGCTCCAGCGCCAGCCTTACCAGGGGCTCAACCCCGGCGCGGTAGGTCTGTTCCAGGCCGCCCACCAGCCTCCCGGCCACCCACACCCCCACGAACCGGTACAGGCCGAAGTAGATGACGGCTCCGGCCACTGGCGGGCCCAGCACGGGGTGAGTGAGCGCACGGCCCAGGACCTCGGCGAAGCCCCGGCCCGGCCCCGCTCTCCGCGCCCCTCCCCTGTCCGGTGCCCGGGGCGGCTCCAGCCCCCTCCTGCGGTTCAGGGCCCGGGCGGCAAGCAGCCGGGCGCAGCGCTGCCGGGCCTCGGCCACGCCAGCAGCAGCCGTGGGCCCCAGCGCGCCGCCAGCCGCTCGGGCCAGCTCCTCTAGCGGGGCAGCCCCGATCCCCGGGGCCCGCCGGAGCCAGTCCAGGACCTCCCCGTCCCCCTGGATCAGCAGCAGCGCCACGGCGTTCGGCGAAAGGGGGAGTCCAGCGGGGAGGAGGGCCCGGAGCCGGTCGCGGGCGGCCTCCACCAACGGACCGTAGTTGGGGGCAGCGCAGGCGGACGCTGCGTTCTGGAGGCGGCCCGCGGCTGCTGCCCCGAGCCGGCCTTCCGCAGCCTCCAGGATACGGCGCCGCAAGATGGCCAGGCCCTCGCCGGCGGTGGCCACACAGGGCACTACGGGCACGCCCAGGGCGGCCTCGAGGGGGGCGGGGTCAAGTTCCAGACCCAGGCGGCGGGCCTCGTCCATGAGGTTGACCGCCAGCACCAGGGGCAGGCCCGCCTCGACCAGCGCCAGGGTCAGCGGCAGCATCCGCTCCAGGTTCTTGGCGTCCGCGACCTGGAGCACTACGGCGGGGCGCTCCTCCCAAAGCAGCCGCCGGGCCACCCGCTCCTCCCCCGTCACGGGGAGGAGCGAGTACATGCCCGGCGTGTCCACCACCTGCCAGCCCGGGCCCAGGGCCCGGCCCCAGCCCCGGGCCACCTCTACAGTGGTCCCGGGGTAGTTGGACACCGTGGCGTAGGCGCCGGTGAGGCGGTTGAAGATCACGCTCTTACCCACGTTGGGCGGGCCCACTATCGCCAGGAGCCGCCCCGCCCCGCGGGCCGGCCGTCCCCAGCCGCCCGGAGCCGGGCGCCGCGGCCCCACCCCCCGCACCCTGCCGACCTCCCCGCCACCGAGCTCAGGAGGGCCACCCTCCTGCCTTCGCCAGATAAATATGCCCGCCGGCGGGAAGGTAGGCCGCGCCGCGGGCAAAGCGCCGAAGGGCAGGGCGCCCTTAGTCCTGCGGCATCTCCTGCAGCACCACCCCGACCCGGCGCTCCCTCGAGCCCCTGAGGTACACCACCTCCACCCTCTGACCTGCCTCCGCAGCGAACAGCGCTCGCCTCAGATCCGCGATGCTGTCCACCTTCCTGCCGCCCACCTCCAGCAGGATGTCGCCCTCCTTGAGGCCCGCGCGCTCGGCGGGACCCCCCTCCGCCACGCGCACCAGCAGGACGCCGCGCTCCACCTTGATCTCCTCGTCGTAGTAAGCGGCGGTCTCCCGGTCTACCACCGACACGCCCAGCCAGGGGCGCAGGAAGCGGCCGTGCTCGATGACGTCCTCAACGATGGGCCGCGCCAGGTTGATGGGGATGGCGAACCCCAGCCCCTCGGCCCCAGATACCTTGGCGGTGTTGATGCCCACCACCTCACCCCTGAGGTTGACCAGGGGGCCGCCCGAGTTGCCCGGGTTGATGGAGGCGTCGGTCTGGATCAGGTCCTCCATGATCCGCGAGCCGTCGGATCCCGGTACCTGGATGGACCGCCCCAGGGCGCTGATGATGCCCGCCGTCACCGAGCGCTGGAACTTCAGGCCCAGCGGATTGCCTATGGCTATGGCGGGCTCGCCCACCCGAAGCTGCTCGGAGTCCCCCATCGGCGCCGCAGGTAACCCCGCGCCCTCGACCTTGATCACCGCCAAGTCCAGGTCTGCCCCGGACCAGAGGCACTTCGCCGGCAACTTGCGGCCGTCGGAGAGGACTACCTGAATCTCCTTGGCCCCGCCCACCACGTGCTCGTTGGTGAGGATGTATCCCCGGGGATCGACGATGACCCCCGAGCCCACGCCCTCCACCGGAACCGGCCGGTAGAAGAAGTCATAGGTGAGGCGGACGGTACTCACCCCGACCACCGCAGGGGCAACCCGCTCCGCCACCTCCACCACCGAAGCGGAGGCCGGGGGGAGGGGTGCCGGGGAACCCCCGCCGTCCGGGGCCGGCGGGGCCGCCCCTTCGCCGGGGCCCTCCTCCCCGAAATGGCCTCCCCCCGCGAGGAACACGGCGCCGCCCGCGGCCAGCCCGCCGAGGAGGGCCGCCGTCACCACGATGAGGACCAGCCAGGAGCGCCGAAGCACAACCATCTTATATCCCCCCGCTCTTCGGGTGAGATGGGTGCGCGGGCCGCCCCGCGGACGGCGCAGCACAGAGCGCCGCCTGGGGGGCACCGTGCCGTCCTCGCGGCGGCAGGCCGCCACGACGCAGCGCGGTGCCCGGCGGACCATCACGGGCAGCCCGCCGCCCGGCGGGCCACCACGACATTGACCAGCTTCCCGGGCACGTGGATCACACGTTCTACCCGCGCGCCACTGAGGTACGGCCGGACCTTCTCCCGCTGCAGCACCAGCCGCTCCAGCTCATCCTCCCCCGTCCCGGCCGGCACCACCACCCGGTCCCGCACCCGGCCGTTGATCTGGATGACCACCGTAACCTGCTCCTCCTCCAGAGCGGCGGGGTCGTAAGCGGGCCAGGGCTGGGAGTGGACGCTGCCCTCCCCGCCCAGCCGCGCCCAGAGCTCCTCGGCCAGGTGCGGCGCGAAGGGGGCCAGCAGCAGGACCAGGGTGGACAGCGCCCGGCCCAGACCGGCCGGCCCGACGCCCGCCGCGGCATCCCTTGCCCGGTAGAGGTAGTTCACCAGCTCCATGATGGCGCTGATGGCGGTGTTCAGGCCCGCCCGCCCCTGAATGTCGGAGGTCACCCGGTAGACGGTGCGGTGGAGCACGCGGCGCAGATCGCCCCGAGGCTCCTCCGCGTCCGGCGCCCGGCCCGACCCGGTGCAGGACGCTACCAGCCGCCATACCCGGTTCAAGAATCGGCTTACGCCGTCCACGCCCTGGGGGTTCCACTCCAGGTCCTTCTCCGGCGGGGCGGCGAACAGGGTGAACATGCGCACGGTGTCGGCCCCGTCGGCGCTCAAGATCTGGTCCGGGGTTACCACGTTGCCCCGGGACTTCGACATGGCCGCCCCGCCCATGATCACCATGCCCTGGGTGAGCAGGTTGGTGAACGGCTCCCTGGCCTCGAGCAGGCCGGCGTCGTGGAGCACCTTGACGAAGAAGCGGGAGTAGAGCAGGTGCAGGATGGCATGTTCGATGCCGCCCACGTACTGGTCCACCTGCATCCAGTAGTTGGCCTGCCGCGGGTCGAACGGCCCCTCGGCCCAGTCCGGCGAGGTGTAGCGCAGGTAGTACCAGGAGGAGCAGACGAAGGTGTCCATGGTGTCGGTCTCGCGCCGACCGGGCCCGCCGCAGGCCGGGCACCGGGTGTTGACAAAGTCGGGGCTGAGGGCCAGGGGGGAAGCGCCCTCCCCCTTGAACTCGACGTCCCGGGGCAGGAGCACCGGGAGCTCCGACTCGGGGACGGGCACCGTGCCGCACCGGGAGCAGTACACCACGGGGATGGGGGCGCCCCAGTAGCGCTGGCGCGAAATCAGCCAGTCCCTCAGCCGGTAATGCACCCTGCGGACCCCCAGGCCCCTCTCCTCCAGCCAGGCGGCCACGCGCTCCAGCCCCTCGCGGCTGTCGACGCCGCTGAAAGGCCCGGAGTTCACCATGACGCCGGGGTCAACATAGGCCTGCCTAAGCGGCCCGGCCGAACCCCCCGAGCCCGGGGGCTCGATGACCACGCGGATAGGCAGCCCGTACTTGTTAGCGAACTCGAAGTCCCTCTGGTCGTGGGCCGGGACGCCCATGACAATGCCGGTGCCGTACTCCATGAGCACGTAGTTGGCCACCCACAGCGGCACCTTCTCGCCGCTGGCCGGGTTTACCGCCCGGAGCCCGGTGTCCACCCCCTCCTTGTCCAGCTCCACCGAGCCCGCCGCCGGCCGCCCGCGGGCCAGGAACTCCTCCACCTCGCCGCGGCAGGGGCACCTGGGCAGAAGCTCCCGCAGGACAGGGTGCTCCGGGGAGAGCGCCACGAAGGTGACGCCCCACAGCGTGTCCTGCCGGGTGGTGAACACGGGGAGCTCCGGCCCCCCGCCCTCCAGGGTGAACCTCACGTCCACCCCTTCGCTGCGGCCGATCCAGTTGGCCTGCATGACCTTGACCCGCTCCGGCCAGCCCTGGAGCAGCTTGAGGTCGTCCAGCAGGCGGTCGGCGTAGGCGGTGATGCGGAAGAACCACTGCTCCAGCTCGCGGCTGCTGACCGGCGAGGAGCAGCGCCAGCAGCCGCCTTCCACCACCTGCTCGTCGGCCAGCACCGTAGCGCAGCGCGGGCACCAGTTGACCCGCGCCCGCCCGCGGTACGCCAGGCCCCTCCGGAGCATGAGCAGGAACAGCCACTGGGTCCAGCGGTAATACGCGGGGTCGCAGGTGGCCACCTCGCGGCCCCAGTCGTAGCTCAGGCCCAGGCGGCGGAGCTGCCCCTTCATCTGGGCGATGTTAGCGTAGGTCCATTCCGAGGGGTGGATGGAGCGTTTGATCGCCGCGTTCTCCGCCGGCAGCCCGAAGGCGTCCCAGCCCATGGGGTGCAGCACGTCCCGCCCCTGCATGCGCCAGAAGCGGGCCAGCACATCGCCGATCACGTAGTTGCGGACGTGCCCCATGTGGAGGTCGCCGGAGGGGTAGGGGAACATCTCCAGGCAGTAGAACTTGGGCCGCCCCGACCCCGGCCCCTGGGGCCGGTAGGCCTGGGCCCGCTCCCACTCCGCCTGCCACCGGGGCTCGATCTCCCAGAACGGGTATCGCTCCTCCACCCCCGCCCCCTCCAAACACGAACCCCTCGTCGCCAGCCTAGGGACGAGAGGTCCAGAATAGGGTGAAACCTCCCGCGGTACCACCCTGGTTGACCAAGGTTATGGTGGAGCCGATGGGAGTCGAACCCACGACCTCATGAATGCCATTCATGCGCTCTCCCAGCTGAGCTACGGCCCCACCGACCTCGATCCGCTCCACGGCTTAACGCGCCGCACACGGCGCCGGCTACCGCCGGGGAACCCGGCCTTCGCCGGAGCGGCTCCGGGGCGAGTTTCGACCGGCTCCCGGCGGCGGCCTCGCACCCCGCACCGCTCGCTGGACGCTGGCCCCCGGCCTACTGCTCCCCATCACTGCCCTGGACCGCTATTCGGATTTGGCCCCCGAGCATACTCCGATTATAGGACACAAACCCGCGATTGTCAAGACGTCCCGGGACCCCCGCCCCCTCCCCCCCCGCCCCCGGCGGCCAGGCCGCCCAGGTCCAGGGCCGGGGCGTCTCCCCACAGGCGCTCCAAGTTGTAGAACCGCCTCTCCTCCTCCCGGAAGGCGTGCACCACCAGGGGGCCATAGTCCAGCAGCACCCAGGTCCCCGCCGGGTAGCCCTCGCGGTGCCGCGGGCGCGCGCCCAGGCGGCTGAGCCGCTCTTCGATGCGGTCGGCTACCGCCTTGACCTGGACGCGGGTGGGGGCGCTCAGGATAAGGAAATAGTCGGCCACCAGGGTGAGAGACCGGACATCCAGGAGCATCACCCGGCTGGCCTTCCCCTCTTCGGCCGCCCCCGCCGCGGCCAGGGCCAGGCCCCTCCAGTCCAAGCCCACTCCTACCTCCTTACGCCCAGGAGAGAGGTGGGCAGGTCGGAGCCCACCACCACGGTCACGTCCACATCCACCGTCCCCCCGGGGCCGGACGATCGTACGCTGGGCCGCGTCCCCAGCAGGACCATGGCCCGGCCGGCGGCCTGCACCGCCACCTCGTTGGACGACCTGGGGATGAGCACGGTCTCGGTGAAGCCGGTGCCGGCGTCGCCCAGGCCGGCGACCACGAACCCCATGTCCCCCAGGAGCTGGGCCGCCCCCCGGGCCAGTCCGGACCGGCCGGTGCCGTTCAGCACCTCCACCCGAATGCCCGCGTTCTGCGCCGGATCCACCCCCCGCAGAACCCGGTTTACGACCGCCACCGTCCCCACGGGGTCGGCCAGGAAGTAGGCTGCCTCCTTCCCCCCGTCCACCAGGTTCGCCGCCTCGCCCGGCAACACCTCCATAGACACGTCGTCGGGCTCGAGCTCCAAGGCCCACCGCCCCAGCGTGATCATCTCGTTCACGCTGAGGTCGGTGTCCACGTAGCGGGCCAGCTCCACCGCCAGGGCGGGCACCTTGAACACGTTGCGCAGCCTGAACGCCTTCTCGAAGAGCGCCTTCAGGAACGTCTGCTGGGCACGGATGCGCCCCAGATCGGCGTCGTGGTACTGGCGGTAGCGCACGAACTGCAGGGCCTTCTCGCCGTCCAGCACCTGGCGGCCCGGCAGCAGGTCGATCTTGAGGCCCTGGGCGGGGTCCTCGTAGTACATGCGCTGGGGGACGTCCACCTCCACCCCGCCCAGGATGTCCACCACGCGGGCGAAAGCCCTGAAGTCCAGGCGCACATAGTAGTGGACGGGCACGTGCAGAAAGCCCTCCAGGGTCTCGCGCACCAGTTGGGGGCCGAGGTCGGGGCCCGGCTGGGTATGGCCGTAAGCGTTTGCGTGGCACAGCTTCTCGGGCGTGGGCCGCCCGGGTATGGCCACCCGGGTGTCGCGGGGCAACGACAGCAGGCCGACGGTCTTCGCCTTGGGGTCGAAGCTGGCCAGTATCACGGTGTCGGTGCGCTTGCTCACCCCGGGGTTGAGGTCGGCGCCAGCATCCATACCCAGGAAGACCACGTTGATCCGCTCGCCCGGGTCGATCTGGGCCAGAGGGCTCGGCACCGGCCTCGGGCCGGCCTGAGGCGTCTGAAGCCCGTGGAGAAGCCCGTACAGCGTCCCTCCCAGGGCCAGAACCAGCGCCAGCAAGCCCCCTGCGACCCACAGGGCCACGCGCCACGCCGTCCTGCGCCCCCGCCTCCTCCCAGCCAGCTTAGACCTCCGCCCCAGGAGCCCCCCCCCCGGGGACCTCCCCAGGGCCGGCCTCATCGCGGGCTGCATCCCCGGTCCCTCCCCCCTTGCTTCCCAGTCGGGCCACAAGCCAGTTCCACCCCTCCAGGGTGGCGGGGTGAATCGGGCTGCGGCGCTCAAGCAGGCAGAAGAGCGTCATCTCCAGGGCCCTCAGCACCGCCCGCTCCAGGGAGGCCCGGAGCAGGGCGCGCAGCTCCTCGACACCCGGGAAGCTGCGGCTGGGCTCCGCCTTGTCGGCGATGTAGACCACCTGGTCGAGCCGGCTGGGGTCGGGGCCCAGCGTGGCGTGCAGGCTGACGGCCCTGAGCACCGCAGGCGAGGACACCCCCAGATGCCTCCGGGCCAGCTCCGCGCCCACCGGCGCGTGCAGCAGCACAGGCAGAGCCCTCTCCACCTGCCCAATAAGTATACCAAAGTCGGCGGCGGCCTTCAACAGGCGGGGCGCAGGTAGGGGCCGGGCCAGATCATGCACCAGGCCAGCGACGGCAGCCTCCTCAGGGTCCGCCCCGTAGCTCAGCGCCAGCTCGCGGGCCAGGCGCATGGTGCCCAGGCTATGCAGGTAGCGCTCGGGGGGCAGTGCCGCCCGGACCCGGGCGCAAAGCGCCGTCTCCTCTCCCAACACGGCCCCTCCCCAGTCCCCGGCCCCGGCCGCAGGGCGGCTTGGCCCGACCCCGGACGCGGGGCCGGACATAATAAGAGCCCCCGGGACGGGCGGAGGCTCCTTTACTGCAGGTCACAGCGCCCGGAGCTCAGTACCTCTCCGGCCGCGGCCTGGCCTCGTTCACCACGATGGGCCGGCCGCCGAGCTCAGTGCCGTTGAGGGCGCTGACGGCCCTCTCGGCATCCTCGTCCTTGACCTCGACGAACCCGAAGCCCCGGGACCTGCCGGTCTCCCGGTCAGTGATAATCCGGCAGCTTATGACCTCGGCATAGGGCGCGAAGGCCTCCGCCAGCTCGTCTTCGGTCGTACCCCAGGGCAGGTTGCCCACGTACAGGGTCTTGACCATTCCTCAGAATTCACCTCGCTTTCTACCCGCACGGTTAGTCTCTCCCCCGCCCGGCCCCTCTA
>JAIMBG010000042.1 GCA_023511555.1 Acetobacteraceae bacterium | reverse complement strand
TCTCATGCCCATCGAGCCTGTCACCCGGCGGCCGGATTGCTCCGGCCTGCCCAAACTACCTCCCTGACCAAGCCGGACAAACCCCAGAGCGAGCCCAAACAGACGTTCCCCCCGAGGATCTTGACTCACAGGGGCTAGCGGCCCTGGTTGCCACTTGGCCCCAGGTGGGGTATAATATGCTTGGTTCGGAAAACTGAGTAGCCCGGGCGGGCGCCCCCGTGCCAAAGCGGGGGCCAAGAGGGAAGTCCGGGGGCGAAGGGCAGGGGCCTTTCGCCCAGCCGGCGCGGTCCCGCCACTGTATGCGGCGAGTGAACCCGGGCCAGCCACTGCCCCTCCGGGGCGGGAAGGCTGGGGGAGCGATGACCCGCGAGCCAGGAAACCTGCCCGTCCTGGGTCGACGTACGGACCTTCGCCGGAAAGGGAAGTGCGTGGCGGGCGACATCCCCCAGCCCCGGCGAGGCGCCGGGGCCGTGCTTTTTGGCCCCGGCCATCCTGACACCTGCGGGAGGGGTGTAAGGCGATGGACTCCAGAGTGGCTCTTGGAATGACGGCCCGGGCGAGGGCGTCCCGGGCAGCGGCCGGGGCGCTGGCGGCCTTGCTGGTGGCGGTCCTGGTCGGCGGCTCGCTCCTTCTCCTGGCGGCCGGGTGCTCCCGGAGCGTCCCCGGCGGCGCCGAGGGCGCGGGCCAGGCACCGGCTGGTGGGGCCGCCCCAGGTGCGGCGGCCCCCGGCGGGGGCGCATCGGGCGGTACCTCGGGTGCGGCCGCCCCTTCGGGCGGCTTTCCGGTAACCCTCAAGGACGGGCTGGGCCGGGAGATCACCGTCCCTGCCGAGCCTCAGCGGATAATCTCACTGGCCCCCAGCAACACCGAGATCCTGTTCGCCCTCGGGGCGGGCGGCCGCGTGGTCGGCGTCACCGACAACTGCAACTACCCGCCCGAGGCGGCTCAGCGCGAGAGGCTGGGCGGGGCGTTTGACGCCGCCCACGTCAACTTCGAGCGGGTGGTGGCGCTGTCGCCTGACCTGATCTTGGGGCTGGGAGGTGCCCGCGAGGTCGTCGAGCGCCTGGAGGGCCTGGGGCTCAGGGTCTTCGCCGTGGAGGCGAGGAACCTCGATGAGGTGTTCGAGAGCATCGTCACCGTGGGCCGCCTGGTAGGGCTGGAAAAGACCGCCCGGGGCCTGGCGGACCACCTCAGGATGCGGGCCGACCGAGTAAGTCTGGCTGCGGCCTCGCTTAAGCCTGAGGAACGGCCCCTCGTGTTCTTCGAGATCTGGCCGGACCCGCTGATGACGGCGGGCCCGGGCACCTTCATCCACGATCTCATCGAGTTGGCAGGGGGCCGGAACATTGCGGCCGACGCAGACCAGCCCTATCCCCTGTTCAGCCTCGAGGCACTCATAGCCCGGGACCCCCAGGTCATCGTGACCACCTTCCCTGAGACGGTGGAGGCGCTGAGCGCCGGGACCCGCCCCGGCTGGTCGGGGCTCAGCGCGGTGCGCGACGGCCGGGTGAGGCTGGTCGACCAGGACCTGGTGTCCCGGCCCGGCCCGCGGCTGGTGGAGGGCCTGGAGGCCATGGCCCGGGCCATCCACCCGGAACGGTTCGGCGGTGAGTAGCCCAGGGGGCGCAGAGACACCAGGGCCTGGGGCCAAACCCGGCCCCCCCAGGGCCCTGCCTGCGCGCAGGCTCAGGGCGCGGGCCGGCCTCTGGGGCCTGGGGGCGGCGCTCCTCCTGGTGCTGCTGGGCGCGGCGGCGGTGGGGCAGGTCCGGGTTCCGCCGCTCGTCGTGGCGAAGGTGGCGCTGGGACACGTGCCGGGCCTGAGCGGCCTGCTTTCCCGCGACTGGGGCCCGGCGGTGGAGGCCATCGTGTGGGAAATACGGCTGCCCCGGGTGACCCAGGGGGCGGCGGTGGGGGCTGCCCTGGGCCTGGCCGGGGCGGCTCTCCAGGGGATGTTCCGCAACCCCATGGCCGACCCCTATGTGCTGGGCATCTCGTCCGGCGCCGCCCTGGGGGCGGCCCTGGCCATGATCGTGGGGCTGCAGGTCAGGTTCCTGGGGCTGACCGCCGTGCCCCTGCTGGCACTGCTCGGGGCGCTAGCTTCCATCTGCCTGGTGTACCACCTGGCCCGGTCCGGCGGGGGGCTGCCCACGGTGTCGCTCCTGCTCGCCGGGGTGTCGGTGGGGACGGTGCTCGCCGCGGTGGTGGCCCTGCTTATGGTCCTGGCCCACGAGCAGATGGAGCGCATCGTGTTCTGGCTCATGGGGGGGCTTGCCTCCAGCAGGTGGGATCAGATGCTGGCCGTCTCGCCGTACCTGGCCCTGGGGGCGGCGCTCCTGCTCCTTCGGGCCCGAGACCTGAACCTGCTTCTGCTGGGCGAGGAGTCGGCCCGGCACCTCGGCGTGGAGGTGGACCGGGCCAAGGCCTGGGTGCTGGGAGGCGCGTCGCTGGTGACGGCGGCGGCCGTGTCGGTGAGCGGGTCCATCGCCTTCGTGGGGCTCCTGGTCCCCCACATCGCCCGGCTCCTGGTGGGCCCCGACCACCGCGACCTCCTGCCGGCCTCGGCCCTGGCCGGGGCGGCCCTGCTGGTGCTGTCGGACCTGGTGGCGCGGGTGGCGGTGGCACCGGCCGAGCTCCCCGTGGGCGTGGTGACGGCCCTGCTGGGGGGCCCGTTCTTCCTCTACCTCCTTCGCCGGAGCCGGGGGCGGGCGTTCCCCGGGTAGACGGCCCGGCTGAGGGCGGGCGGCGCGGAAGTGCGGACCGGCGAGACCGCGGGCCCGGGGGGAACGGCGGGGCGGGGATCGCGGGCACGGCGGGAAGGCGGAGCGGCGGCGGTGAGAGATGGCCTGGCCCGGGCAGAGGCCGGGAGGCGGGGAGGGGATGGCGGTGGCCGGGGCGCAGGTGGTGTTCCGGCTGGAGGGGGCCACCCTCGGGTACCGGTCGGTGGCGGCGCTGGATGGGATGAGCCTGGAGGTGGAGCGGGGGGCGTTTCTGGGCATCATAGGGGCCAACGGCTCGGGGAAGACCACGCTCCTGCGCGCCCTGGGCCGGGCCCTGCCCCCCTCTCGGGGCAGGGTGTACCTGGAGGGGCGCGACCTGTGGAGCCTGAGCCAGATGGCGGTGGCCCGCCGGGTGGGGGCGGTCTCCCAGGAGGAGAGGGTGGACTTTGCCTTCACCGTGGAGGAAGTGGTGCTCATGGGGCGCTTCCCGCACCGCCGCGGCTGGCGCGAGACCCCGGCCGACCTGGAGCTGGCGCGGAAGGCCATGGCCCGGGTGGGGCTTTCCGGCCTCGAGGGCCGGCTGTGGTCGGAGCTGAGCGGCGGCGAGCGGCAGAAGGTGGCGATCGCCCGGGCACTGGCCCAGGAGCCGGAGGTGCTCCTGCTGGACGAGCCCACCTCCCACCTGGACATAAGCCACCAGCTTGACATCATGGACCTTCTCCGGCAGCTCAACCGGGAGCGGCGGCTCACGGTGCTCGCGGCGCTTCACGACCTCAACCTGGCCTCGGCCTACTGCGACCGCCTGGTGTTGCTGCACCGGGGCAGGGTGAGGGCCCTGGGCCCGCCGGAAGAGGTGCTGGCTCCAGGGACGCTGCGGGAGGTTTACGGCGCCGATGTCTGGGTCCAGCGCCACCCCGTCCACGGCAGACCCTACCTGATCCCCGTCCCCCCGCCGCCGGTCGCAGCCTCGGACGCGCCCGGCGCCCGCGTGCATCTGGTGGCCGGGGGCGGATCGGCGGCCGGGCTCCTGCCCGCCCTGGCTGCCCGGGGCTACAGCCTCAGCCTGGGCGTGCTGAACGTGGGCGACTCCGACTGGGAAAGGGCGCGGGTGCTGGGGGCGGAGGTGGTGGAGGCGCCGCCCTTTTCCCCCGTAGACCCCGCCTCGGCGCGGCAGGCCCTGGACCTGATGCTGAAGGCCCAGGCGGTGGTGGTGGCCCCCGTCCCCTTCGGCCTGGGAAACCTGCCCAACCTGGAGGCCGTGGAGGAGGCCGTGCGGCTGCGGCCCGGACTGGCCGTGGCCGTGGTGGAAGCGGGCGGGGACGGCGGCGGCCAGGCGCGCGACTACACCGGCGGCCGGGCCCTGGCTGCGCTGGCACGGCTGCGCCGGGCCGGCGCGGAGGTGGTAGCCGAGGCCGGCCTGTGGCAGTGGCTGGAGGCGAAGGTCGGGGCAGGTTCCGGGGCAGCCTCGCCGGCGGCGTCCGGCGCCGGTGGTGGTCCCGTGGCTCACGGCGCAGCGGCGTCCGGCGGGGGCGGGGGGCCTTGACCGCGAAGGCTCTCATGGTCCAGGGCACCGCCTCCCACGTGGGAAAGAGCCTGCTGGTGGCGGGGCTGTGCCGCGTGCTGCGCGAGGACGGGGTCAGGGTTGCGCCCTTTAAGTCCTGGAACATGGCGCTCAACTCCTTCGTCACCGCCTGCGGGGGCGAGATCGCCCGCTCCCAGGCCATGCAGGCCGAGGCGGCCGGCGTGGAGCCTTCGGTGGACATGAACCCCGTGCTGCTCAAGCCGTCGTCGCCGGAGGCGGCTCAGGAGGTTGTGCTGGGGAGGCCCTGGGGACTGGTCAGGGCGGCGGAGTTCTCCCCTGAGCGGTCCCGGGAGCTGGCCCGGGTCATGAGGGGGGCGCTCGAGCGCCTCCGCGCGCAGTTTGAGGCGGTCGTCATCGAGGGCGCAGGCAGCCCCGCGGAGGTGAACCTGCGCCGCTGGGACCTGGCCAACATGCGGGTGGCGGCCTGGGCCCGGGCACCCGTGCTGATGGTGGCCGACATCGACCGGGGCGGGGCGCTGGCTTCTCTGGTGGGCACCCTGGACCTCTTGGCCCGCCGGGACCGGGCCCGGGTGAGGGGCATAATAATCAACAAGTTCCGGGGCCACGTGGGGCTGCTCGAGCCCGCCCTCCGCTGGCTCAGGCGCCGTACGGGGGTGCCGGTCGTGGGGGTGGTGCCTTATCTTCACGACCTCCGGCTGCCCGAGGAGGACACCCTGGAGCCTGGGGCCGAGGCCTCCGTCCCGGCCGCCCGCCCCCTCGACCTGGCGGTGGTCTTCCTGCCGCATCTGTCGAACTTCACCGACTTTGACCCACTGGCCGCCGAGCCCGGCGTGGCGGTGCGCTACGTGTCCGCGAGCCGGCCGCTGGGCCGGCCGCATGCCCTGATCCTGCCCGGGACCAAGAACACCGTAGAGGACCTGCGGTGGCTGTGGGGCTCGGGCCTGCCGGCCCGCATCCGCGCCCTGGCCCGGGAGGGGGTGCCGGTGCTGGGCATCTGCGGCGGGTTTCAGATGCTGGGCCGGGAGGTCCAGGACCCCCTGGGCGTCGAGTCCAGCGAGCGTCGGGTTCCGGGGCTCGACCTCCTGCCGGTGACGACCGGGCTGGAGGCGGAGAAGGTGACCTCCCGGGTGCGGGCCCGCGCCCGGGGCGGCCCGGGGCCGTTCTCAAGGCTCGCCGGCGCCGAAATAGAGGGCTACGAGATTCACATGGGCAGGACCCGGGTGGGGGAGGGAGCGAATCCCTTCGCCGAGATCACCTGGCGCGACGGGGAGGCAGTGAGCCAGCCGGACGGGGCGGTGGCGCTCTGCGGCGCGGGGGCCACCGCCGGCGTGGCGGCCAGAGCGGGAGCCGGGGCGGGTGCCGGGTCCGGCGTCGGGGCCGGCTCCGGCGTGGTGGCGGGCACCTACATCCACGGCCTGTTTGACGCCACCGGCTTCCGGCGGCCCTGGCTGGAGGGGCTGAGGCTGTGGTGGGGCCTGGGCCCTTCCCCGGCCGGGGAGCACAGCGGCTCGGCCCGCGAGGCGCGGGAGCAGGGCTACGCCCGGCTGGCGAGGGAGCTTAGGGCGTGCCTTGACATGGCGGCGGTGTACCGGCTGTTGGGGCTGACGTCGGCGCCGGGGCCCGCTCCGGGGTCGGGCCCTGGGGGAGGGCGGTAGGCCTTGGGCAGGGCGGCGTACCGGGAGCTCGCTGCGGACGGCAGGCTGGGGGAGCGGGCCCAGCAGGCCCGGGACCTCATCCGCTCCTGCCGGCTCTGCCCCCGGGCGTGCGGGGCTGACCGCGCCGCCGGCGAGGCGGGCTTCTGCGGCGGGAGGGGCAAGGCGCTCCTGGCCAGCTACGGGGCCCACTTCGGCGAAGAGCGGGTGCTGGTGGGGCTCAAAGGCTCGGGCACGGTGTTCTTCGCCGGCTGCAACCTGGGCTGCGTCTTCTGCCAGAACTTCGACATAAGCCACGGCAGGGGCGGGCGCGAGGTGACCGCAGAGCAACTGGCGGCGGTGTTCCTGGCCGTAGAGGCCATGGGCTGCCACAACCTCAACCTGGTCACCCCCACCCCCTGGGTGCCCCAGATCCTCGAGGCGCTCTGCGTGGCGGCGGAGCGGGGACTCGACCTTCCCCTGGTCTACAACTGCGGGGGCTACGAGGCCGTCGAGGCGCTGAGGCTCCTTGACGGCGTGGTCGACATCTACATGCCCGACATCAAGTACTCCGACGAGGAGGTGGCCCGCAGGCTGTCTTCCGCGCCCGACTACCCGGCCGTGGTCAGGGAGGCGGTAAAGGAGATGCACCGCCAGGTGGGCGACCTCGAGGTGGACGAGGAAGGTCTGGCGGTGCGGGGGCTCCTGGTGCGCCATCTGGTTCTGCCCGGGGGGCTCGCTGGGACCCGGGAGGTGATGAGGTTTTTGGCCCGCGAGGTGTCACCGGGAACCTACGTGAACATAATGTCTCAGTACTACCCGGCCCACCGTGCCCACCTCTACCCGCCGCTCGACCGCCGCCTTAAGCCGGAGGAGTACCGGGAGGCGGTGCGGGCGGCGGTGGAGGAGGGGCTGTGGCGCTTTGACAGGTAGGCCCCCGGCGGGCCGGGACGGAGGGGAGGGGCAAGCATGCCTTCTGAACCCCTGGTGGACCCCATCTATCAGGCGGCGGTCTGGGTCTTCCCCAGCCTGGACGAGGTCAAAGCCGTGGCGGAAGGGGAGCACCCCGGGTTCATGTACGCCCGGGAGGGGCATCCCAACGCTGAGGCCCTGGAGCGGGCGGTGGCGGGGCTGGAGAACGCGCCGGCCTGCCTGGCCTGCGCGTCAGGGATGTCAGCCATCACCTCGGGCTTTCTGGCCGAGCTTTCCGCCGGTGACCACCTTGTGTCCTCCCGGGACATATACGGCGGCACCATCGGGCTCATCACCCAGGAGCTCTCGCGACTGGGCATCGAGGCCACACTGGTGGACTCCCCCGACCCAGCCAGCTTTAAGGCGGCGCTGCGCCCCAACACCAGGGTCATGTTCGCCGAGACCATCTCCAACCCGCTCATCCGGGTGGCCGACGTCGCCGCCCTGGCCCGGCTGGCCAGAGAGGCAGGGGTGCGGCTCATCCTCGACAACACCTTCGCCAGCCCGTGTCTGCTCCGGCCGCTGGAGCTGGGCGTCCACGCCGTGATGCACAGCGCCACCAAGTACCTTTCCGGCCACAGCACCGTGATCGCCGGCGTGATATCGGGCGACGCGGAGTTCGTCGAGCGGGCCCGCAGGGTGGCGACCCACATGGGCGGGACGCTGGACCCGTTTGCGGCGTGGCTGGTGCTCCAGGGCATGCGCACCCTCCCCCTGCGCATGGAGAGGCACTGCCAGAACGCCCTGGCCGTGGCCAGGTACCTGGCGTCGCACCCCAGGGTGCGGGCGGTGCACTACCCCGGCCTGCCCGGCCATCCCGAGCACGAGGTGGCCCGGCGGCAGTTCAACGGCCGCTATGGCGGCATGCTCAGCTTCGAGGTGAACGGAGGGCTCGAGGGCGCCGAGGCCTTCGTCACCGGTGCCAGGGTCATCCGGTTCGCCCCCAACCTGGGCGACGTGTCCACCATCATGTCACACCCCGGCCGCACCTCCCACCGCAAGCTCCCCCCGGAGGAGCGGGAGCGCATGGGCATCACCGACGGCCTGATAAGGCTCTCCGTCGGGGTGGAGGAGGTGGACGCCATACTGGCCGACTTGGAGCGCGCGCTGTCCCGGGTGCCCGCCTGACGGGGCGTATGAGGCAGTGCCGCCGTGATGAGGCCCGGCCGCCCGACATAACCTTAAGTGGGGTGGCGCGGCGGGGTGAAGCGCACCCTGGGGCGGAGGAGCTGCGGTGGTTGGGGAAGGCGGGTCGGGTATGAGGCCGGCGGGAGGCTGGCTGGAGCGCCTGGCGCTGAAGCTGGTGCTGTTCGCCCTGGGCACCCTGGTGGTAATGCAGGCCCTGGCCGGCCCGCGCGGCGCCGGCACCTTCCTGAGCTATGCCGAGAGGCTGGAGGGGCCGCTGCCGCAGGCGGCCTGGGCCGAGAGCCCCCAGGCGCCGAACCCCGCGGCAGGCCCTGCCCCTCCTCAGCCTGTCCCCGACACCCCGTCGCCCGTGCCGTCGGGGGCGGCGCAGGGCGCCTGGATCACCCTGCTGCTCTGCAGCCGCCCCTCGGATCCCTCCGCCCGCCTGCTGATCAACGGCCGGCCTGCGGGCTCTTTTCTGCAGCCGCTGCTGACCGTCGCGGTCAGACACGGCGACCGCCTGGAGGTGGACGTACCTGAGGGTGGGGGGACGCTCACCATCCGGGTGGTGGGCGCGGCCCCCGACCTGCTCTGGCCCCGGCTCGGCCAGGAGTTCGACTGCCGGGGGCTGGGCCTTCTTGGCGAAATAAGGCGACTGCCGGACTAGCCTCGCGGCGGCACGGCGCCGGCCCGTCAGAGCGGCCGCGGAGGCGGAGGACAGCCCCGGTTGTCCTGGCTGCCTTGAGCCCCGGCTGACTACTGTCCACGCTGACCCCGGCTCGCAGTCCCCTCTTATCGTCCCTTTCTTCGCCATTGCTGCCTTCCCCGCCATTCAATAGATATGCAGGCTCGTTTTTCGCTCTTTAGTCAAGAGGAAAAGGGGAAAAGATGTCGAAAGGGTAAGCAAAAGACGATGGGAAGGCGGCAGACGGGTGTCGGCGCGGCTTTGGGGCGGGGGGTCGGGGGCCGGAACGCAACGGGGAGGCTGTCGGCGGAGTCAGATCATCTTCGCCAGGGACAAACCTGTCTAGGGAAGGACTCAGCCCCACGCCTGGTGGCAAGAGTCCTTTTTTGGGTTGGAGCGGACTGCTGGGGGAGGGCGGGCTGGTGCTGTACTGGCTGGCCAGGCTGGTGTTGAGGGCTTATATTCGCTGGCGGTACAAGCAGACGGTGGAGGGCTCCGAAAACCTTCCCCGCCGTGGAGCTGTCATACTCTGCCCCAACCACATAAACTTCTGGGATCCTGTCACCGTGGCCTGCTCGATAGGGCGCCGGGTGAGCTTCATGGCTAAGGAGGAGCTGTTCAGGAACCCCGTGGTGGCGCTCGCCCTGCGGCTGGTGGGGGCGTTCCCCGTCAAACGAGGCAAGGCCGATAGGGCGGCCATCCGCCACTCGCTCCGGGTCCTGGGGCGGGGCCAGGTGCTGGGGATCTTCCCCGAAGGTACCAGGAGCCGCACCGGTGTGCTGCAGAAGGCAGAGCCGGGGGCGGCGCTGCTGGCCCTTCGCACCCGGGCGCCGGTGGTGCCCGTGGGCATCTGCGGCTCCTACCGGCGGCCCGCGCGGGTCGTGGTGAGGTTCGGGCCGACGCTGACCTTCCCCGAGCATTACGGGGCCAGGCCGACCGCGGAGAGGCTGGAGCATGTAGGCAGCCAGATCATGGCGGCCATCGCCGCATTGCTGCCGGAGTCGCAGGTCAGAATAGGGCCCGGCTGAGCAGGCGGCGCGGGGCCCTGAGGGCAGCTCCGCAGGCTGGTGGAGGTGGCGGCGGTGCAGGTGGTGGTGGCCGAACCCGCCGGGTTTTGCAGCGGGGTGCGCCGCGCCTTGAGGCTGGCGCTTGAGGCTGCAGGGCGCGGCGGTGCGGTGACCCTGGGGTCCCTGGTGCACAATCCCGCGGTGCTGCAGTGGCTGGAGCAGAGGGGCGTAAAGAGCATAGACAGCCTCCGGCAGGCGAAGGGCCGGGTGGTGGTGGTCCGGAGTCACGGGGCGCCCCCGCAGGTGTACCGTGAGGCCGAGGCGCTGGGGGTCGAGCTGGTGGACGCCACCTGCCCCAGGGTGCGAAAGGTGCAGGAGCGCGCCCAGGCCCTGGCTCAGGGCGGCGATCCCGTGATCGTGGTGGGCGACAGGGGACATCCCGAGGTGGAGGCCCTGGTCGGCTGGGCCGGCCCCAACTGCCTGGTGGTATCGGGGCCCGAGGAGGTGGAGGGACTGCCCCGCCTGCAGCGGGCGGGTGTCGTGGCCCAGACCACCCAGCGGCCCGACAGGGTGGAGGAGGTGCTGCGAAGGCTAAAGGACAGGGTGGGGGAGCTAAGGTCGGAGGTAGCTCTGTGCTCGGCGGCCGCGGAGCGCCAGGCGGCGGCACGGCGGCTGGCGGCAGAGGCCGAACTGGTGATAGTGGTGGGCGGCCGGGAGAGCGCCAACGCCCGAAACCTTCTGTCCCTGTGCCGGGAGGCGGGCCGTGAGGCGCACCAGGTGGAGCGGCCGGAGGACCTGAAAGCGGAGTGGTTTAGGGGGCAAGCGAAGGTAGGGGTCCTCGCCGGCGCTTCCACGCCCGACTGGATGATCAAGGAGGTCTTGAGGAAGATGGAGGAGATCAGGGACACCGAGAAGCTGGCGGGAGGGGGGGAACCAGCGGAGCAGGAGGCTGCGGGCGGCGGCGTGCCTGCCGGCGGGGAAGGTGTCGCAGCCCAGCCTAAGGGGGCTGAGGCGGAGGAGCGGCCCGAGGTGCGGGTTCGCCCGCTGCGGCCGGGGGACGTGGTGAAGGGCCGCGTGGTGGCGCTGGGCCAGGACAACGTGCTGGTCGACGTGGGTCACAAGTCCGAGGGCGTCGTGCCCCTGTGGGAGCTCAGCCACCGCCGGGTCCAGTCCCCGGACGAGGTGGTGAAGCCGGGGGACGAGATCAACGTCTACGTCCTGGCCGTGGAAGGCCCTGAGGGCGTGCTCCGGCTGTCAAAGAAGCGGGCCGACGAAGAGGTGGCCTGGCGGAACCTGGAGGACGCCTTCCAGTCGGGGCGCATCATAGAGGCCCCGGTCACCGAGGAGGTCAAGGGCGGCCTCATTGTGGACGTGGGCATCCGCGGGTTTATGCCTGCTTCCCACGTGGAGCGGGGGTACGTCAGCGACCTGTCCCAGTACGTGGGCAGGAGGGTCAGGGTGCGGGTGATCGAGCTCGATCGCCACAAGAACCGCGTCATCCTCTCCCAGAAGGTGGTTCTGGAGGAGGAGTATCAACGGCTCCGGGAGGAGACCTGGCGGACGGTGGCCGAGGGCCAGCGCCTGCGCGGTGTGGTGAAGAGCATCACGGACTTCGGGGCGTTTGTGGACATCGGCGGCGTGGACGGGCTGCTCCACGTCTCCGAGATGTCCTGGGGGCGGGTCAACCACCCCTCGGAGGTGGTCAAGGAGGGCGAGACCATAGAGGTGGTGGTGCTGCGGGTGGACAGGGAGAAGGAGAAGATCTCCCTGGGGCTCAAGCAGGCCCTTCCCGACCCCTGGGCCGACGCCGACGTGAAGTACCCCGCGGGCTCCCTGGTCAAGGGCAAGGTGGTCCGGGTCGTGGGCTTCGGGGCGTTCGTGCAACTGGAGCCGGGCGTCGAAGGCCTGGTTCACATCTCCCAGTTGGCCAACCGCCGCGTCGCCACCCCGGAAGAGGTGGTGGCGGTGGGCGACGAGATCCGGGTGAAGGTGCTGCGGGTGAGCCCCAAGGAGCGCCGGATCAGCCTGAGCCTAAAGGAGGCCGAGCACGACCAGGAGAAGGCGGTCATGCGGGAGTACATGACCACCGAAGACCGGAGGGAGAGCGTGACCCTGGGCGAGGTGTTCGGCGACCTACTGGAGGAGACCAGGGGCCGCATAGAGGAGAAGCCTGCGGCCAAAGGCCGGGGTCGGCGCGCGCCGGCGGTGGACCGGTCGAAGGCCGCCGCTGAGGGCGCGAAGGAGGAGAAGGAGGCCCAGGAGGCCCCCCTCGGCCAGGAGGCCGCTGAGGCGGGGGCCGGGGTCGAGGAGAAGCCCGGGGAAGAGTAGAGGTTGCGGGGTGCCGCCTGGCTGGTGCGGCGGAGCAGCCCTCCGGGGCGCGGGCTCACGGTCGCGGGAATCTCTGCGGGGCGGCGGAGGCTGTCCCTCGCCGGGCGCGGTGTCCAGGTAGGGAGGTTACGGTCGCGGCTTCGGTGTGCTGCCAGCGGTAGCGGGCGGTGGCCTTCGGCTCTCCGGCGGTGGGTACCTGCGGACCCACCTCTCAGGGTGGGGCTGCTGTCGCAGGAGGCGACGCACTGCCGTGCAGGGTCTTCGGGATACGGGGTCGGGCTAAAGGCGAAACTGTAACGACACAGTTTGAACGGGACCGCGATAATGGGCGTGGGCTGGTGTCCGGGCAAGTAGAGGTGCCGGATTGGCCGGCGGCTCGGGTCTGTAGGGGATTCCGGCCTGCATCCTCCGGGTCCTTTTTTTGTGTCTTGGCGCTGCAGGCCCGGCCGGGCCGGGGGGAATAACCCGACCCGGGCCGGGAAAGCTTAAACCCTGGCCGGGGGCTGGCCATGGGGGCAACCGCCTCTGCCGGAGCCGGCCCTGCTGGAGGGGGTAGGCCAGGGTGCCTGTGGGCAGCATCGTTCTGGCAGCGGCGGCCGTCCTCATCTACCTGGGGGTCGGCCACAGGGTGCTCGACCGCATGCGGCTGAACGACAGGGTCGCCCTGGGGTTTCTGCTGGCCATCCTCTTGGGCGGGTTCATCGACCTGCCGCTCTTCGTGCGGCCCGTGGAGGTGCGCCTCAACGTGGGCGGCGGGATCATGCCCATCGTCCTGGCCGTCTACCTGGTGGGAACGGCCGACACGGCCGAGGAGAAGAGACGGGCCGTGGCGGCGGCGGTGCTGGTGGGGGCTGCCGCCTTCGCCTTGGGAAAGCTCCTGCCTGCAGCGCCGGAGCAGAGGCCGATCATGGAGCCTTTCTATGCCTACGCCCTGGTCGCCGGCGTGGTGGGGTACCTCTCCGGCCGCTCACGGCGGGCCAGCTTCGTAGCTGGTACCATGGGCGTCGTGCTCGCTGAGGCAGGTCATTTGGTGGAGCTGGCGGTGAGGGGCGTCTCGGGGCGGGCGTGGATCGGCGGGGCAGGTGCCTTCGACAGCGTGGTGGTGGCAGGCTTCCTTGCCGTTCTGCTGGCCGAGGTGGTGGGCGAGGCGCGGGAGAAGGTGGCCAGTGGCCGCGCGGGCCGCGGGGGCCCACCGGGCGGTGGGGAGGCCGGCGCCGGCGGTGAGCCCGGGGCCGGAGGGGGTGGACGGCCGTGACCTCAGCCCGAAGGACGGCCGGTCGGCGGCCGGGGCCGCTGTGGGGCGCTTTACTGGCGTTGTGGGTCGCCGGCGGCGGGCTGTTCGCGGCCCCCGCCTGGGCCCACACCGAGGTGGGCCGCGGCTGGTACACCCTGCTCGACACCTCGGGGAAGGTGCTCCTGCGCACCGGCCTGGTCATCACCCCCGGCGACAGCTTCGTGGACCGCGACGACCGGGAGTACACGGTCTTCCAGGTGGTGGGCACGGTGGCATACGGCCGCCGCGCGGACGGCGGCTCCCAGGCGGCATCGGAGTCCCAGGGGGCTGAGGCCGTAGCTGGCGAGGCCCTGGCCCCTGCCGGGGCGGCCAGGCCTACGGTGGCCATCTACCACACCCACTCCGACGAGTCGTTCCTGCCCTCCGACGGAACCGGCTCCATCCCCGGCCGCGGCAGCATATTCGAGGTCGGCCGCGAATTAAAGCTGAGCCTGGAAAAGCAGGGGATACGCGCCCTCCAGTCCCGCGTCTCCCACGACCCCCACGACGCGGCAGCGTACGACCGCTCGCGGCGCACCGCCCGCGAGCTCTTGAGCTCGGCGCGGCCCGCCATGTTGCTGGACGTGCACCGTGACACCGCGCCGGTGGAGGTCTACCGGCGGAACATCGAGGGCCAGCAGGTGGCGGAGATCCTGCTGGTGGTGGGCAGGCAGAACCCCAATCAGGGGGCCAATGCCGCCTTTGCCCGCCGGCTCAAGAGCACCCTGGACCAGAGGGTGCCCGGCCTGGTGCGGGGCATCTTCTTCGCCCAGGGCGACTACAACCAGGACCTGCACCCCCGCGCTCTGCTCCTGGAGGTGGGCACCTACCTCCTCCCTCGGGAGGAGGCCGAGCGGAGCATGCGCCTTTTTGCCCAGGGCGTAACGCCGCTGCTGGGCGCGGCGGGGGCGACCGGCCGGGGCGCCGCCGCCGAGTCGCGCTCCGCCTGGCTGACCCTGTTGTGGGTCGCGCTGGTGCTGGGCGGAGGCGTTGCCGGCTACCTCTACATCAGCACCGGTAGCTGGCAGGAGGCCGGGAGGAAGGTCGTCCGCTTCTTTCGCCACGACCTGGGGTCGATCCTGGCCAGGGTACGCCGGCCGGCGGGCGGGGGCCGGTCCTGAGTTGACGGCGTTATACGGCACCACGGGCGCCATCGGGCTGGGTCTGGTCCTGGGCAGCTTCGCGCGCTGGCTGATGCTTAGAGTGGACTACCGGAACTACCCTAGCTACCCTCACGGCTACGTCACCCACCTGGCGCTGGGCGTCGTGGCCGCCTTCCTCGGCGCGGTGGCCGTTCCCGCCCTGCTGGAGCGCGAGTTCACCGCGGTCACCTTCCTGGCCCTAGCCACCCAGCAGTTCCGCGAGGTCAGGTCACTGGTCCGGGACAGCCTGCACGAGCTGGAGGAGGGCGAGCTGGTCCGGCGGGGCCAGGACTACATTGAGGGCATCGCCAGGGTGTACGAGGCCCGCAACTACCTGACCATGGTGGTCTCCGTGGCCGCCTCCGGGGCCTGGCTGCTGCACCCCGTGGCCGGCGTGGCAGCCGGCTCGGCGGCCCTGGTGCTGTCGCTGGCGTTCATGCGCGGCCGCCAGGTGGGCCAGATCGCCGTGGTTCGGCCGGGCGCCCTGAGGTTTCAGGGACCCAGCCTGTTTGTGGAGGACGTGTATCTGATGAACGTGGGCCTGGCGCGGGCCCGGGCGCGAATCAAGGAGTGGGGGCTGGGGGTGGTCCTGGACCCCAAGGACGACAACGCCCGCGACACCCTGGCCAGCCCCGGCCAGCGCCAGGCCATCCTCCACGACGCCGTGGCAGCGCTGGGCGTCCGCAAGGACGTGGGCGTGGAGGAGTTCACCCCCCTAGCCCGGCGGAGCGAGCGGACCGGCCGGGTAGCCCTGGTGTTGGTGCCCATGGAGCCCGACATCCGTGCCCTGGTGGGCGCGGTGAAGCGGACCCCGGTGCTCGAAGCTTCTCGCGGCACCGCGCTCCGCACCCGGGCGGGGCGCTTGGCCGCCGACTGAGGCTGAGGGCGAAGGCCTCGGGCCGGGGCTGCTGCGCACTGGGGCCCGGGGTGTCGTGGCACCGCCACGGCGCTGCGGCCTGGGCGGCCGGGCGGTGGCCCGGGGCGGAGGGAGTGGCATGGATGCCCGGCTGATGAAACACATCCTGGCCGTGGTTACCCTGGACCCGGGGGTGGTGGCGGGCGGGGTGCCGGTGTTCGTCGCCCAGACGGAGCAGGAGCGGGAGGAGGTGGCCTTCTTGCTGGGCCGCATCCTGGAGGCCATGGTTCACGACTTGGGCAACGGCGCCTACGTTCTGGTCCGGCACTAGGCCATGGTCGGGGGACGCGGACTGGTCGTGTACCACTGCTACGGAGGCGCGCACTCTTCGGTGGTGGCGGCCGCCATTCACCTGGGGCTTCTCCCCTCGGACCGCCCCCCGCTCGTCCCAGAGCTGGATCGGCTGCGCCTGTTCGACTTTCAGCCCCGAAGCGCCCACGGCCACCTGTGGCTGCTGGGCCGGGACGCCCAGGGGCGGGGCGTGTACGTGCTCGCCCGCAGGGGCTGCGGGCGGGTAGTGGAACGGGCCCTGCGGGATCTCGCCCAGGCCTTGGGCCACCAGCCTCCCCGGCTCGTCGATACCATGCCTGCGGTCAACTGGGCTCTTCGGGTTGGAGGATTCGCTTCTCGCACCCTGGGCCTGTGGCGGCTGGGCCGGCCGCTCCTTACGTGGGGCGTGCGCCGCGCCTACCCCCGGCTCAGGCACCTGGCCGGTGTAGGGTGCGCCGTGGACCCCCAGGCCGGCGCGGAGCCCCCACCCGGGTCGGGTGTCAACGGACAGTGAAAATGTCACCCCCCCGGGGCGAAGATCGGACTGAGAAAATGTCACCCTCCCGGGGAGGG
>JAIMBG010000241.1 GCA_023511555.1 Acetobacteraceae bacterium | reverse complement strand
GGTTGAACGAGTTGAGGAGCAACGGGATGAGCACAGGGATACGCTGCCGCGTCTTCTGGATGAAGTTACCCGTCTCGATGTCGGCCCCGCGGGCCATCTGGGCCTTCATGATGCGCTCCAGCTCGTCCACAAGCGTGGGCACGAACCGGAGGGCGATGACCATGACCATGGCCAGCTCGTTCGCCGGCACCCCGAGCGGGCGGAAGACCGCCATCATGCTCTCCACGCCGTCGGTGAGGCTGACGAGCGAGGTCGCCAGGGTCAGGATGGTCACCGACAGGAAGAGCAGGAGCACCCTGATGATGACCAGGGTGTAGGTACGCAAGGCCTCGGTGGTCACCCGGATGAAGCCCCACTGGAAGACCACGTTCGGGCTGTCGGCGAACAGGCTGCCCGAGAACATGAGCTGGATGACGAACAGGATGGCCATGAAAGGCAGGGCCGGCTTAAGCCCCCGCAGGCCGTAGTCCACGGGTATCTCGGCGACCTTCATCACGGCGGCCAGGAACAGCGTCACCAGCGCGTAGCCCAGGAACGTCTTCACAAAGAACAGCGCCACCATCAGGACGAACCACAGGGTGATCTTCATCCTGGGGTCCATCCGGTGCACCGGCGACTCGCGGGGTATGTACTGGCCGAGGGTGATGTTCTTAGACAGTTCCACGGGCCGCGGCCTCCTTTCCGGCGCGCCGGGCGTAGGCCCGGGCTATCTCCCGCGCCGCGTCCTCGACGCTGAGGTTGCGGAGGTCTACGTCCCAGCCGCGCTTCCGCAGGCTTTCCAGGACCTCCACCGTCTGCATCCGGCCGAGGCCGACGCGGTCCAGCATGGCCACGTCGGAGAGCACTTCCCTGGGCTCCCCCACGGCGGCCACCCGGCCGCGGTCCAGGACGACCACCCGGTCCACCAGCCGGAACACGTCCTCGAGGCTGTTCGAGACGAAGATGACGGTGAGGCGGTGTTCCTCGTGGAGGGTGACGATTGTCTCGAGGATCTCCTGGCGTCCGCGCGGGTCCAGGCCGGCGGTGGGGTCGTCGAAGACCATCACCTTCGGGCCCAGGGCGAGCACGCCGGCGATGGCCACCCTGCGCTTCTGGCCACCGCTGAGGGCGAACACGTAGCGGTTGTAGAAGACCTCGGGGTCCAAGCCCACCTGGCGGAGGGCCTTGCGGACGCGCTCTCGGACCTCGTCCTTCGGCAGCTTCAGGCACTCGGGGCCGAAGGAGACGTCCTGCCCGACCGTCTCGCGGAAGAGCTGCTGCTCGGGGTACTGGAAGACCAGCCCGACCTTCTGCCGGAGGGCCTTCATGTCGGCACCCTTGGCCGCGGTGTCGATGCCGTCCACCACGACCCGGCCCTGCTTCGGGATGAAGAGCCCGTTGAAGTACTGGATGAGGGTGGACTTGCCCGACTGCGCCGGCCCGATGATGCCGAGGACCTCGCCTTCCTCCACCGTGAGGTCTACGCCGTGCAGGACCTTGGCGGCGAAGGGAGTGCCCTCCATGTAGGTGTGTTCGAGCTTCTCGACGGTGATGATGCTCATGGGAGACTCGACACCAACTCTCGGACGGACAGACAGGTCGGGGGAACGGCGACCCCCAGCTCCTTCAGCCGGAAGGACAACTGGGTGACCTGAGGCACGTCCAGACTCAGCGCCCGCAGCTCCTCGACGCGGGCGAAAACCTCCTTGGGGGTGCCCTGCAGCACCACCCGGCCGCCCTCCATGACAAGCACCTTGTCGGCCTCGACCGCCTCGTTCATGAAGTGCGTGACCAGGATGACCGCAAGCCCTTCGCTCTTCAGGATGCGGATGCAGTTCATGACCTCTTCCCTGGCCTTGACGGCCAGGAGGGAGGTCGGCTCGTCCATGACGATGTACTTGCTGCGCATGGCCAGGATGCCGGCCACGGCTACCCGCTGCTTCTGGCCGCCGGAGAGCATGTGCGGGGCCTTGTCCCGGAGCTCCTCGAGCCCCATAACGGAGATGGCCTGGTCCACGCGCCGCTGTATTTCCGCAGGCGGAACGCTCATGTTCTCGGCTCCGAAGGCGATGTCGTCCTCCACGACCGTGGCCACGATCTGGTTGTCGGGGTTCTGGAAGCCCATGCCCACCTTGCTGCGAATGTCCCAAG
>JAIMBG010000240.1 GCA_023511555.1 Acetobacteraceae bacterium | reverse complement strand
GTGGTGGTGGGCCGCAGTAACATCGTGGGCAAGCCCGTGTCCATCCTGCTGCTGGAGCGCCACGCCACCGTGACCATCTGTCACTCCCGGACCGTGGACCTGCCCTCGGTCATCAAGACGGGCGAGATCCTGGTGGTGGCGGTGGGCAGGCCGGAGATGGTCAAGGGAGACTGGATCAGGGAGGGCGCGGTGGTCATTGACGTGGGGGTCAACCGCGTGGATGACAAGCTGGTGGGGGACGTGGAGTTCGCTTCCGCCAGCCAGCGCGCCGCCGCCATCACCCCCGTCCCGGGCGGGGTGGGCCCTATGACCATCACCATGCTGATGAAGAACACGGTGATTGCGGCCGGCCGGTTTGCCGGCGTGCCGCTGGACTAGCCGGGGCCTGGGCGGAGGCCCCGAGGGGGGCCCCCGCAGTCCCGGAGGGACCGGGGCGCGCCGGAGGTTGGGCGCGCAAGGCAGGCGGCCGCGGGCGGCTTCTGAGGGTGGCCGGCGGGAAGGCCTGGGAGGCACCGGGGAGGGTGGGGCGGTGAGGCAGCTTTCGCTGGGGCGGGTGCTGGGGGTCTACGACCTCACCCGTTACCTCAAGGAGCTCCTGGACAGTGACCCCGTGCTGGCCTCCGTCTGGGTGCGGGGGGAGGTGTCAAACTTCAGGCACCACACCTCCGGCCACATGTACTTCACGCTGAAGGACGAGAGGAGCGCGCTCCGCTGCGTCATGTTCCGCTCCCGCAACCAGGCGCTGACCTTTCTTCCGCAGGACGGGATGCGGGTGGTAGCCGGCGGCTACGTGAGCGTGTACGAGCGCGACGGGGTGTACCAGCTCTATGTGGAGGAGATGCAGCCCGACGGCCTGGGAGCGCTTCACCAGGCTTTTCTGCGCCTCAAGGAGAAGCTGGAGAAAGAGGGGCTCTTCGACTTCAGCCGCAAGCGTCCCCTGCCCCTGCTTCCCCGCTGCCTGGGGGTCGTCACCTCGCTCACCGGGGCTGCGCTTCAGGACATCCTGACCGTGGCCAGAAGGCGCCTGCCCTGCCTGGACATCGTGGTGGCGCCGGTCAGGGTGCAGGGCGCCGAGGCTCCGGGGGAGATCTGCCGGGCTCTTGAGCTCATGAACGCCTGGGGTGGGGCAGACGTGATTATCGTGGGCCGGGGCGGGGGGTCGCTTGAGGAGCTCTGGGCGTTCAACGACGAGGCGGTGGCCCGCGCCATTTACGCCTCCCGGGCGCCGGTGGTCTCGGCCGTGGGCCACCAGACGGACATCACCATCGCCGACCTGGTGGCGGACCTGCGCGCCCCCACGCCCTCGGCCGCGGCGGAGCAGGCGGTGCCGGACGGTTCGGAGCTTGGGCTGAGGCTGGACTCCCTGGGCTCGCGCCTGATTGGAGGGATCCGGGAACGCCTGGGGCGGTGGCGGAGCCGTCTGGACAGGCTGGCCTTGAGCCCGGGATTGGCCCGGCCCCTGGACAGGGTGTGGCAGGGACGACAGAGGGTGGACGGCCTGGGCCGGCGCCTGGTGCTGGGCTGGACGAGGGGACTGAAGGTGAGCAGGGCGCGCCTGGACGCGTTCCGTGGGAGGCTCAGCGCGCTTTCCCCGCTCTCCGTCCTGGAGCGCGGCTACAGCATCTGCCTGCGCCAGGACGGCCGGCCGGTCACCAGGCTGGCCAGGGCGGAGGTGGGTGACCAGGTGGCGGTGGTGCTCTACGACGGGGAGCTGGGGTGCCGGGTGGGGTCCAAGACTCAGGGGCGAGCGGCCCTCCTCGGCCGCTGCGCCCCGGACGGACCGGGCCAGGTGAGGTGATCTGAGGTGCCCAAGGCCAGAAAAGCTCCGGCGGGCGGCAAGCCGGCCGCGGAGGGGGAGGCCGGGCGCGCTTCCGGCGCCGCGCCGGCGACTGAGGCCCACGCCAGCACGGTCATGCCGGGCCAGGAAGACGTCCCGGGACCGGAGCTAGGCTTCGAGCAGGCCCTGGAGCGGCTGGAGGCCACCGTGGAGCGCCTGGAGGGCGGCGATCTGGGGCTGGAGGAGGCCCTCCGGCTCTTCCAGGAGGGGATGGAGCTGCTCAGGCACTGCGCCCAGCTCCTGGACCGGGCCGAGGGCCGCGTCCAGGTGCTGCTCCAGGAGGGCCAGGGGCACAGGCTGGAGCCCTGGAC
>JAIMBG010000239.1 GCA_023511555.1 Acetobacteraceae bacterium | reverse complement strand
AGACAGGGATGGAAGAGGAAGTGGACCCCTGGGTAGGGTTGCCTCTGGATGACAGGAGGGATGTGGATCCTTCCGCTTTGCCCGGGCGGGTGGAGGACCCCTTTTCCCCTCTGGTGTTGACTCTTTTAACGGATACGATCCTCGTTGATCCGTGGGGCCGGTATGCCGGGAGCCTGGACGTGCCCGGGTTGCTGCAGGAAGAGTTTGCCGGGGTTTTGTCCGGTGCAGGTGTAGTTTGCAAGCCCTTGAAATTAAAGGTATGTGCCTGTTACTGCAGAAGCCGGATGCTTGATTCCTTCAACAATTACCTGGGGTTGCCCCGCTTTCGCGAAGTTGCCCTGGTGGCGGGATCTACGGCAAGGATCATTATTGAAGGCGGAATTGAAAAAATGGATGTTTTAAGGGCTCTTAAAACAATTGAAGAAAAAGGGCTTGGGCTGCGCCGGGACGAAGGCTTTGGGCGGGTCGCTTTCAACCATCCCCTTTACCCGGAGTTTGTAAGGAGCAGAAATATACAGATGCTTTCTGTCCCAGAGCAAATTTTAAAAGCCAGTGACAATTCCGGTATGAACCAGGAAGGGCAGTTTTGCAGGGAACTGGCAATGTTCCTGAATAGATATCAGGACAGGGCCGCGAAATGTTTTAAAAGCAGCGAGTGGTTATCAATTGCCAGGATTATTTACGCTCATTCCGGTGGGGGTGCCGGGGGGTGGATCGGCTCGGGCAGGCCCTCCCACGCTAGGTGGCCCGTGGCGGCTCCCTGCCTGGCTGCGATCGCGGCGGCTTTGGCCGGTCGCCTGTGGGCACTGAGCAGGGCGAAGGCGGCGCCTGCGGTCTTACGCCGGCGTGTACGCGCAAGACGCATGGGTTGCCGCCCAGAGAGAGCTCGGACGGGAGGTCCCCCTGCCCAGTGATGTGTCTGCCGAGTAAGAGGTGGCGCGCTGCCGTTGGGGTGCAGGACTCGGGTTGAACACCCTCACCTGCAGCCTGGGGGCTGCGGTGCTCCACAGGTGCCCTCTCTCGCCCGATACATCCTCCCCGCCAGCCGCCCCAGCCCCGCCCCTGTCATCGCCAGGGCGGCCATGATCAGCAGGGACTGGCGCGCGCCCCAGAGGTCGCAGATGCGTCCGGCCGCCACCGTCCAGGGCGGGCTGAGCAGCGACCCCAGCAGCGACACCGTCCCGAAGGTCCGGCCCATGTAGCCCCTGCCCACGTAGGTCTGGATCATGGTGTTGTAGGCCACCCGGGAGACGGTGATGGAGAAGCCCAGGGCCAGGTTGGCCGAGACCGCCCAGGCCAGGAGGGGGCTTGCGGCCAGGCCGGCGGTGGCCAGGGCCATGCCCGCCATGCCCCCCCACATGGCCAGAACCTTGTCCACCCTGCGTTCCAGGCCGCCGACGAGCAGCCCGCCCGCCAGCAGCCCCACCGTCAGCGCTCCGTCGAGGTAGCCGAAGGCCTGCGGCCCCAGACGCAGGGCGCGCTCCACGAACGCTGGTTCCAGGGCGCTTATGGGCGAGACGGCCAGCATGGGGAAGAGGAGCACCCCCGCCATGACGAGGAGCAGCCGGTCCCGGGCCACGAAGCGGAAGCCCTCGGCCATGTCGGCCAGGGCGGCGGCCCAGCCTCCCCTCTCGCGGCCACCCTGGCCGTCCCCGAGAGAGGGCCGATCGGGCCGGCCCCTGGCTGGGGAGGCAGCCCCCTGGTTCCCGGCGCCGCCGGGGGCTGGCCCCGCCGGCTGGGGCTCGGCGATGCCCGCCGCCGCGGCCTGCGGCGCATAGAACCTCCCCAGGTGAGCCAGCGCCAGGAAGGGGCCGAGGTAGCTCAGGGCGTCGAACACCAGGGCCGTGGGTGCTCCCAGCGCCGCCACCAGAGCGAAGGCCATCCGCACGATATTCCCGCACAGCACCACGGCCACAGCGGCGCCGCATGCCAATCCCGAAAAAAGGTAAAACAGCACACTATGCCAGTTGATAGCGTCCATAGTTATTCGGCACGCTTGAGTTATACGTCACGCCTGAAAGAACGAGTGATTATCTCGGGGACAAGCACCTCATTTCAGCACATTTCAGGGCGTACGGGGAGACGTGCGGAGAATCGTCGCTTGTTGCCTTGTTGTGGTCTGACGGAGCCAAACATCGGGCACTTCGGAGT
>JAIMBG010000238.1 GCA_023511555.1 Acetobacteraceae bacterium | reverse complement strand
GCAAAGATCACCGCGCGCGCCGCCGCCAGGGGCCGGCGCGCCCACCACAGGTGCAGCGTGCTCGGGTGCCCGTGCCGGATCGACTTTTCCCGCACTGCGGCCTTGTTGATCGCATCCAGCGGCAGGGCGACTTCGATGAGCTTTTTGGTGTGAGCCACGTCTCGTATCACCTCCCGGCGATCCAGTGCAGGTCGTCTCCCGTACACGCGCGACGGCAAGACCACAATCTGTCCTCCACCTAGCGCGGGGGCTGCGGCCCGGGACTCAATCCCAGGCCTCCGCCCCGCGCTGGGAAAAGCGAAGCCCTCCCGCGGCTGAATCCCCTCCGGAGCGAGGCTGCCGCCGCGGGATGCCGCTCGCGCCATGTCCGGCGCCCGGGGTAGCGCGGGGCTGGAAGCCCCGCGCTGAAAACAGCCAAGCCCCTTCGGGGCTGCGCCAACTCCCGGAGACGACCGCTGCGCCGTGCCCAGCCCCCCAGGGGGCTTTGCCCTCCTCAGCCCGGGGCCTCGGCCCCGGGCGATGCGGGGCCGCCGCGCTGTGATCAGGGTGGCGCCGTCCCCAACCCCACCGCGCGCGGGGCTGGAAGCCCCGCGCTGAAAACAGACGAGCCCCTTCGGGGCTAAGCCCGTCCCGGGCCTGGATGATCTTACCATACGACTCGTGTCGTCCCTAGCCCCCGCAGGGGGCTTCGCCCTCTCAGCCCGGGGCCTCGGCCCCGGGCGACGCGGGGCCTAGGCGCCGCTATCACGATGGCGACACGTACAGCCTCCGGGGTGGCGCGGGGCTGAAAGCCCCGCGCTGAAAACAGACAAGCCCCTTCGGGGCTGAGTCCCCTTCGGCTCAGGTATCGCCTCCCGATGGCGTCAGCGCCCTCCCCAGCCCCCAAAGGGGGCTTTTTCCCTATTTCCTATTTCAGCCCGGGGCCTCGGCCCCGGGCGACGCGGGGTTCCGGCGTGTCGTTCCCCGGCCTCGGCTCCGGGTGCCGCACCCCTACGCGAACCGCCCCTGCACCATCTGGCCGCCACGCTCGCGCGCGAGCCGGGCGATCTCGGGCCAGCTCTGCACCAGGGCGTTGTAGGAGAGGGCCTGCTGGGGCCGCTTCTTGCGCTCGCAGATGGTGTAGAGCCGGTAGGCGAGGTGCCGCGCAGCCTCCGCCCCGCTGCCGACCCGGGCCACCAACGCTGCCGCCGCCTCCTCGCCGCCCCGCTCCAGCACGCGCACGAGGTGATGGACGATCTCCCACACCGTGAGTCGCCGGTCGGCGGCGGGGTCCCACTCCGGGTCAAGCTCGGCCGGGCGCAGCAGCCGGACCCTGCCGGCCCGCGCGACGAGGAGGCCATCGCGCACCATCCCGGCGATGCTGGTATCCTTGGCCTTGGAGAGCGTCTCCGCCACGCCGTACTCGCCCTCGCCAAAGCCGTACTGCTCGAACCAGGCCACCGCCCAGCGGGTGTCGGCGTCGAGGTCCCCCTCCTGCTCGGCCAGCACCTCATCGAGGGTCTGGTTGATGAGGGCGAGCGCCTCGCGCACGGTGAGCGGCCGGCCGGCCGCATCGAGCACCCGGGCGTAGCGGGTAAAGACCGCCATCCCCGGGCCGATAGCCGCCTGCGCAAGGTCTACCGGGGCGATGTTGCTGCGTTGCAGGTGCGCGAGCGCCCGTGGCAGCTCGGCGCGGAGGGCGTTGAGGAACTCGCGGCGGGTCGCCGTCGCCGCGTCCTCCGGCCGCCGCCGGCACACCAGCACGATGCTGGAGGCGAGAGCATTGGTGCCGATGCTAATCGTCCTGCCACCCCGCTCTGTGCGCATGGGCCAGGTGCCAGTGATAGCAAAGCCGGCTCTGATGACGGCATCGAGGAAGGTTTCCCACCCGGTGCTGGAGATTCCCTCCTCGCCGTTCTCCTCGACCTGCTTGAACGCATAGTAGATGCTGACAGGAAATGCCGGGTGGGCCTGCTCGGCCAGTCGCCGCATGGCCTGGGTCATGCCCTGAAGGAAGAACGACTCCGCCTCGGCCTTGCTCCCGTGTCGATACGGCGCGGCGACGAGCTCCTCCGCCTTGGGCACCGCCACCGTCGCAAAAAGGTCTGGGAACACCGGTCTGAGTGCACGCCTCAGCCAGAGGTAGAAGAAGTCGGAGAGGTCGGCGTAGCCCACGTTGTCATAGTATGGAGGGTCGGTGGAGACT
>JAIMBG010000237.1 GCA_023511555.1 Acetobacteraceae bacterium | reverse complement strand
ATCCAATTGTTACCTCATCCTTCCACCAAAGCCGACTTTCAAAGCCCTGGTGCAAGACCCAGGGCTTATCAAGATTGTGACATTGACCGATAAGGATCTCTGCTGAGGGCATGGCGACCCTATCCCCCGGCCCTGGACTTTGGCTTTTTGGCGTGTCTGGGCGGGTCTTGCGGGGGGCCGAAACGGCCTGAGAGAGCCATTTTTGCCTCAGATTCGGGCCGCTGCGGCCACAGCGTTCGATAACCCAGCCAACCAGGCCTCTTTTTTCAGCCAGTTGTCACCGGTTCCCGTCCAAAGGGCCCGAAATTCGCCTGTGCCCCACAGTGCTGCCCGGTAGCTCCGCCACAAAGTGCTCAACGACCAGCGCCCAGACCCTCGCCACCACCGCGACGGAGCGGGTGGACCACCCCGCAGTCCCCACGCCCGGTAGCCTGCTAACACCAGCACCGCGTACACCCAGACGCTCCACTGCACCGAAACTATCGCAGAGCGCCGCCCCCAGCACTGCTTCTCTCCTACCCCCAGACCACTCTTCATCTCGCGATGTGTGACTTCCACCTCCCAACGCTGCCACAGCCAACCCAGCAGTTCGTCGACCTCCATCGGCAAGACCCACTGGTCCCCCTGCCGTATCGCCGACACCAGGTAGAGGGCAGGCTCACGACGACGCCGCCTCCGACGCCGCTTGCCTACCCACCACTCCTGGCCACCTACGATGATCAGGAAGAGAGGACGCTCTGGCAGACCCTCTCGCAGCACGGGCCCCTCGACCTTGTACCGCAGCGGCAGATCGCGCCCGCGCACCCGAAGCGTCGTTCGCAACCAGTCTCGCCGACTCTGCAGCCAGGCGCTCGGTGGCGGGAGCCGTTCCCCGTACAGCGGCGGCCGGCCTCGCCCACCTCGGGGCGTCGGCAGCCGGTACAGACAACGATTGCGGGCCGTCCGCACCGCCAACACGACTTTCTCCGGCAGCCCCCGCCAGAACTCGAGGACGTCGAAGTTCCCGTCCCCCAGCACCAGCACCCGTTGTCCCGGCCGCCCGGCTTCGTCCAGTTCGTCCCTGACCCAGCGCAGGAAGTCCAAACCTGCCGCCCACTCCCGACGGGGTGGCGCCTCTGCAGGCACCGCTTTCTCCGGAAACGCTGGCAGGAAGCGCAAGGGCACAGCGCGTGTGTAGCCATCCTCCAGCGGCGTCAACCACGCGCCGTTCAGGAAGCGCTGCGCACGGTGGATGCCAACGCGGAAAGGAGGTGTCCGTGGCGCCTTCAGCCAACTGGTCCCCGGCATCTTCTGGCTGCTGCGCGGGATCTGGGTCCCGTCCAGGACCACCGGGTAGTACTCGTCGGGCCGGACATGGACCAGGGTCTCGCGGAACAGACAGCGGGCCAGTTCCTCTACACGGAAGCGATCATGGCTGAGAAGGCGATACCAGGGACTCCAATCGGCGTCGGTGCACCCCAAAGCCAATAGGATTTGCGTGACCGTGCGGCGCCCGAAGGCGAACAACTCGCCAAACAGCAAACCCATCGCCCGCAGGAAGGTTCGCTCCTGCCGGAACGCCCCCCGGTGAGCGTAGATGAGCAACACCAACTCTCGCAGCAGCGCTGGCAACTCGGCGACATTTGTGCTATCCTTCATCTCGGACACCTTTCGTGGTAGGGGTTTGGGTGATCAACCATACTCTACCCGAAAGGTGTCCGTCTTTCAACTATCTGCTACAAAAGGCCAAACTCGAGGGAAGGGGTTGGGGGATGGGGCCGCCCCAGAGAATCAAGGGCGAGCTCAGGAATCCCACAACCTGTCCGCCCCTGAACTGCCGCGGGGAAGGGGGCGGGGGATGGGGCCGCCCCAATGAAGCAAGGTCGAGATCAGGAATTCCGCATCCTGTCCGCCACTGAGGAGGGGTAGGGGAGGCGTTTCCTACACCGGTGAGTGCCTACCTCCAAGTTAACGCTCATGCCAATCTGGGGAGGGGGTTGGGTGAGTCTCTATCCTCTGGACCCCAAAGGAGGAATGTGTATGCCCGCTACTCCTGAGAGCTGCGCCCTGGCGCCCACCGAGATCTGGTCGGCTGCGGGTAACCTCTCGCCCCGCGTGCGGCGCCTGCGCGACGAGTACTGGTCGTTCTACACCCGCGACTTTACCAACGAGGTCCGCTCCTACACCACCGGCACACCCTGGGACACGGTCTACTCGATCTGGCACTGGACC